>NZ_JBEXRC010000007.1:0-225951 GCF_040612915.1 Streptomyces sp. NPDC006326 | reverse complement strand
GGGTCCGGCGGTACCTCAAGGAACGAGCGACCGCGTTCCCGGACGACCGGGCGGCCGTCTGTCTGACCAATGAACATCCGGCTGGGTGCGTGCGCGCAGGAGGGGCGGGAACCGGCCACGGGCCACCTGCCGCAGCAGGGGCGGGAATCGGCCACGGGCCACCCGCGCGTCCGGCCCCTGCGCCGGGGGCGGTGCGGGCCGTAGCCTGCCCGAGACGGCTCCCGGCACCCGCGGGGGAAGTGGCGCGCTGTGCACGGAGTCGAAGTCGGCCCCCGCTTTTTGTACAGATGCGGCTCATGACGGCAGGGGCCGGACCGGTGCTTGACTGGAGCCATGGACAAGCGAGTTGAGGACCGGCGAACGCAGCCGCAGTTCGAGCTCCGCTGCGGCGGGCTGCACGTCGTCATCCAGCGGTTCCCCGTCTGGCTCATCACCCTCGTGACCACGGCCACCGGCACCGGGGCCGCCTGGTGGACCAGCCGGTAGGCGGATGCCGTGGTCACGGCAGGGGCCCCATTTCGACGGCCGCGCAGCGCCAGCGCAGGTCCGGGCCCTGTTCGAGGCGGAAGGCCATCGCCGAGACGCGGTCGCCCGTCGCGATGCGGGCGAAGGCCTCGATGACGCCCGGGCCGGGGTGGAAGCGCCCGCAGTGCCGCAGGACCGGGCGCAGGCGTTCGCGCCCGGGGCCGTGGGCGAGGCCGGTGGTGGCCAGGGTGACCAGCTGGTCGTAGGCCGGACCCACGGTGAGGCCGAGCAGGGAGTGCACCGGCCGCTGGCCGCTGACCACCGCGAGCAGCCGCTGCGCGAACCAGTCGTGCGGGCCGCGCGGCCGGCGGGGGCCGCACGGGCGGCGCTGGTCGTGGCGGCCGGGGGGCCGGGCGGTGTTCCTGGTCATGGCGGTCGTCCCCGAGAAGTCCGGGCCCGAGTGGTACCGGGCGGTAACTTGGTAGGGGATCTTCTACGGGCCCCGCTCACCCTCCGCAACGGTCCCGGCGGGGCCCGCCGGGAGCGGGCCGCGTTCACCTATCCGAGTGCCCCGCCGGGCCCGTCCCCCGGCTCCCGGTGCGCGCCGTGGTGTCCGGGGTGGACGCGGCCGCGCCGCGAGGCAGCAGCCCGAAAGGGGACGGCCGCCGCCGCAAAAGCCCGTACAGCCGTATCCTGAGGGCGTTTGACGACTACCGAAAGCAGCCGGCCATGCGCGTGTACGTCCCCCTGACCCTCCCCGGGCTCGCCGAGGCGCACCAGGCGGGTGAGCTGGGCCCCGCCCCGCTGCGTGCGTACGCGGTCACGCCCGGCCTGCGCGAGTGGTACGTCTCGGACGACATCGAGGAGCTGGAGTACGCCGCCCTGAGCCGGGCCGCGGCCGCCTCCCTGCGGATGCTGTCCGAGGACCCGGCCGCCCCCCGCAAGCGGGTCGTGGTCGCCGTCGACGTCGACGACAAGGCCGCCACCGCCACCCCCGGGCTCGACGAGGCCACCCTCGGCCAGGTGACCCTGGCCGGCGCGGTGCGGCTCGCCGTGGCCGCCGCCGTCCACGTGGACGCCGAGGACGCCGAGGACGACGTCAGCGCCGCCGCTGCCGCCGTCCCCGCCGCCGACGGCGGCGACGACGACGCCCGGTTCACGGTGGACGGCGCCGAGGACCACGAGCTGCTCTGGTTCGGCGTCCAGGAGATTCCGGGGCTGCTGAAGTGAGTATCCCGGCCACCGCCACCCGCCCCGGCAACCCCTCCGCGCCGGTCCACATAGTCTGGGACTGGAACGGCACCCTGCTGCACGACATCGACGCGGTCCTCGCCGCGACGAACGCCTCCTTCGCCGAGTTCGGCTTCGCGCCGGTCACGCTGGAGCAGTACCGCGACCTGTACGTCGTGCCGGTGCCGAAGTTCTACGAGCGGCTGATGGGCCGGCTGCCCACCGAGGCGGAATGGGCCGTCATGGACGACACCTTCCACCGGTACTACTGGGCCGCCGCCGATGAGGCCGGGCTCACCGAAGGCGCCCGGGAACTGCTGCACGACTGGCAGGCGGAAGGGCTCACCCAGTCCCTGCTGTCCCTCGCGCCCCACGAGAAGCTCCTGCCGCTGGTCCAGGCGCACGGAATCGAGCGGCATTTCCTGCGCGTCGACGGACGGGTCGGCCCCTCGCACACCTCCAAGGCCGGACACCTCGTCCGCCACATGGCCGCACTGGCCGACAGCGGGGTGTCGGCCGGACGCACGATCCTGATCGGCGACGCCGTCGACGACGCGCTGGCCGCTGCGCACGTAGGTGCGAGAGCCGTCCTCTACACGGGTGGTTCGCACAGCCGACGCAGTCTGGAATCGGCGGGTGTCGACGTCGTCGACACGCTGGCAGAGGCCGTACTCACTGCTCGTCGTCTGGCCGAATAAGTACTTGCACGAACCCGCCCGCGTCACTGCGCACTACGTCAAAGTTCAGGACCTGCTTTTGTACAGATCTGGTGCGTGACGGACAGGGGGTGCGGCGAGATAGCCTGGTACCCGTGATCAGCGCGATAGTCATCGGAGGCACCGCAGCCTCCGGCCAGCGCCCGGCGCACGACCGTGCCCGGGCCTTCGCTGATCCCTGCCCCCGGGAGTCCGTGCCGATCATGGCCTGTTCCCTCCCGGCCGGCTCTCACCACGGCACGGCGCCGATTCCGGACGGACACCCCGCCTGGCGGCGCTACGTCATTCCTTCCTTCACCTACGTCACGCAATGGCGCGCGACAGGAGCCAGAGGACATGCAGACCAAGCTGGACGAAGCAAAGGCCGAGCTGCTCACGAGGGCGGCCCGGGTAGCTGAGAACAGCCCGGCCGGGGGGCTACTTCCGACTGGGTCCGAGCAGGGGGAGCGTCCCGACCGGGACACGACTCTCTCCTACCTCCAGCGCTACTACCTGCACACCGCACCCGAGGACCTGTTGGACCGGGACCCGGTCGACGTGTTCGGGGCCGCGCTCTCCCACTACCGGCTGGCCGAGAAGCGCCCGCAGGGCACCGCGAACGTCCGCGTGCACACCCCCACGGTCGAGGAGAACGGCTGGACCTCCAGCCACTCGGTGGTCGAGGTCGTCACCGACGACATGCCGTTCCTCGTCGACTCCGTCACCAACGAGCTCTCGCGCCAGGGCCGCGGCATCCACGTCGTGATCCACCCCCAGGTCGTCGTCCGCCGCGACATCACCGGCAAGCTGATCGAGATCCTCGGCCCCGACTGCGACGCCCACGGCCCCCGCACCGCGCGCCCCCACGACTCCCTCGTCGAGTCCTGGATCCACGTCGAGATCGACCGCGAGACCGACCGCGCCGACCTCAAGCAGATCACCGCCGACCTCCAGCGCGTCCTGTCCGACGTGCGCGAGGCCGTCGAGGACTGGGAGAAGATGCGCGACGCCGCGCTGCGCATCGCCGACGCCCTGCCCGACGAGCCGGTCGCCCCGGACCTGCGCGAGTACGAGCTCGAAGAGGCCCGTGAGCTGCTGCGCTGGCTCTCCGACGACCACTTCACCTTCCTCGGCTACCGCGAGTACAACCTCGTCGACGACTCGCTGGCGGCCGTCCCCGGCACCGGCCTCGGCATCCTGCGCTCCGACCCGCACCACAGCGGCAAGGACGACGGCCACCCGGTCTCGCCGTCCTTCAACCGGCTGCCGGCCGACGCCCGCGCCAAGGCCCGCGAGCACCGCCTGCTGGTGCTGACCAAGGCCAACAGCCGCTCCACCGTGCACCGCCCCTCGTACCTCGACTACGTCGGCGTGAAGAAGTTCGACGCCGACGGCAACGTCGTGGGCGAGCGCCGCTTCCTCGGCCTGTTCTCCTCCGCCGCGTACACCGAGTCCGTGCGCCGCGTCCCGGTCATCCGCCGCAAGGTCGCCGAGGTCCTCGAAGGCGCCGGGTTCGCCCCGAGCAGCCACGACGGCCGCGACCTGCTGCAGATCCTGGAGACCTACCCCCGCGACGAGCTGTTCCAGACCCCGGTCGACAAGCTCCGCGAGATCGCCACCTCCGTCCTGTACCTCCAGGAGCGCCGCAAGCTGCGGCTGTACCTGCGCCAGGACGAGTACGGGCGCTACTACTCGGCCCTCGTCTACCTGCCGCGCGACCGGTTCACCACCGGTGTCCGGCTGCGGCTGATGGACATCCTGAAGGAGGAGCTCGGCGGCATCAGCGTCGACTTCACCGCCTGGAACACCGAGTCGATCCTCTCCCGCATCCACTTCGTCGTCCGCGTCCCGCAGGGCACCGAGCTGCCCGCGCTGACCGACGCCGACGTCGAGCGCGTCGAGACCCGCCTGGTCGAGGCCGCCCGCTCCTGGGCCGACGGCTTCGGCGAGGCCCTGGTCGCCGAGCTCGGCGAGGAGCGCGCCGCCGAACTGCTGCGCAAGTACGGCACCGCCTTCGCCGAGGGCTACAAGGCCGACCACTCGCCGCGCGCGGCCGTGGCCGACCTGTGCCACCTGGAGCGGCTCTCCGCCGGCGAGGGCGACTTCGCGCTCTCCCTGTACGAGCCGGTCGGCGCGGGCCCGGGCGAGCGCCGGTTCAAGATCTACCGCACCGGTGAGCAGGTCTCGCTGTCCGCGGTCCTGCCGGTGCTCCAGCGCCTGGGCGTCGAGGTCACCGACGAGCGCCCGTACGAGCTGCGCCGCAGCGACCGCACCAACGCCTGGATCTACGACTTCGGCCTGCGGATGCCGCTGACCGCCGCCGGCGACCACTACCTCGGCGACGACGCCCGCGAGCGCTTCCAGGACGCCTTCGCCGCGGTCTGGCGGGGCGACGCCGAGAACGACAACTTCAACACCCTGGTCCTGAGCGCCGGGCTCACCTGGCGCCAGGCCGTGGTGCTGCGCGCGTACGCCAAGTACCTGCGCCAGGCCGGCGTGAACTTCAGCCAGGACTACATGGAGGACACCCTCCGCAACAACGTCCACACCACCCGGCTGCTGGTGTCGCTGTTCGAGGCCCGCCTCTCGCCCCACCGCCAGGCCGCCGGCACCGAGCTCATCGACGCCATGCTGGAGGAGCTGGACGGCGCGCTCGACCAGGTCGCCTCGCTCGACGAGGACCGGATCCTGCGCTCCTTCCTCACCCTCATCAAGGCGACGCTGCGCACCAACTTCTTCCAGCTGAACGCCGCGGGCGAGCAGCACGCCTACGTGTCGATGAAGTTCGACCCGCAGGCGATCCCGGAACTGCCCGCGCCGCGCCCGGCCTTCGAGATCTGGGTGTACTCCCCGCGCGTCGAGGGCGTCCACCTGCGCTTCGGCAAGGTCGCCCGAGGCGGCCTGCGCTGGTCCGACCGCCGCGAGGACTTCCGTACGGAGATCCTCGGCCTGGTCAAGGCGCAGATGGTCAAGAACACCGTCATCGTGCCCGTCGGCGCCAAGGGCGGCTTCGTCGCCAAGAACCTGCCGGACCCGTCGGTGGACCGCGACGCCTGGCTCGCCGAGGGCATCGCCTCGTACAAGATCTTCATCTCCGCGCTGCTCGACATCACCGACAACATGGTCGGCGGCGAGGTCGTGCCCCCCAAGGACGTGGTCCGCCACGACGAGGACGACACCTACCTCGTCGTCGCCGCCGACAAGGGCACCGCGACCTTCTCCGACATTGCCAACGGCGTCGCGGAGGCGTACGGCTTCTGGCTGGGCGACGCGTTCGCGTCGGGCGGCTCGGCCGGCTACGACCACAAGGGCATGGGCATCACCGCCCGCGGTGCCTGGGAGTCGGTCAAGCGGCACTTCCGCGAGCTCGGCCACGACACCCAGACCGAGGACTTCACCGTCGTCGGCGTCGGCGACATGTCCGGTGACGTGTTCGGCAACGGCATGCTGCTCTCCGAGCACATCCGCCTGGTCGCGGCCTTCGACCACCGGCACATCTTCATCGACCCGACCCCGGACGCGGCGACCTCGTACGCCGAGCGCCGGCGCCTGTTCGAGCTGCCGCGCTCCTCGTGGGCCGACTACAACACCGAACTGCTCTCCGCGGGCGGCGGGATCCACCCGCGCAGCGCGAAGGCCATCCCGGTCAACGCGCAGGTGCGGGCCGCCCTCGGCATCGAGGCGGGCGTCACCAAGATGACCCCGGCCGAGCTGATGCAGGCCATCCTCCAGGCCCCCGTGGACCTGCTGTGGAACGGCGGCATCGGTACGTACGTCAAGGCGGCGACCGAGACGCACGGCGACGTCGGCGACAAGGCCAACGACGCGATCCGCGTCAACGGCGGCGACGTCCGCGCCAAGGTGATCGGCGAGGGCGGCAACCTGGGCCTGACCCAGCTCGGCCGCATCGAGTTCGCCCGGATCGGCGCCGGCGGCGAGGGCGGCAAGGTCAACACCGACGCCATCGACAACAGCGCCGGCGTGGACACCTCCGACCACGAGGTGAACATCAAGATCCTGCTCAACGCGGTCGTCGCCGACGGCGACATGACCGTCAAGCAGCGCAACAAGCTGCTGGCCGAGATGACCGACGAGGTCGGCAGGCTCGTGCTGCGCAACAACTACGCGCAGAACGTGGCCCTGGCCAACGGTGCGGCCCAGGCCCCCAGCCTGCTCCACGCCCAGCAGCGCTTCATGCGCCGCCTGGAGGGCGACGGCCTGCTGAACCGGAGCCTGGAGTTCCTGCCCACCGACCGGCAGATCCGCGAGCTGCTGAACAACGGCAGGGGCCTGACCCAGCCGGAGCTCGCCGTCCTGCTGGCCTACACCAAGATCACGGTGGCGGACGACCTCATCGCCACCGTGCTCCCGGACGACCCGTACCTGCGCCGCCTGCTGCACGCGTACTTCCCGGCGGCGCTGGGCGCGAAGTTCGCGGACCAGATCGACGCGCACGCGCTGCGCCGCGAGATCATCACCACCGTCCTGGTCAACGACACCGTCAACACCGGCGGTTCGACCTTCCTGCACCGTCTGCGGGAGGAGACCGGAGCCTCGGTCGAGGAGATCGTCCGGGCGCAGCTCGCGGCCCGCGAGATCTTCGGGCTGGCCGAGGTGTGGGACGCGGTCGAGGACCTGGACAACCGCGTCGCGGCCGACGTCCAGACCCGGGTGCGCCTGCACTCGCGGCGCCTGGTCGAGCGCGGCACCCGCTGGCTGCTGAACAACCGGCCGCAGCCGCTGCAGATCACCGAGACGATCGAGCTCTTCGGTGAGCGGGTGCGCCAGGTCTGGGACGAGCTGCCCAAGCTGGTGCGCGGCGCGGACCTGGAGTGGTACCAGTCGATCGTGGACGAGCTGGCCGAGGAGGGCGTGCCGGACGAGCTGGCGGCCAGGGTCGCCGGATTCTCCTCGGCCTTCCCGACGCTCGACATCGTCGCGATCGCGGACCGCACCGGCGTGGACCCGCTGGACGTCGCCGAGGTGTACTACGACCTCGCCGACCGCCTGGACATCACCCAGCTGATGGACCGCATCATCGAGCTGCCGCGGGCCGACCGCTGGCAGTCCATGGCCCGCGCCTCCATCCGCGAGGACCTGTTCGCGGCGCACGCCGCGCTGACCGCCGACGTGCTGGCGGTGGGCAACGGCGACTCCACTCCCGAGCAGCGCTTCAAGGCGTGGGAGGAGAAGAACGCGGCGATCATCAGCCGGGCCCGGACGACCCTGGACGAGATCCGGGGCTCGGACGACTTCGACCTGGCGAACCTGTCCGTGGCGATGCGGACGATGCGCTCGCTGCTGCGCGCGCACAGCTGACCCTGCGGGGCGTTGACGGGTGAAGGGCGGCCCGGGATCTCGGATCCCGGGCCGCCCTTCGGCATGCAGGGATCCGGCAGTCGGGAGCCGGGCTCGGGAACCGGGCTCAGGAACCGGGAGCGCGGACCGAGCCGGTGCTCGAACCGGTGGGGTCGCCCAGGAAGCAGATGACGTTGCGCTCGCCGAGGTCCCAGGTGGAGGACTGCGGATAGTTGTAGATCGGCGTCATCTTCCGGGGGAGCTTGGCGGCGTCGCCCGCGTAGGCGGTGAGCGCGGCGCTGCCGCACTTCTCGTCGGCCATCCGAACGATCTTCTCCTTGCCGGGGTACGGACCGTCCGCCAGCGCGAAGACGGCGTACACCTCCCCCTCGTGGGGCTGGTCGCAGGGGACCACGCGCACCGACACGGCGGCTTGTTCGTCCTTCTTCGCGGTCAGATCGTCGTCCGTGGTGAAGCAGTCCCCCTTGCGGACGTCTTCCGTATCGCTGGAGCCCTCTTCGGTGACGTGACCGCCGGAGTCGCGCTGGGGACCCTCGTCCAGCACTCCGAAGAAGACCAGCGCGAGCACGGCGGCCACGCCGAGGACGAGGAGCGCCAGGATGGTCCGCAGCCTCTTCTTGCGCGGCGTCTGCGGCCCGGGCGGCCCGGGCTGTCCCGGCTGGCCGGGCTGTCCGGGCTGTCCCCACCGGGGGAAGGGATCGGGCGGCGGCGGTGGCGGTGGTGGCGGTCTGGACATGGTGCACCGGCCTCCTTGCAGGGGGGAGCCGCAGCCGACAGCCGGACGGTGACACCGCGGCCGCCGGGCCTGCGCGGGCGCACGGCGCCCGGAGACGGCCGGCTCCGGCATGCTCGGTGAGCTGCCGGCGGCCCGGTCTGCGCGCGGCGGCGACGACGGGCGGCGACAGGGCCGCTTCCCGTCCGGCGTGGTGCACTACCCACGTTACCCAGGGCGGCGCGGCCACGCCCCTCGTGACGGCGCCGCGCCCTGTCAGCCGCGCGTGAAGGCCTCGTACGCGTCGCAGACCTCGGCAGAGGGGCCGTCCATGCGGAGGGTGCCCGACTCCAGCCAGATGGCGCGGTCGCACGTTTCGCGGACCGTGCCGATGCTGTGGCTGACCAGGAAGACCGTGCCCGCCTGGGCGCGGAGTTCCTCGATGCGGGCCTGGCTGCGGCGCTGGAAGGCGGCGTCGCCGGTGGCGAGGGCCTCGTCGATCATCAGGACGTCGTGGTCCTTGGCGGCGGCGATGGAGAAGCGCAGCCGGGCGCCCATGCCCGAGGAGTACGTCCGCATCGGCAGGGTGATGAAGTCGCCCTTCTCGTTGATGCCGGAGAAGTCGACGATGTCCTGGTAGCGCTCGCGGATCTGCTGTTTGGACATGCCCATCGCGAGGCCGCCGAGGACGACGTTGCGCTCGCCGGTCAGGTCGTTCATCAGGGCGGCGTTCACGCCCAGCAGGGAGGGCTGGCCGTGGGAGTAGATCCTGCCGCGGGTCACGGGCTGGAGGCCGGCGATGGCCTTGAGCAGGGTGGACTTGCCCGATCCGTTGCTGCCGATGAGGCCGATGGCCTCGCCCTTGTACGCGGTGAAGCCGACACCCCTGACGGCGTGCACCTCGCGGACGCCCGGGGCGGGCTTGCGGGAGAAGATCCGGCTCAGGGCGGCGGTCGCGGTGCCCTTGCGCGAGCCGGCGCCGTGCACCGTGTAGACGACGTGGACCTCGTCGGCGATGACGGTGGGGACCCGGGCGGCGGGAACCGCCCCGGACGGCATGCGGGTTGCCGTTGCGGTTGCCGTTGCGGTGGACGTTGCGGTGTCAGCCACGGCCGTACTCCTCTTCAGCCTTCCAGAAGTAGATGAAACCGCCGACTCCGGCGAGCAGCGCCCAGCCGATGGCGACGGCCCACACGTGCCGGGGCAGTGCGTGCGGGTTGAAGCCGTCGATCAGCGCGTACCGCATCAGGTCGATGTAGACGGCCGCGGGGTTGAGCTTGAGCGCGGTCATGACCCAGTGCGGCAGGTCGTCCTTGGTGAGCATCCGGTCGATGGACCACATGACGCCCGAGGAGTACATCCAGGTCCGCAGGACGAACGGCATCAGCTGGCTGACGTCCGGGTTCTTGCTGCCGATGCGGGCCATCACCATGGCGCAGCCGGCGCAGAAGACGGCCATCAGCAGCAGGGTCGGCGCGGCCAGCAGCCAGCTCGGGTCCGGGGTCTGCCCGAAGGCGAGCAGCAGGAGGACGAGCGCGCCCATGCTGACGAGCAGCTGCTGGAAGAGCTGGACGACGGTGGAGATGGGCAGGCTGGCGCGCGGGAAGTGCAGGGCGCGCACCAGGCCGAGGTTGCCGTGGACGGCGCGGGTGCCCGCGTTGACGGAGCTGCCGATGAAGTCCCAGACGAAGACACCGGTGATCAGGAACGGCAGGTAGTCGGGCACACCGTGGCTGGCGTGCATGACGATGCCGAAGATGAAGTAGTAGACGGCCGCGTTGAGCAGCGGCGTCACCAGGTGCCAGACCTGGCCGAGCTTGGCCGTGCTGTACGTGGCGTGCATCCGGGCGGTGGCGTACGCGGTCACGAAGTGGCGGCGGCCCCAGAGCCCGCGCACATAGCCGGGGAGCGAGGGGCGGGCGCCGCTGACGGTCAGCCCGTGGGCTGCCGCCAGTTCTGCGGGGGTGGTGGTCACGGTCGTCGCTTTCGGCTGGGGGCGCGCCCCGGCGGTCGGCCGGGACGGCGATGGGACGGGTCCGCATCGTCGCTACGGCGAGGTTAGGGCGCGTCGCGTCGGAACGCAACCGTATCGTCGTGACGGGCCGCGGCTATGCTCTGTGCATGACCACCAACCCCTCCCCTTCTCCCGCCCCCGCCCGCCGGACCCCCGCCGGCGCCGCCGTCCTGCGCGAGGACGTCACCGAGGCCATCCGGGCGGCGGTCGTGGAGGAGCTGGCCGCGGTCGGCTTCGCACGGATGTCGATCGAGGGGATCGCCCGGCGGGCGGGCGTCGGGAAGACGGCCGTCTACCGGCGGTGGAAGTCCAAGCTCCACCTGGTCCTGGACCTGGTGGGCGCCTTCGCGGCGGAGGGCCTGCCGGTTCCGGCGACGGGCACCCTGTACGGGGACGTACGGGCCCTGCTGGAGGTGATGTCACACGTGCTGCGGCACCCGGTGGCCTCGGCGGTCATCCCCGACCTGCTGGTGGAGGCGGCGCGCAACCCCGAGATCGCCGACGCCGTGCGCGGGGCCCTGCTCGACGGGGAGCGCAGGATGGCCGAGGGCATCGTCTCGGAGGCGGTGGCCCGGGGCGAGCTGCCCTGCGGCGTGGACGCCGGGCGGGCGCTCGACCTGGCGATCGGCCCGCTGTACTGGCGCCAGGTCGTGGTCCGCGACGAGGTCCCGGCGGCCCACCTGGACGACCTGGCCCGCTCCGTGGTGGCCGGCCTCGTGGCGGCCGGCCCCGAACGGGACTGAGCTACCGCGTGTAGAACGCGACCCGGAAGCCCAGGTCCACGTACGCGTTCTGCGGCGGGTCGTACGAGCGGAACTGGATCCGGCGGGCCAGCGGCTCCCGCGAGAACCACGAGCCGCCGCGCACGATCCGGTCGCCCAGGGCCCCGATGTCCTCGCGGCCCGGCCGGGTGTCGTCGTACGGCCAGGCCAGCGACCGGGTCCACTCCCACACGTTGCCGATCATGTCCTGGGGCCCGCCCTCCCGGGCCGCCCACGGGAACAGGCCCACCGGCACCGAGCGCTGGGTCCAGCCCCGCTCGGTCCGCACGTGGGCCATGCCGTCCTCCCACCGGGTCCCCCACGGGTAGGGCACCGACTCCGCCCCGCCCACGCAGGAGCACTCCCACTCCGCCTCCGTGGGCAGGTGCGCGTAGCTGTCCGCGTCCAGCACCCCGCGCTCGTGCAGCCGCTTGGTCAGCCAGCGGCAGTACGCCACCGCCTCCCACCAGTTGACCCCGACGACCGGCTGGGCGGGTTGGTTGTAGCGCGGGTCCCACCAGTACAGCGGCACCCTGCGCAGCAACAGCTGGTCCACGTACTCCTGCAGGGACTCCTCGTCGATGATGCCTTCCAGCATCTCCTTGCGCAGATGGATCCGCTGCGTGTCCGTCGACCCGGCGCGGGGGCCGTCCGGGGCGTCGATGAACGCCGCGTCCTGCGCGACCCACCGCCGGGCCGGCCCCTCCGGCCAGCAGTCGGCGTCCCGGTAGCCGCCGGAGGCGACGAACTCCGCGTAGTCCCGGTTGGTGACCGGGAGCGCGGAGATCCGGAACGACTCGATCGTCTCGATGCGCTGCGGGTACCAGTCGATGTGCCGGTACTTGTCGTCCTCGGAGTTCAGCGGCGTCGTGGAGCCCACCGGATAGGAGCCGGCCGGGACGGTGCAGCTGCGCTCCACGAAGTCCAGGCACCGCTCGTCCCACGTCGACGGGTTGAGCTGGGCGTGCACGGTGGCCGCCCGGTCCCGGGTCTCCAGGTCCCGGCCCCGGTCCCCGACCGCCGCCGCGACCGCCTCCGACACCGACCGGCGCAGCTGCCGTACGAGCCCGAACGGTTCCGTGCCCGGCCGCGCCGCCGCCAGGATCACCAGCAGCTCGCCGGCGAGCAGCCACAGCGGCAGCCCTTCCCCGGCCGCCTCCTGCGCGGCGCCCGCCAGTTCCGCCGCGGCCCCCGTGACCAGACGGTGTCCCTCGGCCGTGGTCTGGGCGCTGGCCCAGTAGCGCAGCGGGGCGTGCCAGATCGGGTTGCGGCAGAGTTCGACGATGGTCTCGGAGTCCCGTCGGGCCAGCGCGCAGCCGGCGAAGTAGTCGCGGAAGAGGTTCTCCCGGAAGGAGAGCCGGCTCGCGGCGTCCACGGCGAGTATCCCGTGGCCCTTGCGCAGGAACTGCACGTAGTCGACGACGGCGGGATAGGCGTCGAGGAACTCCAGCTCCTCGCCCAGCGCCCGCTGGATCGGCTCCTGGACGGCGGCCGCGGAGATGGAGTTCACCTCCGGCTGCGCGGACCGCAGCGAGGTGATCGAAAAGCCCAGCTCCTCGATGATCCGCTGTATCTCGGTGTCGTAGCCCGGCCGCAGCAGGCACGGATCGGCGGCCGCCGCGGCCCGCCGCCGGGGGCGCTTGTGCAGGAACTCCTCCCCGGCCAGCCGGCAGAAGTGCCCCACCGAAGTGGGGACTTCCTGATTGCGCTCGGTGGAGACGACCAGGAGGTGCAGCAGGTACGGGACCCGCGCGGCGGACGCCAGGGCGCTGTCGCCGCGGATGGCCGCGATGAGCCGCTCGGAGAGCTTTCCTTCGTGAGGTGGCATCAGCTGGTGAACCATCCGGTGATGTAGTTCTCTAGGTCGCGCTGCTTGGGCGGCCGCAGGACGTACGCGCTGACATCGCGCGAGCGGGCGCACTCGGCGGAGAACCAGCTCGAATCCGAGATGGTCACCAGGGCGCGCAGGTTCCGGTAGTGCACGTGGAGCTGCGCCAGGGTCTGCAGGACCGTGCGCGGCGACCAGTTGCCTGAACTCGCGTGCGAGTTCAGGGGGACGTCCTCGACCCCGTCCACGAAGAGGAAGGCGCGGTCGAGGGAGTCCCGCAGCAGGGTGCGCGCGGCGCCGCCGTAGACCCCGATCCCGGAACGGGACACCGCGGCCTCGGTGACCGCCTCGGCCATCGCCGCGAAGTCCCCCTGCGCCGGTACGGCCAGGGCGTTGACCAGCAGCGGTACGGGCGCCTGCGGATCGCCGGCCAGCGCACGCTCCGCCAGCAGCGAGGCGTAGTGCAGGCAGACCGAGGTGCGCCCGGAGCACGGCGGTCCGACGAGCACCACCGAGCGGCCCGCCCCGTGCAGGACGACCCCGTCGAGCGGCAGGCCCGGCGCGTCCTCGTCGCCCGGCGGGGCGGTCCTGGCCAGGGGGTCGATCTCGCGGACCTCCCGGGGGATCCAGACGGCGTCCAGCGGCCGGTCCGGGAACCGGCCGGCCTCGGCGCCCTCCTGGCTGGTGGTGGACAGGGCCCGCAACGCGCCCAGGTAGTGGACCAGCTCCACGGGAAGCTCCTGCCGCTGCGGGCCGTCCGCCTCCGGTCCGGGCGCCGGGCCGGCCTGGCCGGTACCCGTACCCGGCTGGTCCGGGACGCGCTCGCCCGTACGGCGGTGTCCCTGCGGATTGATGCGGACGGCTCCGCGGCGTGGGCCCGGCGGTCCGGTGCCTTCTTCAGGGGTCATCTCACCTCACCATCAGGGGGCGGTCGGGTGCCACGAGGCCGGCTCGGGCACCGCGGTGACGCGCCCCAGCTCCGACCGGCGCCAGAACCGCCCGTCACTGTCTGCGAAGACGAACAGCAGCGGCAGCGCCCGGCTCTGGTCCGGCTGGACCGCGAGCGGGACCTCGTAGTCCGTCCGGCCGGGCACCAGGGGCCCCAGCTCCTCGTGGCACAGGTGGACGGAGCCGTCCGTGCTGTCGGCCCGCCACCGGAAGACGGGCAGGGTGGTGGAGTTCTCCACCTGGACCGCCCAGTACGGCTCGTCGGCGTCCGACAGCACCGTCATCCACGCGGCCAGGGCCGTGCGCTGTCTCCTGCGTTCGCGGTTCTCGGACCGCAGGACCGTGCCGACGGCGGCCGTGACCGCCCCGACCTGGCCGAGCCCGCTGACCCAGTCGCCCCAGGTCCCCGCCGTGTCGTGGTCGAACTGCCTCCCGTACGGCTGGAGCCCCCACAGGGGCAGGGACAGCAGCAGCACCACCCCCGCCAGCAGTCCCCAGCGCATCCACGCGCTACGCCATACCGCCCTCAGTCCTGCTGCCCCTGCCAATCCGTCCGCCCCTCACAGGAATCGCCGCGGGTCCATCACACGCAGGGCCTCCGCCTGGGCGGAGGTCAGCTCCGTCCCGGCCAGGACACTGCGCACCAGCGCCGCCGTGATCGGGGCGAGGGTGACCCCGACGCCGAAGTGGCCGGTGGCCATGACCACCCTGCCCTCGGCGTCCGATTGCCCCACCAGGGGGTAGCCGTCGGCCGTGCCCGGCCGGATCCCGGCCCACGACCCGGTCAGCCGCCAGTCCCGCGAGGCGGGGAACACCAGCCGCAGCGCGGCCAGCAGCCGCTCGGTGGCGCCGTCCTCCGGCTCCTCGTCCCAGCGGCCCTGGTCGTACGTGACGCCGACCACCACGCGCCCGTCGTGGCGCGGGACGGCGTACGAGGACACGGTGGTGCCGTCCACGGCGACCTTGCAGTACACGTGGTGGCGCAGCGGATAGTCCCTGCTGCCCGGCACCACCAGCTCCGCCGCCTGGCCCCGTACGGGGAACTGCCCGCCCGGCCGGGTCGGCACGAGGTCCGGGCTCCACGCCCCGGCGGCCACCACGCACCGGTCACCACGGACCAGCCCGCCGTCCTCCAGGCGGACCTCCACCCCCTGGCCGCGCGGCACCAGGGCACGCACCCTGGCCCCCGCCCTGACCTCGATCCGCGGATCCCTGCGCACCACCGTGCGCAGCGCCGACATCAGGACCCGCGGCTCCAGCGCCCCCTCGCTCGGCAGCCGTACGGCCGACAGCACCGGCGAGAGCAGCGGCTCGGCCCGGGCCATGCCGCCCGGGTCCAGCTGCTCCACCCGGAAGCCCTGCTCCACCCACTGGGGCACCAGCTGCTCCTGGACGCGGCGCTGCTCGACGGGGTCCAGGGCCACCTGGAGCAGACCGGAGTCCAGGAACGGCACGCTGATCCCGGACCCGGCCTCCAGCTCCGCCAGCCACTGCGGGTACATCTGCCGGCTCGCCTCGGCGAACTGCCGCAGCGGGCCGCGGCAGAAGTCGTCGCTCTGCGGGGTGATCCCGCCGATGGCCGCCCAGCTCGCCGCCATGCCGGTGTCCCGACGGGCGTCCAGGAGCACGACCTTGTCGAAGAGGTCGCTCGCCGCTGCGGCGACCGAGCAGCCTATGACGCCGGCTCCGACGACGACGAGTGCGGAGCCCATGCTCAGCTGCTCCCGTTGACGACGTACGAGTCCTGCTCTCCCGTCACGACGTTGACGATGGACTGGATGCACTTGACCGCCATGGCGTCGCGGGCGTCGTGCGTGAGCGAGCCGATGTGCCCGGTGACCAGCAGCCGCGACGCGGGCAGCGCCAGCAGCTCCGCGCGCTCCGGGGTGTCCTCGTCGTAGAAGCCGTCGAACGCGGCCGAGCGGATACGGCCGCTGGACAGCCCCTGGAGCAGGGCCGCCGGGCTGACCACGGAGGGCCGCGCCGTGTTGACGAGGGTGACGCCGCCGGTCGGCAGCAGGCCGATCTCGTCCACGCCGATCATGCCGCGGGTCTCGGGGGTGTCCGGGACCATGACGACCAGGTTCTCGGCCCAGGACAGCAGGCTCGGCAGGTCCTTGTAGGCGATGCCCAGACGCTCCTCCACCTCCGGCTTGCGGGTCCGGGAGTAGTACGCCGTCTCCGTCGCGAGGCCGAGGGCGCCGATCTCCGCGATCCGGGTCCCGATGGCGCCCAGCCCGATGATGCCGAGGCGGTGCCCTGCGAGGTCGTGCTGCTTCTCCTCGCCGCCGGAGCGGCCGGCGCGGTAGTCGTCGGCGTACGCGGGGATCTGCCGTCGCTGGGCCAGCAGCAGGCCGATCGTGAACTCGGCCACGCTGTTGGTCAGCGTCCCGGGGGTGTTGGTGACGGCGATGCCCAGCTCGGCGGCGGCATCGGCGTCGACGAAGGACTGGTAGCCCACCCCGAGGAAGCCGACGACCTTGAGGGACTTGGCCCGGGTCAGTGCGGCGCGCGAGGCGAACTCGTCACCCCCCAGCAGGTAGGCGGTGCACGACTCCAGCTCCGTGCCCAGCTCGTCCTCACTGAGCAGGCCCGGCACCGAGTGCACCCGGAAACCGGACTCGGACAGGCGGTCGAGGTGCTTCTGCGCCACGCTGCTGCCCGTTACGAGGATCTTTCCCAGATCGGCCACGCAATACCCCAAACATCGGATGGTCGGACTGAATGGTCATGCGAAGAGATCGGCCAGCCTGTCGTAATACCGCATCCGCGCGGAGACGGAACTGCGGGCGGCCGTCAAGTAGTCCTGGGCCAGTGACGGATCCTGGGCGATCAGCTCGGATGCTATATGCGCGATGAGAGCCGAGTGCTCCGTATCCTCATAGATGTTGGCGTTCAGGAAGTCCCCGTGGTCGACTTCGGGCGCCGCGCTTTCGAAAGCCCTTTTGACTGCGCCGTATTCCGGTACGAGCATCTGCTCGTTTCCCACTCCGAGCGCGCCCAGCGCGGCGACCGGGGAGCTCATCGCCGAGGCCAGGTCCCGCAGGAAGGCGTAGGTGGGTTCCGCCGGGGTGACGGAGTCCGGCTCGATGCCCATGCTGTGCGCCAGCTTGTGCAGCAGCCAGGGGTGGGAGGCCCGCGCCACGCCGTCCTTCACGCCTCCGTGCTCCCCTTGGAGGACCAGGTTGAAACGCGCCCGCTGGTGGACGTTCACCAGCGCGCTGGAGGTCAGGCCGAGCAGCTGCGCGAAGACCCCGGTGACGAACAGTTCCTGCGACACCCAGAACTCCAGGGCCGGCCGGGAGTCCGCCGCCAGGTCGAAGAACGGGTGCCGCTCGACCCCGGTGCCGGGGACCAGCCCGGCGGCCTCCTCGACCACCGGGTGCAGGGGCACGGACTCTGCGGGCAGGAAACGTGCACCGTACTGCCATTGAACGAAGTTCGATTCCACGAGCCGGTCGGCCAACTCCGTGCTCCACGGTCCGGTCAGCACCATGGTGACACCTCTTCCGTATCGGGACGCCCGACGGTCCACAGGGCAAAGGCGCTCCCATAGTGGCGCAGAAGGAGGCGACCCGCTGGCGAATATCCGAAGCCGTCGGGGACCGCGACTACGGCCGGAGTCCGGGTGTGCTCAGCGGGGCCAGAGTGGGTGCGGGGGCCGGAACAGGGGTGCAGGCCGGGGCCGCGGGAGCGGGGCGGCGGTCGGCCGGCGGGATCACCGCCGGGACCGGCACCGGCTGGCCCAGGAAGACCCGGCGCACGACCCGCTCGGCGGCGTGCCCGTCGTCGAACGTGCAGAACCGGGCCCGGAACGCCGCCCGCAGCTGCGCCGAGCGCGACCCCTGCCAGTGGCCGGTGGTGAAGATGTCGACCAGCTCGTCCGCGGTCCGGGCGATCACACCCGGGGGACAGGAGCGCAGGTCGAAGTAGGTGCCGCGGGCCGCCTCGTACGCCTCCCAGTCGTCCGCGTGGATCACCATCGGCCGGTCCAGCGCCGCGTAGTCGAACATCAGCGACGAGTAGTCCGTCACCAGCGCGTCCGACGCCAGGCACAGTTCCTCCACCGACGGGTACGAGGACACCTCGATCAGCCGGGGATGGCGCACCGGAGGGTCCCCCGCCGCACCGGCGTACGTCAGGTGCGTGCGCCTGAGCAGCACGAAGCGCGGCCCCAGGTCCCGCAGCACCCGCTCGTAGTCCAGGTGCTCCGGCCGGCTGCGCCGGTAGTCCCGGTGCGTGGGCGCGTACAGGATCGCCGTGGACCCCTCCGGGATGCCGAGCTGCTCGCGCAGCCGCAGGACGTCCTGCGCGGTGGCCCGGTGGAACACGTCGTTGCGCGGATAGCCGTACTCCAGCGTGGTGTAGGCGGCGGGCACGGCCTTCTCCCACACCAGGGTGGAGTGGCGGTTCGCGGACAGCAGGAAGTCCCACTGGTCGGCGCCGCGCAGCAGACCGGCGAAGTCCGTCGTCGGGGTGGCCGCCGGGCGGTCCTGGAGGTCCAGCCCGACCCGCTTGAGCGGGGTGCCGTGCTGGGTCTGCAGCAGGACCTGGCCGGGCCGCTTGACCAGGGCGCGGTCGAAGTTGACGTTCGTGGTGAGGTACGTGGCCCTGGCCAGGGCCGTCCAGTACGCGGCCGAGCCCGGCCGGAGCATGGCCGTCTCCGGCGGGAGCGTGCCCGCGTGCTCCGGCCCGCAGATCCACGCCGTCCGCATCCGGGGCGCGAGCTCGCGCAGCGTGGCCTCGATCGCCGCCGGATTGCAGGCGTAGCCGCCGTGCCAGTACGCGGAGAAGACCGCCAGCTCCGGCCGCAGCGGCAGCAGCCGCTGGAGGCGGTAGTGCAGGCGCAGCCCGCTCTCGCGCAGTCCCCGCCCCAGGAGCACGGTCCCGCGGCCCGCCGCCAGCGACGCCGAGCGCAGCACCGACAGGGTGCGGTACGTCCGGCGCAGCCCCAGCCGCATCAGGCTGTGGCGGACCCGGTCCGTCCGGGACAGCGACAGCGGCGGTGAACCAGGGGCGCGGTAGCGGCGCAGCAGCACCGACGCCCGCGCGAAGAACTCGGCCCGGCTCGCCCGCGGGAGCCGGCGCCGGTCGGCGTACAGGGCGCAGAAGTGCTGGGCCATGCGCCGGTGCACGGTCGGCCGCCAGCGCTCCAGCTCCGGGCGGCTGCCGAGGTAGCCGAAGACCCGCTCGTACTGGTCGAAGACGTCGAGGTGGCGGCGGCTGGTGGTGGTCAGGATCGAGCCGGTGCGCCGCTGGCGGTAGTGCACGCACACCCGGTCCAGGACGGCCACGGACTCGGCGGCCAGCAGCGCGGGGTAGGTCCAGGGGGTGTCCTCGTAGAGGCCGGGCGGGAAGCTCAGGCCCTCGCGCTCGACGTAGTCCCGGCGGTACGCCTTGTTCCACACCACCGTCAGCATGCCGAGCAGCGCCGGGCGGTCCGCCAGCCGGAAGCTGGCCGGGCCCTCCTCGGAAAGCCGGTGCGAGAGGCGGTTGCGCACCAGCTCCCCGGTGCAGAAGATGCGCGCGTAGTCGTAGACCAGTACGTCCGGGGAGCCCGTGTCCTTCAGCCGGTCGGTGATGGCCTGGAGGGCGCCCGGCGCGAGGGTGTCGTCGCCGTCGAGGAAGACCAGGTAGTCGCCGGTGGCCCGGGCCAGACCCACGTTGCGGGCCGGGCCCAGGCCCAGGTTGTGCGCCAGGTGGACGGCGGTCACCCGGGGGTCCCGGGCCGCGTACTCGTCGATGATCGAACCGCAGGCGTCGGGTGAGGCGTCGTCGACCGCGATCAGTTCCAGGTCCCCGTACGACTGGGAAAGGACCGAGTCCAGACTCTCCTGCAGGTACGCCTGCACCTTGTACGCGGGCACGATGACGCTGAACCGGGGCACGGCACATCCAGGGGTCGGCGCGGGCATGGGCTTCCCCGGCCACCGCTGGCGGGGTGCCCCAGGGGAACCCCTGCTCCTCGGACGGGGTTACGCAGGGTGTGGCATTCGGGTTACGGAGCGTCAACGCGGGCGCGAGCGCGGGGATCTGGCCGCTGTCCAGGGGGTGTCGGGGAGGCGGGGCGGGGTGGCCCGCAGGGTGCCGGCCGGCCCGGACCGGCCCCGGGGGCCGGGGGCCGACTGAGCGGTGGTGGGGACCTGCGAGAAGAGGGGCACGGCCGCTGCCCTGGGCGGTGGGCGGGGCGGGGCCGGGTGGCGCGTAGGGTGCGGCCAGTCCGGACCGGCCCCGGGAGCGGGAGCACCCCAAACGGCGGTCGGGACCTGCGAAAAGAGGGGGCACGGCCGCTGTCCTGGGCGGTGGGGGAGGCGGGGCGGGGTGGCGCGTAGGGTGCCGGCCGGCCCGGACCGGCCCCGGGGGCGGAAGAACCCCAAACGGCGGTCGGGACCTGCGAGAAGAGGGGGCACTGCGGGGGCGTTGGCAGGTAGAGGCCCCGCACGGACCCGCACCCGAGCGCGGGCCCCCTCTCTTCGCAGGTTCCTACCTCCGGCCGGCCCCGATCCCGCTTTCGGGGCCGGTCCGGGCCCGGCGGTCGGTGCTCTGTCTCCTCGCCTGCACGCCCCGCTTTCGAGCCCGGTCCGGGCGGGCTGGCAGGTAGAGGCCCCGCACGGACCCGCACCCGGGCGCGGGCCCCCTCTCTTCGCAGGTTCCTACCTCCGGCCGGCCCTGATCCCGCTTTCGGGGCCGGTCCGGGCCCGGCGGTCGGTGCTCTGTCTCCTCGCCTGCACGCCCCGCTTACGGGCGCGGTCCGGGCCGTCGGCTGGTGCCCAGTCTCCTCGCCTATTTGACCGCGCCCGCCATCACCCCCGTGACGAACTGCCGCTGGAAGGCGAAGAACACCACGAGCGGCACCACCATCGACAGGAACGCGCCGGGAGCCAGGACGTCGATGTTGTTGCCGAACTGCCGTACCTGCTGCTGGAGGGCGACCGTGACCGGCGGGTGCGCCGAGTCCGCGAAGACCAGGGCGACCAGCATGTCGTTCCACACCCACAGGAACTGGAAGATGCCGAGCGAGGCGATCGCCGGGCCGCCCAGCGGCAGCACCACCCGGGTGAACAGCCGCAGTTCACCCGCCCCGTCGAGGCGGGCCGCCTCCAGCAGCTCGCGCGGGATCTCCGCGAAGAAGTTGCGCAGCAGGAACACGGCGAACGGCAGCCCGAACGCGGTGTGGAAGAGCACCACCCCGGCCGTGGTCTCGAACAGCCCGATGGAGCCGAAGAGTTCGGAGACGGGGATCAGCGCCACCTGCACCGGCACCACCAGCAGCCCGACCACCACCAGGAACAGCCAGTCCCGGCCGGGGAACTCCAGCCAGGCGAAGGCGTATCCGGCGAACGCGCCCAGGACGAGGACGAGGGCGGTGGCGGGGACGGTGATCAGCACCGTGCTCAGCAGTGATCCGGTGATCGTGTCGTTGGCGAGCAGGGCCGAGTAGTTCTCGGTGGTGAGCCGGGAGGGGGCGGCCAGCACCTGCCACCAGCCGCCCGCGTTGAGGTCCTTGGACGACACCAGGGACGACAGCAGCAGCCCGAGCGTCGGCACCAGCCAGAACAGCGCGGCCAGGACCAGGAACACACGCACGGCCCCGGCCGTCGCGGCGGCCGCGAGTCGGCCGGCCCGGGCGGCCGGACGGGCCTGGGCAGAGGAGCTCATCGGGCTCCCTCCTTACGCAGCCTGCGTATGTTGTAGAGCATCACCGGGACCACCAGCACCAGCAGCAGCACCGCGATGGCGCTGCCCAGCCCCGGATCGGCGTCCGTGCCGAAGGACGTGCGGTACAGCTGGAGCGCGAGCACGTTCGCGTCGTCCTGGACCGAGCCCGGCGCGATCACGAAGACCAGGTCGAAGATCTTCATCACGTTGATGACGAGGGTGACGAGCACCACCGCCAGCACGGGCGCCAGCAGCGGGACGGTGATCCGGCGGAACACCTGCCACTCGTTCGCCCCGTCGACCCGCGCCGCCTCCAGCAGCTCCCGCGGTACGGCGGCCAGCCCGGCCCCGATCAGCACCATGGCGAACCCGGCCCACATCCACACGTACGCCCCGATGACCGCCGGGGTGACGAGCGTCGGACCGAGCCACTCCACCCCCGCGTACGCCTCCTTGAAGTTCGACGCGGGAAGCCGCAGCAGCGCCCCGTCGGCCTTCGCGGACAGGGTGAAGGTGCCGTCGGCGCGGGTCGTCGCCGTGTCCACGACCCGGCCGTCCTTGACCGCCTCGATCCGCATCCCGGAGAAGCCGGACTCGGCGGGGTCGACCGCATTGGGCCGGCCGCCGCCGCCTCGGGTGAAGTCCTGCCAGGCCGTCCCGGTGACCTTGCCTGGCTCGGCGGCGGCGGCAGCGGCCGTACGGGTGCCGTCGGGCAGGGCCTCGGGCGCGACCCCGACGAGCGGCAGCAGCACCGGCACCCCGGCCCGTACGGGATCCCGGGTCACGAAGCCGCCCGCGGCGGCGCCCTGGGCCGGCACCAGGGGGGAGTCCCGGCCGGGACGGGCCTTGGGGAAGGCCGAGGACGGGGCGAAGGTGTCGTGCACCCCGACCCACACCGCGTTGGCCACCCCCCGGTCGGGGTCCTGGTCGTAGACGAGCCGGAAGATGATGCCCGCCGCCAGCATCGAGATCGCCATCGGCATGAACACGAGGAGCTTGAACGCGGTGCCCCAGCGGACCCGCTCGGTGAGCACCGCGAAGATCAGGCCGAGGGCGGTGGCCGTGGTCGGCGCCAGCACCACCCACACCGCCGTGTTCTTCAGGGCGGTGCGGATCGTGTCGTCCTGCAGGATCTCCAGGTAGTTGTCCCCGCCGACGAAGGCGTCGCCGGAACGGTCGAAGAAGCTGCGGTAGACCGAGTAGCCGATGGGGTGCACGACGAGCGCGCCGAGCAGTACCAGGGCCGGCAGGAGGAACGCCGCCGCGATCAGGCGGCGGCGCCTGGCCTCCGCGGACCGGCCCGATCCGGGAGCGGCCCCGGCCGGCGGGGCGGCCGGGGCCGTGGGGATGGCCGTCACCGGGTCAGTTCCCGAACGCCTTGGCCGCGTCCGCCTCCAGTCTGGCCTGCGTGCCCGCCACGTCCGACGGGTTCGCCAGGAAGTCCTGGAGCGCCTTCCACTCGCCCGCGCCCGGGGTCCCTCCGAAGGCCGCCGGGGCCTGGTCCGACATGTCGAAGCGGAAGTCGTCGCCCGCCGCGATCAGCGCCTTGGCGATGTTGCGCTGGATGTCGTTCGGGTACGCCTTCAGGTCGACCGCCTTGTTCGGGGAGATGAAACCGCCCTCGCGGGCCTGGATCTCCGCCGCGTCCGCCGACGCCAGGAAGGTCAGCAGCGCCTGCGCGCCCTTCGACGCCTTGAGGGCCACGGCCACGTCCCCGCCCGAGACCACCGGCGCCTTGGCGCCGACCGCCGGGAACGGGAAGACGAGGGCGTCCTTGCCCACCTTCGCCTCCGTCTGCGCGATGTTCACCGCCACGAAGTCGCCCTCGAAGACCATCGCCGCCGCCGGCCGGTCACCGCCGGTGAAGGTCTGCGTCACCGACTTCGGGAACTCGGTGGCCAGCGCCCCGCCGGGGCCGCCCGCCAGGAAGTCCTTGCGGCCGAACAGCTCGCCGAGGGTCGTCAGCGCCTGCTTGACGCTGTCGTCCGTCCACTTGATCTGGTGCTTGGAGAGCTGGTCGTACTTCTGCGGACCCGCCTGGGAGAGGTAGACGTTCTCGAACCAGTCGGTCAGCGTCCAGCCGTCCGCGCCGGCCACCGACACGGCCGGGGTGCCCGAGGCGGAGAGGGTGTCCGCGGCCGTCAGCAGGTCCTTCCACGTCTTCGGGGGCTGTACGCCCGCCGCCTCGAAGGCCTTGGCGTTGTACCAGATCAGCGACTTGTTCGCGGCCTTGTAGTACACGCCGTACTGGGTGCCGCCGACCGCGCCCAGCGTCTTCCAGCCGCCCGAGTAGTTCTGGTCGAGCTGGGCCTGGGCCTCCGGGCCGACCGGCTGCACCCACTTGTTCTGCACCGCCGAGACCAGCGCGCCGACCTGAGGCAGGAGCGCCACGTCCGGCGGCTGCCCGCCGGCGATCTTCGTACCGAGGAAGGTGACGATGGGGTCCTGGGCCGGGACGAAGGTGACCGTGGCGCCCGTCCGCTTCTCGAACTCCTTGAGCACCTTGGTGAAGTTGGCCTGCTCCGGGCCCGTCCAGACGGCCGCGACCTCCAGCTTCTCGCCGTTCAGCTGCGGTAACTGCACCCGCCCGCCCGTCGGTGCGGCCTCGCCGCCCGGGGACGTGGTCTCCTTCTTGCCGTCGCCGTCCCCGCAAGCGCTCAGCGTGAGCGCGCCCGCGGCGGCGAGGGCCGCCAGGATGTACGCCCTGCGGCTGCTCCTCCGGTTCTTCGTGCGGCTCGTTCCGTGCCTGCGCATGGTTGTGCCCCCGATGCCCGTGGTGTGACTGGTGCCACAGGTCTACGCCGATCCGCGCGCCCCACGCAATACCGCCTCGGCCATATACGCGCTGTACGGGTGACGCACCGAGCGGGAATCGAGCGGGACCCGTGGCTGCGCGGGGGCGGCGGCCCTCGGCACACCGCCCTACGGGGCGGCCTCCGGGGCGGGAGGGAACAGGACGGGTATCGCCGAGACCAGGTGCGAGGCCCGGTCCAGGGCGCTGGCCAGCAGCGCCAGGTCGGTCGGGCCGTTGCCCAGCTCGCGCACCGGACGCCGGGCCGGCGGATCACCCATCCGCTCCCACTCCACCGGCACCACGGTCGGACGCAGCGTCGCCGTCCGCGGGATCCGGCCGGTCACCCGCCCGCCCTGGAACGGGACCGTCCGCCCGTCGGCGTAGCGGAGCAGGCCGCGGCCGGGGCCCGGCTGGTCCGGGGCCTCCAGGCCGACCCGCAGCGGGGTCAGCCGGGCCAGCTCGGTGTCGGCGGTGCGGTCGGGGCGGGCGCTGGTGGCCACCAGGTGCACGCCGAGCCGGGCCCCGTCGCGGGCCACCGCCTCCAGCGCGCGCACCACCGAGCCGGCGGCGGGCCGGCCCGTACTGCCGAGCCCGGGCGCGACCAGCGCGTCGAAGTCGTCCACCAGCACCACCAGGCGGGGCAGCGGGCTCGGACCGGCAGCCTCGCCGCGGACCGCGGAGGCGCGCAGCCGCAGCGTGCCCGTGCGGGGGGAATCGAGCTCGCCCAGCTGCTCCCCGGGCGAGGGCCGGCGGGGCGAGACCATCCGCTCGGACACCTCCCGCCGGGCGTGCCACTCGGCGAACGGGACGCCGTCCAGGAGCTCGCTGCGCCGCTTGAGCTCGGTGCCGAGCGTCTGCGCGAACTCCCGCATCCGTACGGGGTCGGAGGCGACGAGGTGGGCGCAGACGTGCGGGAGCTCGGTGCAGGGCAGCAGTCCGTCGCCGCGCTCGCCCCCCGACCCGTCGAGCAGGACGAGCCCCAGCCGGTCGGGCCGGGCGCCCGCGGCCAGCGAGGCGGCGACCGAGCGCAGCAGCTCCGTACGGCCGCTGCCGGCGGGTCCCTCGATGAGCAGGTGCGGTCCGTCCTGGACCAGGTCGGCTCCGACCGGCCCGCCCCGGCCGCTGCCGAGCACGAGCTCGGCGAGGCCGCCGACACCCTGCCCCTGCTCGGTCGCGGCGGCCCAACGGGCCATCAGGGAGGCGGGCGTGGCCCGTGCCAGCCCCAGCTCGTCCAGCAGCCGGGCCGTCTGCGGCAGGGCCGCGGCCACCGCCCGGCGGGGCCCGGTGGCGGCGGGCTCGGCGCGCAGCGGGGCCAGCGCCCGGGCGAAGCGCTCGGCCCAGGCCGCGGAAACGGCGTCGGCGGTGGCGGTGCGGCCGGGCGGGACGGGCCTGCCGCCGGTGACGGCGAAGGTCCGTACCGTCGTGGCCACGTCACCGCTGAGCAGGGCGACGCTGCCGCAGTCCCGGAAGGCGGGGACGGCCGCGCAGGCGCTCTCGTACGTCTCGGTCAGCGGGGAGGCCGCGGTGGCGGCCGGGGCCTCGGCGAGGACCAGGACGTGGATCCCCGCGGCCGGCCCGTGCGAGGCGAGCCTGCCGGTCAGATCGCGCAGGGTCCCGGCGCCGGGATCCCCGTCGACGACGAGGAGGGTGTACGGGCCGCGGTGGGCGTCCGCGGCTTCGCGCACCTGATGGCGGTCGGCCGCGGCCCAGTTGGCGCCGAGCGGGCCGTCGTCGAGGCGGCGGGTCAGCTCGGCCGTGCGGGCGGCGGCCTGGTCGCGGTCGTACGCGAGGAGCAGGCGGCAGTCCTGGCCGTGCGCGGGCCGCACGTGCGGCAGCCAGCCGAGCCAGCCCCAGTCCTGGACGCGCTCGGCGACGGGCCGGGCCCGGTCGGCGCTGAGCAGCACGATCTCCAGCTCGCCCGGTGCGAGCAGCGCGGCGAGCTGCGCGATGACGGAGCGGGCCACGCCGGTGAGCCGGCCGCGCGGCCCGGCGATGCCGAGCGCGCCGGCCTCCTGCAGCCGGACCCGGCTTCCGGCGCCGAGTCCGACGTCGAGCTGCCCGGGGGGACGGGACCACAGCCGCCGGGTCGGGCCGAGCGCGGCCAGCAGCAGTGCGGCGGGATCGTCGGGGTGGGGGGCGGCGGTGACGGCCGCCCCGGCCACTGCCGCCGCCTCGGGTTCCGCCTCGCCCCGGACCCACTTGCGGGCCCAGGCCCCGAGCCCGCGCCGCCGTCCGGGTGCGCCGGCCCCGCCAGCTGTGGCGGCCGCGGGGGAGCCGTGCCCGGGGCCGACGGGCCCGCGCACGCCTGCGCGGAGGGCGGCGGGGCCCGGGTCCCCGGAGGGTCCTGCGGGCGGCTCGCCGAGGGCGCCGGGCCCTGCGGCCGGAGGGGTCCGCGCGGGGGCCGGTGCCGCCGGGGCGCTGCCCGCGGCGCCGACCGTGCCGACCGCGCCGCTCCACGGGGCGGCTGCGCTGGGCGCGGTGCCGGGGCCGGTGCCGCCGGTGGGGCCCTCGGCGGGGGCGGCGCCGTCTTCGGGCCGGGCGCCGGAGCCGGGGACCGCGGGGTCGGGCACGGGCAGGGCGAGGTGGCCCTCCAGGTCCGGGATCAGCGGGAGCGGCCGGGCGGGCCCTTCGGCCAGCCGGAGCGTGGACTCCCCGACGCGCAGCAGCGAGCCCGGCGCCAGGGGCACCGGCCGCGCCCCCACGGGCGTACCGTCCACCGTCGTACCGTTGGTCGAGTCCAGGTCGGCCACCGCCACCCGCCCGTCCGCCGGCACCGTCACCGCGCAGTGCAGCCGCGACACGTCCGGGTCGTCCAGCGGCACGTCGGCGTCGGCCGAGCGCCCGATCCGGATCGACCCCGGGTGCAGCAGGTGCACCCCGCCCGCGTCCGGGCCGGCGACCACGTGCAGCTGGATGCCGTCGGCGCCGATCGCGCCGCGCGTCCCGTCCGGCACGACGTCGGGGACCGGCCCGTGCAGGCCCAGCACCGCCCCGTCCACGAGCGGAGGCTCGCCGAGGATCCGCCGCTGGAGGTCGAGCCGCTCCGCACCGGCGTACAGGATGACGGTGCCGCCGGTGTCGGGGCCGCCGACGGTCGCGGCCAGGCCCGAGGCCACCGCGGCCAGGGGGGTGCCCGCGGGCGCGGTGACGAGCACGTCACAGCCGGCGGGCGCGGTCTGGTGGCCGCTGCGCGACCCAAGCCCAAGGACGGTCAGCCGGATCTGCATCGCCGTCGGCGGTCCCTTCTGCGCGGTGCGCGGTGCGTGCGCCCGGCGGGGTACGGCAGGGCGCGACGGCCCGGCAACCCCCCACCCGGCACGGCGCGTCGTCCGGTCAGGTCTGCGCGGAAGGCGGGCTCCCGGCCCGGCCGTTCCGTACGGGTGCATCCTCGCACCTGTCGCGGACAACACGCCCGGCGCCCGCCAATAAATGATCTTGAATGATCGCGGGGTGGACGTAAAGCCGGGGGTCGGGCCGACGAAAGCCGGGGAAAGCCCCGGGCAGGCCGAGGAAAGCCGAGGAAAGCCGAGGAAAAAGCCTCCGGCATACCCGTCGAACCTCACACTTCGTACATATGTGCGGCAACCAACCTCCGGTGCCCCGCGTCTTCCCCTGGGCCACCCCCTAGAGTGGGCCCCACCAGAACGACAGCAGGGAGCGCGAGACGTGCGGCCAGTCGGCAGCAAGTACCTGCTCGAGGAGCCGCTCGGGCGCGGCGCCACGGGCACTGTCTGGCGTGCGCGCCAGAGGGAGACCGCCGGCGCGGAGGCGGCCGTCGCCGGGCAGCCCGGCGAAACCGTGGCCATCAAGGTCCTCAAGGAGGAGCTGGCCCAGGACGCGGACATCGTCATGCGCTTCCTGCGCGAGCGCTCGGTCCTGCTGCGGCTGACGCACCCGAACATCGTGCGCACCCGGGACCTCGTCGTCGAGGGCGACCTCCTGGCGCTCGTCATGGACCTGATCGACGGCCCGGACCTGCACAAGTACATCCGGCAGAACGGCCCCTTCACCCCGGTGGCCGCGAGCCTGCTGACCGCCCAGATCGCGGACGCGCTCGCCGCCAGCCACGCGGACGGGGTCGTCCACCGCGACCTGAAGCCGGCCAACGTCCTGCTCGACGAGCGCGGCGGCCAGATGAAGCCGATGCTCACCGACTTCGGCATCGCACGCCTCGCCGACTCCCCGGGACTGACCCGCACGCACGAGTTCGTCGGCACCCCCGCCTACGTCGCCCCCGAGTCGGCCGAGGGCCGCCCGCAGACCTCCGCCGTCGACGTCTACGGCGCCGGCATCCTGCTGTACGAGCTGGTCACCGGCCGCCCGCCGTTCGCCGGCGGCACCGCGCTCGAAGTGCTCCACCGCCACCTCAGCGAGGAGCCGCAGCGCCCCGCGCACGTGCCGGAGCCGCTCTGGATCGTCATCGAGCGCTGCCTGCGCAAGGAGCCGAACGAGCGCCCCAGCGCCGAGAACCTGGCCCGCGGCCTGCGCGTGGTCGCCTCCGGCATCGGCGTGCACAGCGCCCCCTCCGAGGTGGAGGCCGCGCTCGGCGTCGGTGCCCTCCTCGTGCCCGACCCCTCGCCCGCGCCGGTCCCCGAGACGCCGGGGGCCGCCGACGCGACCCAGGTGCTGCCCGGCCGGGCCGGCGCGGCCGGCGCGTACGACCCGAACGCCATGACCAGCGTCCTGCCGCCGGTCGGCGCCGCCGACGCCACGTCGGTGCTGCCGAGCACGGGCGGACCGGGCGCCGACCCGACCTCCGTCATGCCGCCGGTGCAGCAGCCGGACCAGCCGCACCCGTGGCAGACGCAGATGCGGGCCGCGCGCGACCGCAACGAGCAGACGCAGATGCACTACCTCGACCCGAGCGAGGACCCCCTGCGCCGCCGTCCGCAGCGCCAGGCCCCGCCTCCGCCCCCGCCGCAGCAGCCCCAGCAGCGCCCGTACCAGCAGCAGCCGCAGCAGCCCCCGTACCAGCAGCGGCCCCAGCAGCCGCAGCCGTACTACCCGCCGCAGCCGCCGCAGTACCAGCAGCCCCAGCAGGCCGCTCCGTACCAGCAGCCGCAGCAGCCTCAGCGGCCGCATCCGCCGCAGCAGCAGCCCCCGCAGGGCCCGCCGCCGCAGCAGCGCGCCCCCCGGGAGCCGCGCCGCCGCAGCGCGAACCCCGTACGGATCCCCGGCCTCGGTTGCCTGAAGGGCTGCCTGGTGCTGATCCTGCTGTTCTTCGTGGCGGGCTGGCTGGTCTGGGAGCTCACCCCGCTCCAGGAGTGGATCGGCACCGGCCGCGGCTGGTGGGACCAGCTGTGGACGTGGGGCTCCGACATCGTCGACTGGGTCAGCGCGCTGGGCGACTCCACGGGCGGCGCGCAGTCCTGAACCGGGCGTCCCGGGTGCCGACTTCGTGGATTTGTCGACATCCGGGGCGTGATTTCGCCCGCAGAAGTGAAGGTCGCCGCGATCTGCGGCCACCAAGCCCCCTGCGGCCGCGTAGCTTTGGTGCGTACGCCAGCCGCTGAGGGAGCAGTCGTGGCACGGAAAATCGGCAGCCGGTACACCGCGCACCAGATCCTGGGGCGCGGAAGCGCGGGCACGGTGTGGCTGGGCGAGGGGCCGGACGGGCCCGTCGCCGTCAAACTCCTGCGCGAGGACCTCGCGTGCGACCAGGAGCTGGTCGGACGCTTCGTCCAGGAGCGCAGCGCGCTGCTCGGCCTGGACCACCCCCACGTCGTCTCCGTCCGCGACCTCGTCGTCGACGGCAACGACCTGGCGCTGGTCATGGACCTCGTACGCGGTACGGACCTGCGCACGCGCCTGGACCGGGAGCGCAGGCTCGCCCCCGAGGCGGCCGTGGCGATCGTCGCGGACGTCGCGGACGCGCTGGCGGCGGCGCACGCGGCGGGGGTCGTGCACCGGGACGTGAAGCCCGAGAACGTCCTGCTCGACATGCAGGGCCCGCTGGGCCCGGGCGGGGCGCACCCCGCGCTGCTGACCGACTTCGGCGTGGCCAAGCTGATCGACTCGCCGCGCCGGGCGGCGGGCCGTACGGCGGCGCCCGCCACGCGGATCATCGGCACCCCGGACTATCTCGCCCCGGAGATCGTGGAGGGCCTCCCGCCGCGGGCCGCCGTGGACATATACGCCCTGGCCACGGTGCTCTACGAGCTGCTGGCCGGTTTCACCCCCTTCGGCGGGGGCCATCCGGGGGCGGTGCTGCGGCGGCACGTGACCGAGACGGTGGTCCCGCTGCCCGGGATCCCCGACGAGCTGTGGCAGCTGATCGTGCAGTGCCTGGCGAAGGCCCCCGCGTCGCGGCTGCGGGCCTCCGAGCTCGCCGCCCGGCTGCGGGACCTGCTGCCGATGCTCGCCGGGATGCCGCCGCTGGACGTGGACGAGCCCGACGACCCGGAGCCGGAGCCCGCGCAGGCGCCGGAGGCCCCCGCCGACCCGGTCCGGCGGCGGGGCGTGGTCCCGCTGGTGCCCGGCTCGGCGACGGACTCGAACCGGGACACCCACACCTCGATGCGGGTGCCCGGGCCGGAGGAGCTGGCGGGGGGCGCGCTGGGCACGGCCCGGGTCCCGCGGCCGGCCGGCGGCCACCGCCCCGGCTCGGCCCGGCACCGCGCCGAAACCGCCCGCAAGCGCCGCCTGGCCCTGACCGCCGGGGCCGTCGCGCTGGCCGCCGCGGTCGGCGTCGGCAGCTGGCTCGCCTCCTCCGGGGACGACTCTCCGCCCCCGGCCAAGGACACCGGGCACTCCGCCCCGGCGAGGCCGTAGCCCGGCTCCGCCCCGGCGGGGCCGTCCCCGCCGGGGGAGCCGCGGTCCGCGGCGCCCCCGCGGACGTCAGGCCGCGACCAGCTCCGGGTGCCAGCGGCGGGCCACCGCCGGGTGGGCGCGCACCCAGCCCTTGAGCTCGTTGCGCCCGTACTCGGCGTGCAGCGGGTTCGAGGCGTCGTGCAGCACCCCGGGCGCCGCCCGCAGGTACTCCCCGGGCACGGTGTCGATCACCGCGTCCAGCCGCGGGTTGTAGAAGAACGGCACCGAGAACCGCTCCACCGCCCCCGGCGGGCTCACCACCCGGTGGTCCGTGGCCCGCAGGTACCCGTCCGTCGCTATTTCCAGCAGCTCGCCCAGGTTCACCACGAACGCCCCCGGCATCGGCGGGATGTCCAGGAAGCCGTCCCCCTGGCGCACCTGGAGCCCGCCCACGGAGTCCTGGAGCAGCAGCGTCAGGAAGCCGTAGTCCTTGTGCGCGCCGACCCCCTGGTCCGCGCCCGACGGCGCCGATCCGGGATAGCGGATCAGCTTCGTGTGCAGGTGGGGCCGGTCCGCGAAGGCCTCGTCGAAGAAGTGCGGAGGAGCGCCGATCGAGGTCAGCAGTTCCTGCAGCAGGCGGTGGGCCACCGCGGCCAGCCGGGACTGCCACTCCAGGACGGCCGGCCGCAGCTGCGGAAGGGCCGCCGGCCACTGGTTCGGACCCTCCAGCCACAGGTACGCCGGATCGGCCGGCCCCAGCTGCGGCGCCGGCCGCTCCGCGCCGACGTCGAGCTGGTCGCGCCAGTCCGAGGCCCCGCCGGTCAGCTCGTGCCCGATCCGGGTGTAACCGCGGAAGTGCGGCGAGTTGAGATTGCTCACGGCCAGCCGGTCGGCCTCCGGAAGCGCGAAGAAAGCCCTGGTCAGCTCCAGGATGCGGGCCGTCTCGGCCTCGGTGATGCCGTGCCCGGTCAGGTGCAGGAAACCGGTGTCCCGGGCTGCCGCGTGCAGCGTCTTGAGGAACTCCGGGCGCAAGGCGGGGTCGTCGGCCTGGGACAGGTCGATGACCGGCAGGCTGCGGATGTGCGCGGGGATGTCGGTGTGGGTGTGCGCGGACGGCATGACGGCTCCGTTTCGGATGTCACGGGGTCCTGTTCCCCAGAGGTGGCGGGGCAGCGGGTGGGGGGTGGGCCTGCCGGCAGGGATGGCGCCGGGGCCGCGTGGGCCGCGTACAGGACCAAGTCGGATCGGGCTGATCAGGCTTGGGAAAGGTCCGGCGGCAGACAGCTCGTCGTCGTGACACGCATGTGATCCACATGGCGGCGCTTGACGAGGAGAAGAGTCATACCGTGAGCGTACGCCCGTTCCCGCGTTCACCAGAACGGGTGATCCGGCCTGCCCGGACGGCGCCGCCCGCGGACCGGCTACGCTGGACCCGTGGCAGTCGTCGATGTTTCCGAAGAGCTGAAGTCCCTCTCCTCGACCATGGGGTCGATCGAGGCCGTCCTGGACCTCGACAAGCTGAGGGCAGAAATCGCCGTGCTTGAGGAGCAGGCCGCTGCGCCGTCCCTGTGGGACGACCCGGAGGCCGCCCAGAAGATCACGAGCAAGCTTTCGCACCTCCAGGCCGAGGTCCGCAAGACCGAGACCCTGCGCGGCCGCATCGACGACCTCGCCGTGCTCTTCGAGCTCGCCCAGGAGATGGACGACGCGGACACGCTCGCGGAGGCGGAGGCCGAGCTGGTCTCCGTACGCAAGGCGCTGGACGAGATGGAGGTCCGCACCCTGCTCTCCGGCGAGTACGCCGAGCGCGAGGCGCTGGTCAACATCCGCGCGGAGGCCGGCGGCGTCGACGCCTCCGACTTCGCCGAGCGCCTCCAGCGCATGTACCTGCGCTGGGCCGAGCGCCACGGCTACCCCACCGAGATCTACGAGACCTCGTACGCGGAAGAGGCCGGCATCAAGTCGACCACCTTCGTCGTCAAGGCCCCGTACGCCTACGGCACCCTCTCCGTCGAGCAGGGCACCCACCGCCTCGTGCGCATCTCGCCCTTCGACAACCAGGGCCGGCGCCAGACCTCCTTCGCGGGCGTCGAGGTGCTGCCCGTCGTCGAGACCAGCGACCACGTCGAGATCGACGAGACCGAGCTGCGCGTGGACGTCTACCGCGCCTCCGGCCCCGGCGGCCAGGGCGTCAACACGACCGACTCGGCGGTGCGCATCACGCACATCCCGACCGGCATCGTGGTCTCCTGCCAGAACGAGCGCTCGCAGATCCAGAACAAGGCCAGCGCCATGAACGTCCTCCAGGCCAAGCTGCTGGAGCGGCGCCGCCAGGAGGAGCAGGCCAAGATGGACGCCCTCAAGGACGGCGGCAGCTCCTGGGGCAACCAGATGCGCTCCTACGTCCTGCACCCGTACCAGATGGTCAAGGACCTGCGGACGGAGTTCGAGGTCGGCAACCCGCAGGCGGTGCTCGACGGCGAGATCGACGGCTTCCTGGAGGCCGGCATCCGCTGGCGCAAGCAGCAGGAGCAGACCGCCTAAGCACAGCGAGCAGAGCTGCGAAGGGCCCGGACACCCCAGGTGTCCGGGCCCTTCGGCTGCGTCATGAACGGGACATGATCGGGACGTGGCGGCGAGCGCTACGCCGTGTGCTGTGCCACCAAGGCCAGGGCGGCCACCAGGACCACCAGGAGCGCGATGAGCGCCATCGGGTTCAGGCCGGCGAAGGGACCTTCCTGCTGGAGGCGCTCCCGGTTTGCCCGGCACACCGGGCAGCGGCCCTGACTGACGGGCGCCGCGCAGTTCGCGCACACGAGCCGGTCATATGTCATGCGCTCTCCTCCTCTCGTCCCCTTGAACAACGCGTACGGGAACCAGAGCGTTCCCCCCACCACTGTGCCAGCTTCGGGGACATTCGGCGCGGCCCGTCCGGGCAATCACCCCCCGTCCCACCCCGGACCAGGGGATATATCGGGCAACTCAGGACGCCGGGTCCCGGCCTCGCGCCCGTTCGCGTATGGTCACGCACACCTACTCCCGGCGACCGTGGTGCACCCGTGATCCGATTCGACAACGTCTCCAAGTCCTACCCGAAGCAGAACCGTCCCGCACTCAGAGACGTCTCCCTGGAGATCTCCAAGGGCGAGTTCGTCTTCCTGGTCGGCTCCTCCGGCTCCGGCAAGTCCACCTTCCTGCGGCTGGTCCTGCGCGAGGAGCGGGCCAGCCACGGCCAGGTCCACGTCCTGGGCAAGGACCTCGCCAAGCTCTCCAACTGGAAGGTTCCGCAGATGCGGCGCCAGCTGGGGACCGTGTTCCAGGACTTCCGCCTGCTGCCGAACAAGACGGTGGCCGAGAACGTGGCCTTCGCCCAGGAGGTCATCGGCAAGCCCCGCGGCGAGATCCGCAAGGCCGTCCCGCAGGTCCTCGAACTGGTCGGCCTCGGCGGCAAGGAGGACCGGATGCCCGGCGAGCTCTCCGGTGGTGAGCAGCAGCGCGTGGCCATCGCCCGCGCCTTCGTCAACCGCCCCGCGCTGCTGATCGCGGACGAGCCCACCGGCAACCTGGACCCCCAGACCTCCGTCGGCATCATGAAGCTGCTGGACCGGATCAACCGGACCGGCACCACCGTGATCATGGCCACGCACGACCAGCAGATCGTGGACCAGATGCGCAAGCGCGTCATCGAACTCGAACAGGGCCGTCTCGTACGCGACCAGTCGCGCGGCGTCTACGGCTACCAGCACTGAAAGGCCCTTGAGACGCAATGCGCGCCCAGTTCGTCATGTCGGAGATCGGCGTAGGCCTCCGCCGCAATCTCACCATGACCTTCGCGGTCATCATCTCCGTGGCCCTGTCGCTGGCCCTGTTCGGCGGCTCCCTGCTCATGCGCGACCAGGTGAGCAAGATGAAGGGCTACTGGTACGACAAGGTCAACGTCTCGATCTACCTCTGCAACAAGAGCGACGCCGAGGACAAGAGCGAGAGCGGCAGCAAGTCCTGCGAGAAGGGGGCCGTCACCCCCGAGCAGAAGCAGCAGATCGAGACCGACCTCAAGAAGATGGACCTCGTCGAGACGGTCCACTACGAGTCCTCGGACGAGGCGTACAAGCACTACAAGGAGCGCTTCGGCCACACCGCGCTCGCCTCGGTGATCACCCCGGACCAGATGCCCGACTCCTTCCGGGTGAAGCTCAAGCAGCCCGAGAAGTACAAGGTCATCACCACGGCCTTCGCCGGCCGCGACGGCGTCCAGTCCGTCGCCGACCAGCACACCGAGCTCGACAACCTCTTCCAGATGCTCGGCTACCTCAACTGGGCCGCCCTCGGCATCATGCTGATCATGCTGATCGTCGCGCTGCTGCTGATCGTCAACACCGTGCGCGTCTCCGCCTTCAGCCGTCGGCGTGAGACCGGGATCATGCGGCTGGTGGGCGCCTCCAGCTTCTACATCCAGGTGCCGTTCATCATGGAGGCCGCCTTCGCGGGCCTCATCGGCGCCGTGTTCGCGTGCGGGATGCTCGGTGCCGGCCAGTACTTCGTGATCGACCACGGCGCCTCGCTGCGCACCAAGATGGAGCTGATCAACTTCATCGGCTGGGACTCCGTGCTGACGAAGCTGCCGCTGGTGCTGGTCATCGGGGTGCTGATGCCCTCGCTGGCCGCCTTCATCGCCCTGCGCAAGTACCTGAAGGTGTGACGAGCGCCCCGTGTGAGGTCGGCTCAACCTTCCCTGCCGCCACGGGGCTTGTCCTAGACTCGGCGCCATGCCGGGTCTGCCCGCCTTCTGTCTCCGGCCCCGCGACCTGCGTCGCGGGGCCGTTTTGACGTTGGTCTTCCTCGTGGCCGTCGGCGCCGCCGCCGGGACCGGCTGCTGGGACCGCGCGGACGCCCTGACCGCCCCGGGCTTAACGGCCGCGGGCGCGAGTCCCCCCGCATCCGGCCCGTCCGGGGCGCCGTCCCGCGCGCCCGGCACCGCCGACCGGGAGGCCGTCGCCCGCGCCGCCGCCGACGCCGCCGCGGAGGGCAAGTCCGGCAAGAAGGCCGCCCAGGAGGTGGTCAGCCGCAGCGGCGACCGCTGGGGCGTCGTCTACGACCGGGGCGAGTACGCCGCCTTCACCGACGAGCTGGACGGCCGCTGGACCGGGGTCGGCCTCTGGGTCCGGCGCGGTGACGCCGGCCGCATTGAGGTCGACCGGGTCCAGCCCGGGGGTCCCGCCGCCCGCGCCGGTCTGCGTCCCGGGGACCGGCTGCTCGGCGTGGACGCCCGCGCCGTCACCGGCCTGCCCGCCTCCGAGGTCGTGGCCCTGCTGCGCGGGGAGGCCGGCACCCCCGTCGTCCTGCGCCTGCTCCGCGACGGCGCCGAGCGCACCGAGACCCTGGTCCGCGAGCAGCTGCACATCGAGCCGGTGACGGTGCAGCAGCTCCCCGACGGGGTCACCGTGATCAAGGTCGTCTCCTTCACCCGGGGCTCGGGCGAACGGGTCCGGGCCGCCGTCCGCGCCGCCCCGCCCGGCGCCGGCGTCATGCTCGACCTGCGCGGCAACCCGGGCGGGCTGGTCACCGAGGCCGTGACGGCCGCCTCCGCCTTCCTGGACGGCGGGCTCGTGGCGACGTACGACGTACGCGGCAGCGAGCGCGCCCTGTACGCGAGCCCGGGCGGGGACACCGCCCGGCCCCTGGTGGCGCTGGTCGACGGTGGCACCATGAGCGCGGCGGAGCTGGTCACGGGCGCCCTGCAGGACCGCGGCCGGGCCGTCGCGGTGGGCACGCGGACCTTCGGGAAGGGTTCGGTGCAGATGCCGACGACGCTCCCGGACGGCTCGGTGGCCGAGCTGACGGTGGGCACCTACCGCACTCCCGCCGGGCGCAGCCTGGACGGCAGCGGCATCACACCGGACCTGGCGGCGGGCGACGGAGTCGAGGAACGGGCGCACACGGTATTGGGTGGCCTCGGGGTGGGTCCGTAGTGCGAAAATGACCGCACTATGGCTAAGGAAAAAGGGCGCAAGCTGATCGCCCAGAACAAGAAGGCGCGGCACGACTACACGATCCTCGACACCTACGAGTGCGGTCTCGTGCTCACCGGCACCGAGGTCAAGTCCCTGCGCCAGGGCCGGGCCTCGCTGGTGGACGGCTTCGTGTCGGTCGAGGGCAGCGAGGCGTGGCTCTACAACGTGCACGTGCCGGAGTACAGCCAGGGCACCTGGACCAACCACAGCGCCCGGCGCAAGCGCAAGCTCCTCATGCACCGGGAGGAGATCGACAAGCTGGAGCGCAAGGCCGACGAGTCGGGCCACACGGTCGTCCCCCTGTCCCTGTACTTCAAGGACGGCCGGGCGAAGGTCGAGATCGCGCTGGCGAAGGGCAAGAAGGAGTACGACAAGCGCCAGACGCTGCGCGAGAAGCAGGACACCCGCGAGACGAACCGGGCGATCTCGGCGATCCGCCGCAAGCAGCGGGGCACGCTCTAATCACCTGGCATGCGGTGGTCCACTTCGCGTACCATGGCGTCAGCACCCCCCGCTTGCGGGTGGGAGCAGCTTGTAAACAAAACATGGGGATGATCGGTTTCGACAGCGGATGTCGATGCAGGGGAAGCGAGCCGAGGAAGCGGCAATGATCTCGTAAACCATATGTCGCAAAAAATAATCGCCAACTCCAAGAGCGATAACTCCCGCTTCACCCTCGCTGCCTAATAACAGTGAGCTGAAGCCTCTGTGAGGAGCGTCAGCCCGGAAGTGGTCCCGGTCCGGATCCTGGCGTCAACTAGGGATCTAAACCTCTAGCCCCGGTCACGGGGGTTGGAGGGAAACCAAACAGTGACTGAGCCCGTCGGAGACTTGTCCGTGTGATCTCCGGGGCCGAGAAAAGCGCAGCGGACTGCGCTCGGAGAAGCCCTGCTTCTGCACCGTTGGACGCGGGTTCGATTCCCGCCATCTCCACTCATCCCATGTGGGCACAGGCCCCGCAGCCTCGGCTGCGGGGCCTTTGTCATGTGTCAGACCTTCATGACCCGGACGCGAGGACCGCAGAGCGGTTCGAGATCGCCGGGATCGGAGGTCAGGACCGTCACGGGGCCTGCTGACGCATGGGCCGTCGCGGCCACCACGGCGTCGATCGCGTACTTGTGGCCGCCGGTGAGCCCCGCGTCCCGCATGAGGCGGACGGCGTGGCGGGCGATCTCCCGCGTCACGGGTTCGACGGCGAGCTGCGACACCACCCAGTCCACGCGCGCCCTGTGCGCGCCCTGAGGATCTGCCTCCACGACCGTCACCGCGCTCGTGATGACCCGTACGTCGCGCTTGTGGGCCGCGGCCAGCCTCGCCGTCATCGCCCGGTCGGCGCGGAGGTATTGGGACAGTGCCTCACTGTCGAGGACCCACGTTCCGCTCATGCGGCGTCGTCCGACCGCTGTCGGTGGTCGCCGAACATCTCCTGCTCGGCCGCCTCGATCTCCTCGGCGGTGAGCGCGCCGTGGATCTCCTCGTTGGCCGCGATCAGCTCCGCCAGCTGGTCGCGCTCGATCTGCCGCTGGATCGCCGCCTCCACGTAGGGGGAGACACCGCGTTTGCCGACGCGGGCCCGGACCGCGGCGATGGTGCCCTCGTGGACGGACACGGAAACGGAGGCCATGGGGCCGGTGCCGGGGGTGTACGTGCCGGGTTCGCTCATGGACGAGATTCTAGCAAAAGTTTTGCCAGTTGCTTGGTCAGGCCGAGCTGGTCCGGTCCGGGCGGCGCGCCGAGCCGAGCGCGAGGGCCAGTGCCGCCGCCGCGGCCGGGAGGGCGTAGGCGGCGGTGGTGCCCCAGTGGTCGACGGCCGCGCCGGCCGTCGCCGAGCCCAGGGCGATGCCCGCCAGGATGGCGGTGACCGCGAGGGTCATGCCCTCGTTGAGGCGGCCCTGCGGGGTGGCCCGGTGGATCCGGGACATCGCCGTCACCATCACCGGGGCGGTGGCCATGCCCGCCAGGAGGAGGGCCGCCGCCAGCAGGGGCACCGAGCCCGTGGCCGCAGCCGCCCAGGGCAGGGCCATTGCCGCGCACAAGGTGGTCAGGCAGGTGCGCAGGCTGCGGGGGCGCAGGGCGCCGTAGAGCAGTCCGGCCGCGCAGGAGCCCGCCGCCTGGAGGGCCAGGACCAGGCCGGAGGAGGCACCGAGCCCGTGGGCGCCGAGGTGCGCGATCGAGGTGACCTCCATCGCGCCGAACACGACGCCGAGGGGGACGAAGAGTGCCAGGAGCGGGCGGACCGCGCGCAGCCGGGCGGCGCGTCCGCGGGCGGCCGACACCGGGGGCTCCGTGGCCCGTTGGGCGGTGAAGACCAGCATGCCCAGCAGCAGGAGCGAGGCCCCCGTCAGGGTGCCCGCCTCCGGGAAGGCGGCGGTGCACAGGAAGGCCGCCACCACCGGGCCGAGCATGAAGCAGAGTTCGTCGGCGGCCTGCTCGAAGGACATCGCCGTGTGGTGGTCCTCGGGCGAGTGGCGCAGCAGGTGGGTCCAGCGGGCGCGGGACATGCCGCCGATGTTGGGGGTGGTCGCCGTGGCCGCGTAGGAGGCGAAGAGGGTCCAGGCGGGCGCGTGCGTACGGACGCACAGGACCAGGGCCAGCGACCCGAGGACGGCGATCAGGGTGGCCGGGACCGCGATGCGGGCCTGGCCGTACCGGTCGACCAGGCGGGCGGTCCAGGGCGCGACCAGCGCGGTGGCCGCCATGCCGGTCGCGGTGACCGACCCGGCCAGGGCGTACGAGCCGCGCTGGCCGGCGATCATCATGACCGCGCTGATCGCGAACATGCCCATGGGGAGGCGGGCGACGAGGTTCCCCGCGGTGAAGGCGCGGGCGCCGGGGACCGCGAAGAGCCGGCCGTACGGGCCCGGGGTGCGGGCCGGGCGCCGGGGGGCGCGGGCGGGAGCGGGGGAGGGGGCGATGACGAGGGTGGATCCGGTCACGGTCATACGGGTGGGGGCGGTCTGCGGCATGGATCAAGACTTCGGTCCCGGCGGCGTCGCGGTCCAACACCTGTTCCCCGCGGATTGACCGTCTTCTGTTGTTAGTCTCCGGGGGTGAATCCCCGTGATGTGGAACCCCGGCTGCTGCGCGGGTTCGTCGCCGTGGCCGAGGAGCTGCACTTCACCCGGGCCGCCGCCCGGCTGTACGTGGCCCAGCAGGCGCTGAGCCGGGACGTGCGGCGGCTCGAACAGGCCCTCGGCGCCGCCCTGTTCGTCCGTACGACCCGGGCCGTCGAACTGACCCCCGACGGCGAGCGGCTGCTGCCGCTGGCCCGGCGGGCGCTGTCCGCGCAGGAGGAACTGGCCGCCGCCTTCGCCGGCCCCCGCGCCCTCCTCGTCGATCTGAACACCGACGGGCCGAGCACCGCCCGGACGGTGCTGGAGGGCGCCCGCGAGCTGGCCCCGGACTGCGAGCTGATGGCCCGCTTCGAGAGCGGGCTGACCCATGCCGCCGCCGAGATCGCCGCCGGCCGCCTCGACGTGTCGTTCGGCTACGCGGACGGCCTGGACCCGGCGCTGCGGGCCCGCCTCGACCACCGTCCCGTACGGTACGAGCCCCTCGCCGTGCTGCTGCCCGAGGGGCACCCGCACGCGGGGGCGCCGGGTGAGCCGATGGCGCTGGCCGCCCTGGCCGGGGAGCGCGTCTACGCCGGGGCCGGGAACCCGCGGACCCTGGAGTGGACCGGGCTGGCGCGCGAGCTGTTCGCGGGACGGGGGATTTCGGTGGCGCCGCCCGCGCCGGTGGCCGTGGGCAAGGAGGAGTTCCGCCGGGTGATGGCCAAGACCGGCAATCCGGTGCTGGCCACCGTGGACTTCCTCGACATGCCGGGGTGCGTGAAGCGGCCGCTCGTCGACCCGGTTCCGCTGTCCCCGCTGTCGATGGTGTGGCGCAAGGGTTTCGGCCACCCGGGGCTGGACGCCCTGCACCGGGCCGCCGCCGCGCTCTCGGACCGGCACGGGTGGCTGGCCGTGCCCCGGGGGAGCTGGCGTCCGGCCGCGCTCACAGGCGGCACCGACGGCGGGTGAGTGCAAGGTTTCCCGCCGGTCATCCGGCGGGGACCGGGGCCGAAACGCGCCGTTCCTACGGTGGCGACCACGGATGCGACGAGCACAGCAGCTGTGGAGGCGTGAGATGACAGGTACGACCGCACCGCGCAAGGGGGGCCGCTGGATCGAGCGGTGGGAACCCGAGGACGAGACGTTCTGGAAGGAGACCGGGGAGCGCATCGCCCGCCGGAACCTGCTCTACTCCGTGCTCTCGGAGCACATCGGCTTCTCCATCTGGTCCCTGTGGTCGGTGATGGTGCTCTTCATGGGGCCCGCGTACGGCATCGACCCGGCCGGGAAGTTCTTCCTCATCGCGACGGCGACCTTCGTGGGCGCCTTCGTCCGGGTGCCGTACACCTTCGCCGTCGCCCGGTTCGGCGGCCGCAACTGGACCGTCGTCAGTGCCCTGCTCCTGCTCGCGCCCACCACGGCCGCACTGGTCGTCATGGAGCCCGGGACCTCGTACGGGACCTTCCTCGCCGTCGCCGCGCTGACGGGCGTGGGCGGCGGGAACTTCGCCTCCTCCATGACCAACATCAACGCCTTCTTCCCGCTGCGCAAGAAGGGCTGGGCGCTCGGCCTGAACGCGGGCGGCGGCAACATCGGCGTTCCCGTGGTGCAGCTCGCCGCCCTGCTGGTCATCGGGACCGCCGGGGCCGGGCACCCGAGGCTGCTGCTCGGCATCTACCTCCCGCTGGTCGTGGCCGCGGCCGCGCTGGCCCTGCTGCGCATGGACAACCTGGCGCCCGTACGCAACGACGCGGGCGCCGTCCGCGAGGCGGCTCGGGACGCCCACACCTGGATCATGGCGTTCCTCTACATCGGCACCTTCGGGTCCTTCATCGGCTACAGCTTCGCCTTCGGGCTCGTCCTCCAGACGCAGTTCGGCCGCACGCCGCTCCAGGCCGCCTCGCTCACCTTCATCGGACCGCTGCTCGGCTCGCTGATCCGGCCCGTCGGCGGCGCCCTCGCGGACCGGTTCGGCGGGGCCCGGATCACGCTCGGGACGTTCGTGGCGATGGCCGCCGCGACCGGCGTCGTCGTCTACGCCTCCGGCCAGAAGTCGCTGCCCGTCTTCCTCGTGGGATTCGTGGCGCTGTTCGTGCTGAGCGGACTGGGCAACGGCTCCACGTACAAGATGATCCCCGGCATCTTCCAGGCCAAGGGGCTGGCGCGGGGCATGGGCGGCGAGGCCGCGGCGGCCTACGGGCGCCGGCTGTCGGGGGCCGCCATGGGCCTGATCGGCGCGGTGGGCGCACTCGGCGGGCTCGGCATCAACCTGGTCTTCCGCGAGGCGTTCCTGAGCTCCGGGTCCGGAACGGCCGCTTTCGTGACCTTCCTCGGCTTCTACGCCGCGTGCTGCGCCGTGACCTGGGCGGTATACCTTCGCCGGCCGGTCGGGGCGCCCCTCGCGGCGGCCGGGGCGGAGCAGGAGGCGCAGCTCACGTCGGTGTAACGGCGGTTTACGGCCACGAAATACAGCGGAACCGAGCCTGACACGGCAACTTGACAGGCTCGGTTCCCGTCGCGTGACACGTGATCGCGCGTTGTGAGAACGACCCACTGGGCAAGGCAGGTCACCATGGACGACACCCACACCGCCGCACCGTCTCCGCTGGCGGGGTTCACCGTCGGGGTCACCGCGGCCCGGCGGGCGGACGAGCTGATCGCCCTGCTGCGCCGCCGCGGCGCCACCGTCCTGCACGCACCGGCCCTGCGGATCGTGCCGCTGGCCGACGACAGCGAGCTGATGGCCGCCACCCAGCAGCTCATCGACTGCCCCCCGGACACGGTGGTCGCCACCACCGCCATCGGTTTCCGCGGCTGGATCGAGGCCGCCGACGGCTGGGGGATCGGCGAGGAGCTGCTGGCGCGGCTGCGGGCCGGTGAACTGCTGGCGCGCGGGCCGAAGGTCAAGGGCGCCATCCGGGCCGCCGGTCTGGTGGAGACCTGGTCCCCGCAGTCGGAATCGCTCGCCGAGGTGCTGGACCGGATGCTGGGCGCCGGGGTGGCCGGGCGGCGGATCGCGCTCCAGCTGCACGGGGAGCCGCTGCCGGGGTTCGTGGAGGCGCTGCGGGACGGCGGGGCCGAGGTGGTCGTGGTCCCGGTGTACCGGTGGATGCCCCCGCAGGACCTCGGCCCGCTCGACCGGCTGCTGGACGCGGTGGCCGTCGGCGGGGTCGACGCGGTGAGCTTCACCTCCGCCCCGGCCGCGGCCTCGCTGCTGTCCCGGGCGGAGCAGCGCGGGATGCGGGACGCGGTGCTGGCCGGGCTGCGGGGCGAGGTGCTCTCGGCCTGCGTCGGGCCGGTGACCGCGCTGCCGCTGCAGGCCCAGGGGGTGGAGACCGTCCAGCCGGAGCGGTTCCGGCTGGGGCCGCTGGTGCAGCTGCTGTGCCGGGAACTGCCCGCCCGGGCCAGGGCTTTGCAGGTCGCGGGACACCGGCTGGAGATCCGCGGGCACGCTGTGCTGGTGGACGAGGAGCTGCGGCCGGTGCCGCCCGCGGGCATGGCGCTGCTGCGGGCGCTGGCCCGGCAGCCGGGCTGGGTGGTGGCCCGGGCCGAGCTGCTGCGCGCCCTGCCGGGGGCGGGGCGGGACGAGCACGCCGTGGAGACCGCGATGGCCCGGCTGCGGGGGGCGCTGGGCGCGCCGAACCTGGTGCAGACGGTGGTGAAGCGGGGGTACCGGCTGGCGCTGGACATGGCCGTCGACGCGAAGTACGCGGACGGCTGAACGGCCCGGCGGTACGACGCCCTCGTCCGGAGGGTCCGTCAGCGGGGGACGCGGTGCACGTTGTGCTCCCGTACCTCCGGAAGCAGCCCCGCAGCGGCGGCGAAGTCCTTGTCGTCGTGCAGGACGACGAGCCCGTGGTGGGCGGCGGTGGCGCAGATGATCCAGTCGACCACGGACAGGCTCTGGTGGCGGCCGCGCTGGGCGAGGCGGTACTGCGCGGTCTCGATCCACTGCCAGGCACTCTTGGGGACGGAGACCTCGGGGTAGAGGTCGGCGAGCATGTCCGTCATCGCCTCGTACTCGTCGAGGTTCCGTGCCGACCGGCGGAACTCCGTGCGCTGCGGCCGGCACGAGCCGACACTTCCCTCGTCGACCTCGTGGGCCCACGCCTCGTTGAGCACCCGGTCGCGCTGGAGACGCCAGACCGCGGTCGAGTCGATCAGGTAGCGGAACACCTCACGCCAGACCCTTCTCCGCGCCGTGCTGACGCCAGAAGCCGTCCTCGTCCCAGTCCTGGGCGGCGCGGAAGTGGCGGAGCCGCGCCTCGGTGCGGCGCCGGCGTTCTACGTACTCGCGCAGGGCGAGGTTGACCGTCTCCTTCTTCGTCCGGGCACCCGACAGCTGCATGGCCTCGGCAAGAGCCGCGTCATCGAGGTCGATCTGGGTGGCTGACATCCGGTCCTCCGACAGGTCGACGGTATCCGCTCCATACAAGGATAGGGGATGACCCATACATCTGGCGGACTGCGGCCGCGGCGGATACCGTGCCCGGATGATCATTGACGGGGTGGGGATGCGGGGCGTCCGGGTGGAGGACGCCGCCGGGCTGGCGGACACGCTGAAGCGGAACCGGGCGTACATGGCGCCCTTCGAGCCGTGGCGGTCGGAGGTGTTCTACACCGAGGAGGGGCAGCGGGCCCGCGTGGAGGCGCTGCTCGCCGAGCGGGACGGCGGCCGCCTCGCGCCGTACGTGCTCGTCGAGACCGGGACCGGCACGCCCGTCGGCATGATCAACCTGGGCAGCATCTCCCTCGGCCCCTTCCGCAGCGGCGGCGTCGGCTACTGGGTCGACCAGGCGTGGACCGGCAAGGGGCTGGCCACCGCCGCCCTGGAGGAGGTCTGCCGGATCGCCCGCGACGAGCTCGGCCTGCACCGGGTGGAGGCCGGCACCCTGGTGGACAACCTGGCCTCCCAGCGGGTCCTGGCGAAGGCCGGCTTCCGGCAGTACGGACTGGCGCCGCAGTACCTCCACATCAACGGCGCCTGGCGCGACCACCGCCTCTTCCAGCGCCTGCTGCACGACGAGGCGCCGCTGTAGCCGCCGGGGGCGCCGCCCCCTGTACGGGGGGTTCCGCATCGCGGCGTCCGAGGGCACTCTGAGAGCCACACCCCCGGCGAAGAGGCGGTGACGGGCATGTGGTTCGACTCCGGGCGGGTCTGCCTGGACCTGGTGGCCACCTTCGCCGCCCACGCGGGCGCCGAGCAGATCCGGGACGGTGACGAGCTGCGGCTGTGGCTGGCCGGGGCCGGGCTCGTGCCCGACCGGACGCCGCTCGCCCGGGTGGGCCCCGACTGGGTGGAGGCCTTCCGGGCCCTGCGCGCCGACGTCGAAAGCCTCGTACGGGCCGAGCTCGCCGGCGACGCACCCGACGGGGGAGCGCTCGCCCGGGTCAACGCGCTGGCCGCCGGTCCACCCCCCGGACTGTGTGCCGTACAGGACCAGGAGGGCCACCTCGTACGGGAGTTGTGCGGCGGGGTGGGCTGCGGCGCACTCCTCGCCGCCGTCGCCCGGGACGCGGTGGAGATGCTCACCGACCCGGGCGAGCGGGCCCTGCTGCGCTCCTGCGAGGGCGACGGCTGCACCCGCGTCTACCTGGACACCTCGCGGGGCCACCGCCGCCGCTGGTGCTCCAGCGAGCTGTGCGGGAACCGGGAGCGGGTCGCCCGCCACCGGCGCAGGGTGCTGGCCGCCCGGCCGGGCTGAACCCCCGGAGTGATCTTCGCCCGGTCACCGGAACGGGCGTGCGGACAGGCCGCGGCTTCGCGTACGGTTGACGGTCGCCCATGCACGTCAGAAGGGGGCCTTGGTGGCCGCGCAGAATGCCGCTGTCGACAGCACGGCGGATTCCGTCCGCGATCGGGAGATCGCGGTCGAGCAGACGCATCTGGACCAGGTGTACCGCCGGCTCGAAGAGAAGATCGACGAGGCCGAGTTCCTGATGAACGACGCGGCCAAGCGCGGCCAGGTCGGTACCCCCGGCGCGCTGGCCGAGCGCGACGCGCAGGTCTTCCGGGCGGGCATCCACCTGAACCGCCTGAACAACGAGTTCGAGGACTTCCTCTTCGGCCGGATCGACCTGGTGCTCGGCAAGGACGGCGAGCGCGGCCCCGACGGCGCCTACACCTCCGTCGAGCCCGCCGACGACGCGATCCGCGAGGACCTGACCGCCGACATCGCCGAGACCCTGCACATCGGACGCATCGGCGTGCTCGACGCCGACTACGCCCCGCTGGTCATCGACTGGCGCGCACCGGCGGCCGCGCCCTTCTACCGGTCCACCCCCAAGGACCCCGGCCGGGTCGTCCGCCGCCGCGTGATCCGCTCCAAGGGCCGCAAGGTGCTCGGCGTCGAGGACGACCTGATGCGCCCCGAGATCACCGCCTTCCTCGACGGACAGGAGCTCCCCGCGATCGGCGACGGCGCCCTGATGGCCGCGCTCGGGCGGGCCCGTACGCACTCCATGCGGGACATCGTCTCCTCCATCCAGGCCGAGCAGGACCTGGTCATCCGGGCCCCCGCCGCGTCCGTCGCCGAGGTGGCGGGCGGCCCCGGCACCGGCAAGACCGCCGTCGCCCTGCACCGCGCCGCCTACCTGCTCTACCAGGACCGGCGCCGCTACTCCGGCGGCATCCTGATCGTCTCGCCGACCCCGCTGCTCGTCGCCTACACCGAGGGCGTGCTGCCCTCCCTCGGCGAGGAGGGCCAGGTCGCCATCCGGGCGCTCGGCTCGCTGGTCGACGGCGCGGAGGCGACGACGTACGACGAACCCGCCGTGGCCCGCATCAAGGGCTCCTCCCGGATGCTCAAGGTGCTGCGCAAGGCCGTACGGGGCGCCCTGGAGCTCGGCGGCGCACCGGACCGGCTGCGGGTGGTGGCCTTCGGGCGCCGCCAGGAGCTGGAGGCCGAGGAGCTGGAGCGGATCCGGCAGAACGTCCTCGGCGGCACCGCCCCGGTCAACCTGCTGCGCCCGCGCGCCCGCAAGCTGCTGCTCGACGCCCTGTACGCGAAGTCCGGGCAGGCCGGCCGACACAGCGACCCGGAGCTGGCCGCCGAGCTGCGCTCCGCGTTCGACGAGGACATCTCCACCGAGGACGCGTTCATCGGCTTCCTGAACGCCTGGTGGCCCGAGCTGACCCCGCGCGGCGTCCTCGCCGCGCTCGCCGACGAGCGCCGGCTCGGGCGCTGGTCGCGGCGGATCCTCAACCCGCGCGAGACCCGCCAGCTGGCACGCTCGCTGCGCCGGCTCGGCGCGGACGGCAAGGGCCCGCTGTCGGTGCACGACGTGGCGCTGCTGGACGAGCTCCAGCAGCTGCTGGGGGCGCCCGCACGGCCGAAGCGCAAGCGGGAGCTGGACCCGCTGGACCAGCTCAGCGGGCTGGAGGAGCTGATGCCGACCCGCGAGGAGACCCAGTGGGAGCGGGCCGAGCGGATCGCGGCGGAGCGCACCGAGTACGCCCACGTCATCGTGGACGAGGCGCAGGACCTGACGCCGATGCAGTGGCGGATGGTGGGCCGCCGCGGCCGGCACGGCACCTGGACGGTGGTCGGCGACCCGGCGCAGTCCTCGTGGACGGACCCGGAGGAGGCGGCCGCCGCCCGCGACGAGGCCCTGGGGACCCGGCCGCGGCGGCGCTTCACCCTGACGGTGAACTACCGCAACCCGGCCGAGGTCGCCGAGGTCGCCTCCCGCGTCCTGCGGCAGGCGATGCCGGGCATGGAACCGCCGACCGCGGTCCGCTCCACGGGCCTGGAGCCGCGGTTCACCGCCACCGGGGACGACCTGGGCGCGGCCGTGCGGGAGGAAACCCGGCGGCTGCTGGACCAGGTCGACGGCACGGTCGGCGTGGTCGTGGCGATGGACCGGCGCGCGGAGGCCGCGGGCTGGCTGGCCGACCTGGGCGAGCGGGCGGTGGCCCTCGGCAGCCTGGAGGCCAAGGGCCTGGAGTACGACGCCACGGTGGTCGTCTCCCCGGCGGAGATCGCCCAGGAGTCCGCGGCCGGCCTGCGGGTGCTGTACGTGGCCCTGACCCGGGCCACCCAGCAGCTCACGGTGGTGTCGACCGGCCGCGACGAGCCCGACGCGGACGGCGTGCCCGCGCTGCTGCGCCCGTAGCGGCCCGCCGCCGGCGCCCTGGGGCCCGTCCGGGCGCGGGCCATCCGTGCCCGGGGCCGTCCGGCGGATCACGGCCCGGCCGGGCAGCGGACGGGCCCGGGCACGGATGGCCCGCGGCCACACGCGTGGTGAGAGGGGGCGAACTCCCCCGAGGGGGACCGGCTGGGGCGATCCTTTGTTAGCCTGGGTACGACACCGGCTCGATCCAAGCCCCCGGGCCCAACCTTCGTCGCTTAGAGCGACCACTTGCCGCGAGGCGAGCATGGCGGGTCGGTGTCTTATACGTGCGAACAGGTCCGCGCCCCTCGGAATCGAGGGGCGCGGACCTTTTTCGTAGGGGCCACGCTTCCACCGCGTCGATCAATCTCGTATGGTGGAAGAGTCTTTCCGAAATTTGTAGCTGGTTACCTTGTACTGGCTGGTAGGTGGGACGATCGGACAACAGGTCCCGCCGCGCCGGGCGTGAGCGGGGCCCTGTGACAGCGAACCAGGGAACAGAAGAGGAACACGGCCATGGCAACGGCGCCCAGCGTCTCGTACTCGATGACGGTCCGCCTGGAAGTGCCCGCGAGCGGAACCGCGGTCTCCCAGCTCACCACCGCCGTGGAGTCCTCCGGTGGTTCGGTCACCGGCCTCGACGTGACCGCCTCCGGCCACGAAAAGCTCCGTATCGACGTCACCATCGCCGCGACCTCCACCGCGCACGCCGACGAGATCGTCGGCAAGCTCCGCGGCATCGAGGGCGTCAGCCTCGGCAAGGTCTCCGACCGGACCTTCCTGATGCACCTCGGCGGCAAGATCGAGATGGCGTCCAAGCACCCCATCCGCAACCGCGACGACCTCTCGATGATCTACACCCCCGGCGTGGCCCGCGTGTGCATGGCCATCGCCGAGAACCCCGAGGACGCGCGCCGCCTCACCATCAAGCGCAACTCCGTCGCAGTCGTGACGGACGGCTCCGCCGTCCTGGGCCTCGGCAACATCGGGCCCAAGGCCGCGCTGCCCGTCATGGAGGGCAAGGCGGCCCTCTTCAAGCGCTTCGCCGGCATCGACGCCTGGCCGATCTGCCTGGACACCCAGGACTCCGACGCGATCGTCGAGATCGTCAAGGCCATCGCCCCCGGCTTCGCCGGCATCAACCTGGAGGACATCTCCGCACCCCGCTGCTTCGAGATCGAGGCCCGGCTGCGCGAGGCCCTCGACATCCCCGTCTTCCACGACGACCAGCACGGCACCGCCATCGTGGTCCTCGCCGCCCTCACCAACGCACTTCGCGTCGTTGGCAAGGCAGTTGGGGACGTCAAGGTCGTCATGTCGGGTGCCGGCGCGGCCGGTACGGCCATCCTCAAGCTGCTGCTCGCGGCCGGCGTCAAGAACGTCGTCAGCGCCGACATCCACGGTGTCGTGCACGCGGGCCGCCCCGACCTGGTCGACGCCGCGGCCGACTCCCCGCTGCGCTGGATCGCCGAGAACACCAACCCCGAGGGCTACACGGGGACGTTGAGGGAGGCCGTGGTCGGCGCCGACGTCTTCATCGGCGTCTCGGCCCCCAACGTCCTGTCCGGCGAGGACGTCGCCGCCATGGCGGACGGCGCGATCGTGTTCGCGCTCGCGAACCCGGACCCCGAGGTGGACCCGGCCGTCGCCCGCCAGACCGCCGCCGTCGTGGCCACCGGACGCTCCGACTTCCCGAACCAGATCAACAACGTCCTGGTCTTCCCGGGTGTCTTCCGCGGCCTGCTCGACGCCCAGTCCCGTACGGTGAACACCGACATGATGCTGGCCGCCGCGACCGCGCTCGCCGACGTCGTCGGCGAGGACGAGCTGAACGCGAACTACATCATCCCGTCCGTCTTCAACGACAAGGTCGCGGGCGCCGTCGCCGGTGCGGTCCGCAAGGCCGCCTCGGCCGTGCAGGGCCCGGCCGCCACGGGCCCCGCGACCGCCTAGCGGGCGGCGCCGGTTCCCGGCGCGTCGCGAGATGCGGGCCCGGCGGGCCGCCTCTAGGGTTGCGGGGATGCCCGCGAGGTCCGCGGTCCGCATCCCCCGAGTGCGGACGGAGCGTCACCGCGGCGTGACTGTGGCGCTTTTCGTGTGACCCTGGCGGGTGCCGGATTGGCTTTCCCGCCGCTGGTGGGGGCAGGATGCGTAACCGGGCGAGAGGGTCTGACGTTCAGACCCGGGTCCGGGGACTGTCCGAGGGCCCTGGCAGCATCGGCTTCGATCTCACGCCTCTATGGCAAGTTGAACACGGGAGTACAACATGAACCGCAGTGAGCTGGTGGCCGCTCTGTCCGAGCGCGCCGAGGTGACCCGCAAGGACGCCGACGCCGTTCTGGCCGCCCTCGCCGAGACCATCGGTGAGGTCGTCGCCAAGGGCGACGAGAAGGTCACCATCCCCGGCTTCCTGACCTTCGAGCGCACCCACCGTGCCGCTCGCACCGCACGCAACCCGCAGACCGGCGACCCCATCCAGATCCCGGCCGGCTTCAGCGTGAAGGTCTCCGCGGGCTCCAAGCTCAAGGAAGCCGCCAAGGGCAAGTAGTCGCCCTTGTGCCGGGGGCCGCACAGCCCCCGGGACGGCAGCAGTACGCAGCGGCAGCCGTACCGTCACGCCACGCGCGTCACGCCGTACGCGTCCCGCCGCGCAGCGCGCACGAAAGCAGGAGGGCGGCCACCCCACCGGGGTGGCCGCCCTTCGGCCTGTCCAGGGCCCCTCAGGGGCCCTGGACGCCCTGCTCAGACCAGATCGCCGCCCGGGAGCTCGACCTTGGCCCCCAGCTCCACGAGCTTCTCCATGAAGTTCTCGTAGCCGCGGTTGATCAGGTCGATGCCGTGGACGCGAGAGGTGCCCTCGGCCGCCAGCGCCGCGATCAGGTACGAGAACCCGCCGCGCAGGTCCGGGATCACCAGATCGGCGCCCTGCAGCTTGGTGGGGCCGGAGACGACCGCCGAGTGCAGGAAGTTGCGCTGGCCGAAGCGGCAGGCGGAGCCGCCCAGGCACTCGCGGTACAGCTGGATGTGCGCGCCCATCTGGTTGAGCGCCGAGGTGAATCCCAGACGGGACTCGTAGACCGTCTCGTGGACGATGGACAGGCCCGCGGCCTGCGTCAGCGCCACGACCAGCGGCTGCTGCCAGTCGGTCTGGAAGCCGGGGTGCACGTCCGTCTCCAGCGCGATCGCGTTGAGCGGACCGCCCGGGTGCCAGAAGCGGATGCCCTCGTCGTCGATCTCGAACGCGCCGCCCACCTTGCGGTAGGTGTTGAGGAAGGTCATCATCGAGCGCTGCTGCGCCCCGCGGACGTAGATGTTGCCGCCGGTCGCCAGCGCGGCGGACGCCCAGGAGGCGGCCTCCAGGCGGTCCGGGAGCGCCTTGTGGTTGTAGCCGCCCAGGCGGTCCACACCGGTGATCCGGATGGTCCGGTCGGTGTCCATGGAGATGATGGCGCCCATCTTCTGCAGGACGCAGATGAGGTCCTCGATCTCCGGTTCCACGGCGGCGTTGCTGAGTTCGGTCACGCCCTCGGCCAGAACGGCCGTCAGAAGCACCTGTTCGGTCGAACCGACCGACGGGTACGGCAGGCGGATCTTGCAGCCCCGGAGCCGCTGCGGCGCCTCCAGGTACTGGCCGTCCTCCCGCTTCTCGATGGTCGCACCGAACTGGCGCAGCACGTCGAAGTGGAAGTCGATGGGCCGGCCGCCGATGTCGCAGCCGCCGAGGCCCGGGATGAAGGCGTGGCCGAGGCGGTGCAGCAGCGGGCCGCAGAAGAGGATCGGGATGCGGGACGAGCCCGCGTGGGCGTCGATGTCGGCGACGTTCGCGCTCTCGACGTGCGTCGGGTCGAGCACCAGCTCGCCCGGCTCCTCGCCCGGGCGTACGGTCACGCCGTGCAGCTGGAGCAGGCCGCGGACGACCCGGACGTCGCGGATGTCGGGGACATTGCGGAGCCGGCTGGGTTCGCTGCCGAGCAGAGCGGCGACCATGGCCTTGGGCACGAGGTTCTTCGCACCGCGGACACGGATCTCGCCCTCAAGCGGGGTACCGCCATGGACAAGCAGAACGTCGTCACTGTCTGTGCCGGTCATGAATCTCGCGTTCCGGAGGGGGTCCTCCCGGCGGTGGCCAGGGGGATGGTGGGCAGGGGCCAGGGGAAAAGGGTAAGGGGCACGACCCCCCGTTCCGTAAGGCCGACGCGGCCGGGGAACTGTCATGGATCAGCCACAACACCCTGAGTGCGCACCCCATGGCGGAGTGTCGCGTTCCGGGCAAGTCGGCCGTGCCGCGTGTGTCGTTCGCGTGTCGCTGCCGTGCAGCGCCCGTGCAGACGCCCGTACGGCATCCGTGTGATCCGGCGCCGCGCGCTCCCGTCTGCTGCCGTGCGCCCCGGGGCCGCGCACGAACCGATCTCCTCCCGGGCTCCCCCTCAAGGGGGAATGTGCGAGATCATGGCGCCATGACCGAGGTGTCCTCCCTCACAGGGCGGCTGCTCGTGGCCACCCCCGCCCTCGCGGACCCGAATTTCGACCGCGCGGTGGTGCTCCTGCTCGACCACGACGAGCAGGGCTCGCTCGGCGTGGTCCTCAACCGGCCCACCCCGGTGGGCGTCGGCGACATCCTGCTGCCGTGGGCGACCCTGGCCGGCGATCCGGGCGTGGTCTTCCAGGGCGGCCCGGTGGGACTGGACTCCGCCCTGGGGGTGGCGGTCATCCCGGGCGAGGAGGGGCCGATCGGGTGGCGCCGCGTCCACGGCGCGATCGGCCTGGTGGACCTGGAGGCCCCGCCGGAGCTGCTGGCATCGGCCCTGGGCTCGCTGCGCATCTTCGCCGGGTACTCCGGCTGGGGCCCCGGGCAGCTGGAGACCGAGCTGGGCGAGGGCGCCTGGTACGTGGTGGAGTCGGAGCCCGGCGACGTGTCCTTTCCCGACCCCGAACGGCTGTGGCGGGCCGTACTGCGCCGCCAGCGCAGCGAGCTCGCGATGGTCGCCACCTATCCGGACGACCCGTTGCTCAACTGACCCGCCCGGGGGTCGGTACCCTGGCTTTTATGAGCACTCTTGAGCCCGAGCGCGGGACTGGTACGGGGACCCTCGTAGAGCCGACGCCGCAGGTGTCCCACGGCGACGGCGACCACGAGCGCTTCGCCCACTACGTCCAGAAGGACAAGATCATGGCGAGCGCCCTCGACGGGACCCCCGTCGTCGCGCTCTGCGGCAAGGTGTGGGTGCCGGGCCGGGACCCGAAGAAGTACCCCGTCTGCCCCATGTGCAAGGAGATCTACGAGTCCATGGGCCCCGGCGGGGACAAGGACAAGGGCGGCAAGGACAACTAGTCCGGGCGGCTGACCGGCTGACCGGCTGACCGGCTGACCGGCTTCTCCGGTCGGCCGGAGGGCCCGCCGGCATGCGGGACCGAGGCCCCCGGGGTGCGCACGGGCGTACCCCGGGGGCCTCGTGCGTACTAGGGTCGGCCGGTGACGCGCGCACGGTGCGGAACGGGCGTCGTGCAGCGTGCAACGTCCCGCCCGCCCCCGTTCGCCGCCCGTCGCGAAGGGCCCCGCCGCATGGACCTGATCCCGCTGCCCCAGACCGTCGACCTCCGCGAGGACGCGCCCCCGTACGCCTTCGGGCCGAGGCCCCTCCTCGCCACCGGCCCCGGCGCCGGAGGCACCGCGCGCTGGCTGCGCCGGGAGCTCGGCGCGGCCACCGGCTGGGACCTCCCCGAGGCCGGCCCGGGAGCCGCCGCGGACATCCGGCTGCGCCTCGACCCGGAGGGCCTCGCACGGCAGGGGCCCGAGGGCCACCGCATCACGGTCGACGCCACGGGCGTGGAACTGGCCGGCGCCGACGCCGCAGGGCTGTTCTGGGCCGCCCAGACCCTGCGTCAACTGCTGGGCCCCGACGCCCACCGGCGGGCGCCGCTGGGCGGGCGGGGCGGCCGGGTGTGGACCCTGCCGTACGGGACGGTCGCGGACGGCCCCCGCTTCGGCTGGCGCGGGCTCATGCTCGACGTGGCCCGGCACTTCCTGCCCAAGGACGGCGTACTGCGCGCCATCGACCTGCTCACCGCCCACAAGCTGAACGTGCTGCACCTGCACCTGACGGACGACCAGGGCTGGCGCGTCGAGATCAAGCGCCACCCCCGGCTGACCGGAGTCGGCGCCTGGCGGCCCCGCAGCCGCTGGGGCCACCGGGCCTCACCGCTGTGGAACGAGACCCCGCACGGCGGCTTCTACACCCAGGACGACATCCGCGAGATCGTCGCCTACGCCGCCGAACGGCACGTGCGGGTGGTCCCGGAGATCGACCTGCCGGGGCACTCCCAGGCGGCGATCGCCGCGTACCCCGAACTGGGGAACACAGACGTGGTCGACACCACGGCACTGGGGGTGTGGGACGACTGGGGGATCAGCGAGAACGTGCTCGCGCCGACCGAGGCCGTGCTGCGCTTCTACGAGGGCGTGTTCGAGGAGCTGCTGGAGCTGTTCCCGCCGGAGGTCTCGCCGTTCGTGCACGTCGGCGGCGACGAATGCCCCACGACGCAGTGGCACGCCTCGGCGCGCGCCCAGGCGCGGATCCGCGAACTCGGGGTGGCGGGCGAGGAAGGGCTCCGGTCCTGGTTCATCCGGCACTTCGACACCTGGCTCGCCCGGCGCGGCCGGCGCCTGATCGGCTGGGACGAGATCCTGGAGGGCGGACTCGCCCCGGGGGCCGCGGTGTCCTCCTGGCGCGGCTACGCGGGCGGGATCGCCGCCGCGCGGGCCGGACACGACGTGGTGATGTGCCCCGAGCAGCAGGTCTACCTGGACCACCGTCAGGCGGGCGGCCCCGACGAGCCGGTGCCGATCGGCTACGTGCGCTCCCTGGAGGACGTCTACCGCTTTGAACCGGTGCCGCCCGGGCTGCCGGCCCGGGCGGCCGCCCATGTGCTGGGCGCCCAGGCCAACGTGTGGACCGAGGTGATGGAGAACCGGAGCCGCGTCGACTACCAGGTGTTCCCGCGGCTGGCCGCCTTCGCCGAGACGGTGTGGTCGCGCCTGCCGGAGCCGGCCTCGCGCGACTACGCCGGCTTCGAGACCCGGATGGCCGGGCACTACCGGCGGTTGGACGCGCTCGGCGTCGAATACCGCCCGCCGGGCGGCCCGTTGCCCTGGCAGCGGCGGCCGGGGGTGCTCGGGCGGCCGATCGAAGGCGTGCCGCCCGTGGTGTGAGCCGGACGGTGTGCGGCCTGGGGGTCACGTCGCCGGGTTTGGGGGGCGCGGTCCACGTCGGGGGGTGCGCGGCGCCGGGGCGGAACTCTGGTGCAGATCACGGCCATTCACCTGATTCAGGTGTTTCCTCCCATACGGAATGGGCGGGATGTCTCGGATATGAAGGGTAGGTGGTGCATACGGGGCGAACCGGACGGATGGGAGCTCCCGGGGGCGCCCGCCGGACCCTCGCGCCGGGAGGCCGGACCCTCGCGCCGGGAGGTGGGGAAGATGTGCCAGAGTTGCCACGTCCCGGCGGTGAGCACGTACCGTACGGCGGACAGGCGTGAGCGCCGGGACCGGGACATCGGGAAGGGGCAGCTGGGTTGACCACGCACGCACCGCACGCAGTGCACGGACCGCATTCTTCTCAGGGGGCTCAGGGCCCGCAGGCGGCGCCGTCCGTGATGCTGCCGACCTCGCTCGACGAGGCGGTGGCGGCGCTCACCGCCATGCCCGCGGCCGTGCCCGTCGCCGGTGGCACCGACCTCATGGCCGCCGTCAACGCCGGTCAGCTGCGGCCCGCCGCTCTGGTGGGCCTCGGCCGGATCAACGAGATCCGCGGCTGGCAGTACCAGGACGGCCATGCCCTGCTCGGCGCCGGCCTGACCCACGCCCGGATGGGGCGCCCGGACTTCGCCGCCCTGATCCCCGCGCTCGCCGCGGCCGCCCGGGCCGCCGGACCGCCGCAGATCCGCAACGCGGGCACGCTCGGCGGCAACATCGCCAGCGCCGCGCCGACGGGCGACGCGCTGCCCGTCCTGGCCGCGCTGGAGGCCGTGCTCCTCGTCGTCGGCCCGGGTGGCTCGCAGCGGGAGATCCCGGTCTCCTACCTGCTGGCCGGCCGCGAGATGCTGCGGCCCGGGGAACTGATCGGCTTCGTCCGGGTGCCGCTGCTGCACGCCCCGCAGGTGTTCCTGAAGGCCACCGGCCGTACGGGGCCGGGGCGCGCGGTGGCGTCCGTGGGGCTCGTGCTGGACCCGGCGCGCCGGGGCGTGCGCTGCGCGATCGGCGCGGTCGCCCCGATGCCGCTGCGGCCCCTGGAAGCCGAGCAGTGGGTGGCCTCGTTGATCGACTGGGACGGGGAGCGGAACCTGGCCCCCGAGGCGCTGGAGGCCTTCGGCGAGTACGTCGCGGCCGCCTGCGTCCCCGACCAGGGGGAACCGGTGGCTCCCGGGGTACTGCATCTGCGGCGGACGGTGGCCGTGCTGGCACGGAGGGCCCTGGGGAGGGCGCTGACCTCATGAGCGGGAACGAGAACGAGAACGTGAGCGGTACGACGGAGGACGCGGGGGCCGCGGGCGGTATCGAGGGCCAGGGCGGTCAGGGCGGCTACGGAGACCAGGGCGGCCAGGGCGCTTACGGAGTCCAGGGGGCCTACGGGGACCAGGGCGCCTACGGGGACCAGGGGGCCTACGGGGACCAGGGCGGCCAGGGCGGTTCCGGCTGGGGCTGGGAGCCGGTCCCGCACGGCGGTGACTTCGACTCCGAAGCGACGGCCTTCGTCAAGCTGCCGCAGGACATGCTGGACGCGCTCGGCACCGGGGAGCCGCTCGCCGCCCCCGGGCACGGCTACGTGCCGCCGCCGATGATCGTGCCGCTCGGCTCCGGCGCCAGTACCGACCCCGCGGCCACGGGCACCTGGACGATTCCGGGCGTGCAGTGGCCGGAGGCGGGCGAGGGCGCGCCCCAGGGCGCAGGCGCGGCTCCCGCGGCCGGTGCGGCCTCTCCGGCTCCGCTCGGCGGGCCGATCCCGGCGTCGGTCCCGATCCCCGCGTCGGTGGCCGCGTCGTTCGCGGACCCGGCCGGTGGTACGGCCCCCGCCGAGGCCGAGCACGATCCCGGCGCCACCGCCGCCTGGCGGTTCCCGGAGGCGGTGCAGGAGCCCGAGCCGGTGGCGACCGGGCAGTGGACCCTGCCGGAACTGTCCGAGCAGACGGGCGAGTTCCGCCCCAGCGTGCCGACGGCGGACTGGAGCCAGGCCCCGGCGACCCTGCCGGGCGGCGCGGCGGCCCCCTGGGCCGCGCACCCCGACTTCGAGAAGGCGCGCGCCGATGCCCCGCTGAGCTCCGGCGTGCTTCCGGACGCGCAGGCCGACCCGGCCGGCCCGGCCACCTCGGGCGCGGGCCTGCGGCTGCTCGGCGGCCCCGGGGTCGGCGCCGCGGGGGCCGGCGCCGCCGGGGTCGCTGCTCCGGGGCGCGGGCCGCGGGTGCTGGGCGGGCCGGGCGTGGGCACCCTGCCGGAGCCGGCCGCGGTGGCTGCGGTCGCCGCTTCGGCTGCGGACGGACCCGACCAGGAGGGCGGGGTGGCCGGGGCCGCGGCTTCGGCTCCCGGTGCGGCTGGGGCTTCCGGTGCCGCTGGCGCTTCCGCTGGGGCTTCCGCTGTGACCTCGGCTTCGGCTTCCGCTGTGACCTCGGCTTCGGCCGGGCCCGAGCCGGAGCCCGTGGCTGCGGCTCCGCACGACATCGAGGCCGCTCACGGCCCGGCGGCGATGCCGGCTGCGGGGGAGCGGCCGCACCCCGGGGCGGAGCAGGCCGAGACCCCGGCCGAGGACGCCGCGGCCGGAGCGGTTCCCGGCCCCGCGGTGGTCGCCGGGGCGGATCCCGCCCCGGTGCCCGACGGCGGGGGCGAAGCGGGCGGCGAGGCTCCGGCGGGCGGGGCCGACCCCGCGTACGCGGGCGGCTTCGCGGAGGCCGGGGGGACCCTCGGGCACGGCTTCAGCGCCTCCGGGCACGGGCAGGGCGGTGGCGCGGCGGAACCTGCCGGGGCGGAGGGGCACGGCTTCGCCGAAGCCTCCCTCCCCGGCTCCGGCGAAGACGCGGCCGCGCCCGCGCCGGGTGCGGGTACCGCGGACGGCGCCGTGGCGGCGGCGGGTGCGGGGACCCCCGAAGGTTTCCCGGGCGAGGAGGCGACGTACGAAAACCAGCCGGAAGCCGCCGCCGTCGCCCATCACGAGCACCCGCTGGCTTCCTACGTCCTGCGCGTCAACGGCGCCGACCGCCCCGTCACCGGCGCCTGGATCGGCGAATCCCTCCTCTACGTGCTGCGCGAGCGCCTCGGCCTCGCCGGCGCCAAGGACGGCTGCTCGCAGGGCGAGTGCGGCGCCTGCGCCGTGCAGGTCGACGGCCGGCTCGTCGCCTCCTGCCTCGTGCCGGCCGCGACGGCCGCCGGCAGCGAGGTCCGTACGGTCGAGGGGCTCGCGAGCGGCGGGGAACTCTCGGACGTGCAGCAGGCGTTGTGCAGGTCGGGTGCGGTGCAGTGCGGGTTCTGCGTGCCCGGCATGGCCATGACCATCCACGACCTGCTGGAGGGCAACCACGCCCCGAGCGAGCTGGAGACCCGCCAGGCCCTGTGCGGGAACCTGTGCCGCTGCTCCGGCTACAAGGGCGTCATCGAGGCCGTGCGCGAGGTCGTCGCCGAGCGGGAGGCGGCCGGCGCCGCCGATGCGCAGCAGGCGGCAGCGGCGGCGGCAGCAGCGGCCGAATCGCACACCCCGCACCCCCCGCACCTGCCGCACATCCCGCACCAGGCGTCGCCCGGCGAGGGCGGTGTCCACGGGATGCCGGGGGCGCACGGGACCGACGGGCCCCACGGGACCCACCACAACGGAGGCATGGCGTGAGCGGGCACGACGCGGCCACGGCGACGGGGACGGCGACGGTGACGGTGTCGACCGGGGCGGCGGCCGCCGCGGTCGCGGAGGCGGGGGAGCAGGAGGTCCTGCGCGGGATCGGCGTCTCCGTCCCGGCCGCCGACACCCGCGCCAAGGCCGAGGGCACCTTCCCCTACGCCGCCGACCTGTGGGCCGAGGGCCTGCTCTGGGCCGCCGTGCTGCGCTCCCCGCACGCCCACGCCCGCATCGTGTCCGTCGACACCTCGGCCGCCGCCGAGATGCCCGGCGTGCGGGCCGTCGTCACCCACGCCGACATCCCCGGCGCGAGCACCCACGGCCGCCGGATCGCCGACCGGCCGGTCTTCGCCCACGACGTCGTGCGCCACCACGGCGAACCCATCGCCGCCGTCGCCGCCGACCACCCGGACACGGCCCGCCTCGCCGCGGCCGCCATCGCGGTGGAGTACGAACTCCTCGACGCCGTCACCGACCCCGAGCAGTCCTTCGGCGCCCCGCCCCTCCACCCGGACGGCAACCTGATCCGGCACATCCCGCTTCGCTACGGTGACCCGGAGGCCACCGGCGAGGTCGTCGTCGAGGGCCTCTACCGCATCGGCCGCCAGGACCCGGCGCCCATCGGAGCCGAGGCCGGCCTGGCCGTGCCGCGCCCCGACGGCGGCGTGGAGATCTACACCGCCTCCACCGACCCGCACCTGGACCGCGACCTGGCCGCTGCCTGCTTCGGGCTGGAGCCCGACCGCGTCCGCGTCGTGGTCACCGGCGTGCCCGGGGCCACCGCCGACCGCGAGGACGCGGCCTTCCAGCTCCCGCTGGGCCTGCTCGCCCTCCGTACGGGCCACCCGGTCAAACTCGCGGCCACCCGCGAGGAGTCCTTCCTCGGCCACACCCACCGCCACCCGACGCTGCTGCGCTACCGCCACCACGCGGACGCGGAGGGCCGCCTGGTCAAGGTGGAGGCCCAGATCCTGATGGACGCCGGCGCCTACGCGGACTCCTCCGCCGAGTCCCTGGCGGCGGCGGTGGCCTTCGCCTGCGGCCCGTACGTCGTCCCGCACGCCTTCGTCGAGGGCTGGGCGGTCCGTACGAACAACCCGCCGTCCGGCCACGTCCGCGGCGAGGGCGCCATGCAGGTCTGCGCGGCGTACGAGGGCCAGATGGACAAGCTCGCGGCCGCCCTCGGCATCGACGGCGCCGAACTGCGCCTGCGCAACGTACTGGCCACCGGCGACCTGCTCCCCACCGGCCAGACGGTCACCTGCCCGGCCCCGGTGGCCGAACTGCTCCGCGCGGTACGCGACTTCGAGCTGCCCTCCCTGCCCAAGGACGCCCCGGAGGACGAGTGGCTCCTGCCGGGCGGCCCGGAGGGCGCGGGCGAGCCGGGCGCGGTGCGGCGCGGCGTCGGGTACGGCGTCGGCATGGTCCACATGCTCGGCGCGGAGGGCACGGACGAGGTGTCGACGGCCACGGTCAAGGTGGTCGACGGAGCCGCCACCGTGATCTGCGCGGCGGTCGACACCGGCCAGGGCTTCGCCACCCTCGCCCGCCAGATCGTCCAGGAGGTCCTGGGCGTGGACGAGGTGGTGACGGCCCCGGTCGACACGGACCAGCCGCCGGCGGGCCCGTCGGCGCACGGCCGCCACACGTGGGTGTCGGGAGGCGCGGTCGAACGGGCCGCGAAGATGGTCCGTACCCAGCTCCTCCAGCCCATGGCACACAAGCTGGGCATGTCGACGGAACTCCTCCAGATCCAGGACGGCCGGATCACGTCGTACGACGGCGCGTTCTCGACGACGGTCGCGGAGGCCATGGCGGGCAAGGAACTCTGGGCCACGGCCCAGTGCCGCCCCCACCCCACGGAACCGCTGGATGCGGACGGCCAGGGCGACGCCTTCGTGGGCCTGGCCTTCTGCGCGATCCGCGCGGTGGTCGACGTGGACATCGAACTGGGCTCGGTCAGGGTGGTGGAGCTGGCGGTGGCCCAGGACGTGGGCCGCGTCCTCAACCCCCGCCAGTTGGAGGCCCGTATCGAAGCGGGCGTCACCCAGGGCGTGGGCGCGGCCCTGACGGAGAACCTCCGCTCGGCCTCGGGCCTGATCCGCCACCCCGACCTGACGGGCTACGCCCTGCCGACGTCACTGGACGCCCCGGCGGTCCGCATCGTCAAACTGGTCGAAGAACGCGACGTGGTGGCCCCGTTCGGCGCGAAGGCGGCGAGCGCGGTGCCTGTGGTGACGACGCCGGCGGCGGTAGCCTCGGCAGTACGCGCGGCCACGGGCCGCCCGGTGAACCGGCTCCCGATCAGGCCGTCATCGGCGGTGGCGGCGCCCAACTCGTGAGCGTGTGACCCGCATTGCACGTGCAACCCCGAGGTTGGGACTGTCGGTGGCGGTCGCTAAAGTGATCGGTAGGACGTGTTACGTGCGGGTACGTTCGAGTGCGTACGGGTGCGAACGGGGACGGGGCGCAGGGCGGAAACGCCGCGCCCACGGGGATGACGGGGATTCGGGGAGGCCATCGTGGCAGAGGAGCAGGCGTCGGGCCTGGCGGGACTGATCGCCAGTCCGACGGATTTGTCGGCAGCGATCATGGCGCAGGCGAAGGCACTTGAGGTCGACTTCGAGACGTTCAAGGGCTACAAGAAGGTGGTCGACGAGCTGCTCAAGAAGCTCGGCGACTCCCCGGCGGACGACAAGAAGCTGGCCCACGGCACCCTCCCGGCAGGTTCCCTGGGCAAGGGCTTCGCCGAAGCCGACGCCCTCTTCAAGACGTATTCGACGGTTCATGAACAGTTGCAGAACTTGTCCAAGGGCTTGGCGGGCCAGATCGAGGCGCTGGGCATCGCGATCCTGACGTCCGGCAAGGGCTACGAGGGTGTCGACGAGGAGACGCGCGCCCGGATGCGGGCCATCGTCCGCCAGGCGGAGAAGGACTACGTCCCCGAGCGCGACCCCATGGCGAAGCAGAAGAAGGACGCCGAGCACAAGCCGAAGGGCAAGATCTGATGGCGACGAATTTCGAAGGGTTCACTCACCAGCAGCTGCTCGCGATGGTCGCCACCCTCGACCCGGAGACGGTGAAGACCCGCGGCACCCAACTGACGGAGGCCGCCGCCACGATCAAGGAGATCGGCGAGGCCCTCAAGAAGCACAAGGTGAAGGGCTGGGAGGGCGAGGCCGCCACCAAGTTCGAGGAGTGGACGACCCAGGCCGGCAACGCGACGCTGCGCCTGGGCGAGTACAGCGCCGCGGGCGGCAAGTGGATGACCGAGGCCGCCCAGACCATGGTCGAGGTCAAGAAGAACATGCCCTCGTACGACACGGCCATGGCGGAGAACCTGGCGGCTGCCAAGCAGTTCCACAACGACCCGGACTCGGCCAAGCTCGGCCAGATCGCCAGCGCCAAGCTGAACAGCGACCACCAGAAGGCCGTCGACGGCCTGACGAAGCTCGCTGGGTCGTACGACCAGTCGTCTACGCAGATGGGCAAGGTCGAAGTCCCGACGTTCCCTCCGCCGCCGGAACCGTTCCAGCCGACGGGTGTCTCCGGCGATGAGTACGTAGGACGCTCCGGAGGCGGTTACACAAGTACATCCGGATCCGGCAGCCCCTCGTACGTGGCGTCGGCTCCGCGGAGCGATGGACCGTCCAACGAGCCCGGATGGGCGCCCGGCCATCAGCCGAACCCCACGCCGCCCGCGACCACCGGACCTGCGCCGGTCCCCGTCATCCCGGACCACAATGTGGACGTGGACCTCGACCACGTGGGGACCCTGCCGGACAAGACCGTCCCTCCGGTCGTCAGCCTGCCCACCGGCCCCGCTCCCGTTCCGGCCGGTCCCACCCCGGTTGGACCGTTGCCGCCCATGACGTTTCCCCCGATGAGTGGACCGACGCTGCCCGGTGGTGGGGGCCCTCTCAGCAAGCTCCCGTCTCTGGCACCTCCCGGAGGGAAGACCGGGGGTCTTTCGCCTGTACTCCCGCGTGACACCGGGATCGTCGGTGGTCGCCAGGTAACCACCGGTGGACCCACGCAGGGTATCCCGCGCGGCACTGTCATCGGTCACGAAGGCGGCTCGCAGCCCGGTCGCGGCATGGCCAATGGCATGCACCCTGGCGGAGGCAGTGGTCCCCACGGGGGCCAGAGCGGCTCCACGATGGGGCGTCGGCTGGCCATGGAGCCGGGCGGTGTTGTCGGTGGTCGCCAGCCGGGCGCGGTCGGCCGTCCGGTCACCGGCGGTCAGCCCTTCACCCAGGGCGGTTCGGGTCTCGTGCGCAACGGCTCCGGGACGGGACCGGCCCGCGGCGGGATGGGGCACGCTGGTGCGGGGACCCATACGCCGGCAGGTCGGCGTGAGCAGCGTGAGGGCGAGCGCCCCGACTACCTGACCGAGGACGAAGAGACCTGGCAGGGCAACGATCGCGTTGTCCCGCCGGTGATCGACTGAGCAGAACGGACATTGCACGGGATGCGCATGCGCAAGGCGACCTCGGCCCTGGTGGGCCTCCTGCTGGCCGGGGTCGCCGCGACCCCGGCCTATGCCGAGACGATTCGGTCCAAGCAGTGGCATTTGGATGCCATGAAGGCCGAAGACATCTGGAAGATCACCACGGGTAAGGGGGTAACAGTCGCTGTCATTGACAGTGGCGTCGCCCGTGTTCCGGAGCTGGAAGGCCAGGTTCTGCCAGGTAAGGACTTTGCCACGTCGTACGAGGGCGATGAGCGCACCGACTATGACAAACACGGCACGACGATGGCTGCGATAATCGCTGGCTCCGGCAAGCACCCGAGTGGGGACGGCGCCTTCGGCCTTGCGCCTGGCGCGAAAATCCTCCCGATTCGCGTTCCTCACGAATACAACGAAACGAGCCCTTCATGGACCGAAGCGATCAGGTACGCGGCGGACTCGGAAGCTAAAGTCATCAATATCTCGATGGTCAGGTCCAAGGATGACCCGGCTCGGCTTGAGGCGGTCAAATACGCCCTTTCCAAAGGTAAGCTGATTTTCGCGGGTGTCGGAAATGCCGGCGACACCACCAATCAGGTTCTCTACCCCGCTGCTACGCCAGGTGTAGTCGGTGTGGCAGCCGTGGGGCCCAACGGTGAGGCGACTGCAGAGTCCCAGCACGGTGCTCAAGTGGACCTTTCGGCTCCAGGCATAGACATCTTCACTGCCTGTGCGGGCGAGACGGAAGTCTGTAAGTCACACGGCACGAGTGATGCGACGGCCCTCGCGTCCGCCTCCGCCGCTCTCCTCTGGTCCGCCCACCCCGACTGGACCAACAACCAGGTCCTCCGTGTCCTCCTGAACACCGCCGGCAAGGCCGACGACGGTAAGGAGAGGAACGACTACCTCGGTTACGGCATCGTGCGGCCCAAGGTCGCGCTGCCGACTCCCGGCGACCCCGGCCCCGCGGACGTGTACCCGCTCCCCGACCTGGCCGCCGCCGACGCCAAGAACTCGCCCGCCCCGTCGGCCGACGGCAAGAAGCCGGAATCCAGCGCCCCTCAGGCCGCGGCCAAGAACGACGGCGGAGGCAGCAACCTGCCCTGGATCGCCCTCGGGCTGGGTGCCTGCGTGATCATCGGTGGGGCCGTGGTCGCAGTGGTCGTTCGCCGGAACCGCTGACCGGGGCGGGGGCCTGGTCGGCCCCCGTCACCTCCGCTCGGTCCCGGCGGGGTGATCCTCATCTTGTCCGGAAAGCGTCCCACTCTCGGCGCAGCGTGCACGCCAACAGCGCCACCACCCGTGCGTGCCTCCTGCACCCCCACCCCCGGGTGGCTTCAATTGCATCCTTCCGCCCCCGGTCTCCCTGCGCAGACGTCGAGCGAACCGACCCCGTCGGCTACGGTGTCGTCCGCCCTCGCGACCCCCAGCGGTCGCGAGAACGACGGCGCCGAGCCGAGCCGAGCCGTCACCACGCGTACCGGGGTAGTACGGAAGGAGACGAGCACGCGATGTCGTTCGACGAGGAATGGTCCGCCGCCCGGGCCACCGCCGCGGCCAACGTCTCCATGCGGCTCAACCACGTCCCCGCCGACCCCGGAGGCAGCGGCAGCGGCGGCGCCGGCAGCGGCGACCTGGAGCTCAACCAGGACCACATCGGCGCCATCGGCACCGAGGCGTACAAGCTCCACTCCCGCCTGCAAACGGACGGCAAGCACGCCGCCACCGCCACCTCCGAAGCGGCGAATGCGCTCACGAAGGAGAACTTCGCCAGCGGGGCGGCCCTCCTCAAGGTGAACACCCGCTGGGAAAGCCAGCTCAAGACCCTCATCGCCGCCTGCGCGAACATCTCCAACGGACTCAACTACTCCGTGGCCTCCCACGCCAAGGAGGAGAAGACCCTCTACGCCGAGTTCACCGCTTCCAAGATCGACGGACTCCTCAAGTAGCGGAAGACGCAGGAGAGCACGTGCTGACGTACGAGAACGTGATGAACGCTCCCTTGGGCAAGCTCCAGACGGCCATCGGCGACTGGGCTGCGATGGTCAAGAAGCTGGACGAGCTTGCCGAGGCGGCCCGCAACGGAATGAAGGCCAAGGCCGACAAGGCGGAGTGGAACGGCGTCACGGCAGGTGTCGCACGGTCGTTCATCGACAAGACGGCCAAGGAGTTCGAGGACGCCGCCAAGGAGGCGAAGGGCGTCCACCTGGTTCTCACCGACGGGCACGCCACCATCAAGGCCGCCCAGGACACGCTCAAGAAGCTGGCCGAAGAGGCGTCGGCATCGGGATTCCGGATCGACGAGACGGGGCGGGTCAGCGCCGTCCCGTTCGCCGATCCGAAGGACCAGTACGCCGCCCAGCACGACCCGGATTACCAGGAGTCGCTGCGCAAGAACCGGAGCCTGTGGCAGGAACGGGTCAACCGGGCAGTCGAGGATGCCCAGGACGCCGACGACTCGCTGGTGCGCGTACTCCAGGCGAACGTGACGGACGACAACAACTTCACCGCCCCGAAGTACACGACACTCGACGCCGAGCAGGTGGACCGTGCGGCGGACCTGATGAAGAAGGTCTCCGGCGAGGGAGGGACGGCACGCAACCCCGAGGCGTTGCGTCAGCTGGAAGACCTCCTCGACGACAACCGCAACGACCCCGAGTTCGCCACCGGCTTCTACCGCCAGATGGGCCCAGAGGGCACGCTGGAGGCCTACTCGAAGATGTCCCTGGACGCGACCGGCCTCGGTGCGGCGGGCAGGGACCGGGCGCTGATGGTCGGGAACATCCAGAGCGATCTCGGTGCGATGCTGGGTCTCGCGACCCACAAGGACGTCCCGAACCACCTTGATGCCGCTTGGACGACCCAGCTGATGAAGGCGGGCCGCAAGGAGATCGACGTCGGGCTGATGACGAAGGTCTACGGCTACCAGGCGCTGGGCTCGCTGCTGCGGGAGGGGACGTACGACAAGGAGTTCCTGACGGCGGTCGGCCGCGACATGGTCGCGATGGACCGCAAGGATCCGAAGGCCTGGGAGTACGGAGCGCCGCAGGACCTGAACATGAGCCTCAACCACGGGGCCGAGGGCGGCAGGGGCTTCTACCCGCTGACGGGCCTGATGGAGGCGTTGAACAACAACCCGGACGCGGCGACGGCATTCTTCAACGAGCCGGTGCGTGAGGACATTAACGGCGACGGCATCGTCACGAAGGCCGACAAAGCGGTCGGCGGGCAGCACGGCAAGGCGCAGGGCATGGTCGACTACATGCTCGACAAGAAGCCCTACATGGACGGCTTCGACATCACGAGGACCGGCGCGGCCCATCCGGCGCAGGACGCCCTCGGCAACGCCCTGGAGGCGGCGGTCTCGGGCCGCGTGACGGGTGACGCGGACGCGAAGCCCGTCCCGCACACCAAGGAGATGGCGGCCGTCATGGAACGTGTCGTGGCCAAGCTCGGAGACGATCCGGAACTGGTCGTGAAGGCTCCCGGCGGCGACGACAGCGACCCCCCGGCCCCCCTGGCCGGACTGGTCGGCCACTTCGGGCAGATGGCTGCCGAGTACATGCCTGACCTGCAGGCCGCAGCCGAGAACGGCGGCCACCAGATCAAGACCTTCGGCGACCGGGCCGACTTCGAAAAGTCCCAGATGGCCCGGTTCCTCGGTGCAGTGGCCCAGGACCCCGAGGCGTACGGGGCGATCACCAACGCCCAGCAGGCTTACACCACGGCGCTGGTCAGCGATGTCATCGAGCACCGCGCCCAGCACCGCGAGCTGGACGCGGCCATCGCGAATGCCGTGAACCCCGGCGGTCAGATCGCAGGCATGCTCTCCGAGGCCCGGGCCCAAGGCACGCTCGGTGAAGCTGCACACACCAACGAGGAGTACGTCAAGGGCGTCGAGGACACCGCCAAATGGGTCAATCGCGGTATCAGCATGGCCGGCAGCAAGTACCTGGAGATGGTTCCAGTGGCCGGTGATGTCGTGGAATGGCTCCAGGAGGACATCACTGAGGCAGTTGTCGACGGCGCGAAGGAAGACGTAGCCAAGAAGATGGGCAAGACGGAAAAGGGGGTGATTGCCGACTACGCCAGGGCGCAGACGGCGGCTGGTGAATCCGCGGCAACCGCTGTCCGCAACGCGGCCCGAGGGTCGGACATCAGTCAGACCGATATGAACGACCTTGCCGGTGTGGCGTCAAAGGAGGCCAAGACCGCCCACTCGGTCGGCCGCGACCTCATGGCCTCCGGGAAAGGCAAATCCTGACGTGGCCTGCCGCAGGCTCCTCCGATTCGTCGTCGGCGCGACGACTGCAGGCCTGCTGCTGTCCGCATGCTCCTCGGGGCAGTCCGCACAGGAGGCCGCTTCGCTGCCCGAACGCGTTTGCTGGGGTGCGGGCGTCTTTGAGAGTGACGACGTGGCCCCACTGGTGGGCCAGGGCAAAAGGGTCCGGGACGACTCGCCTGCTATGTTCGAGCTTTCGCAGGACAACAAGAGGACATCGTGCACGCTCTTCCTGGACGGGGACATCCGGTTCCACGCCCGGGCATGGCGACTGGCGGCGGGACAGGACTTCTTCTGGGACACCCAGCAGGAGCAGCATCCTGACAAGCTCAGCTTCGGAAAGAAGGGGCTCGTTTGGGACGGCGGGGCGGTGGTCGCACTCACGTGCAGGCGGTCCGATGAGACTTTCGAGCTGGAGCTCAGCCTCGATGACGGCTCCGGAGCGGGAAAACCCAGGAATCCGCGGCAGTTGTTCACCGGGCTGATGAAGCACTACTACGACTTCGCCACTGAGCAGCTTCGGTGCGCTGCCTAGCATCCGGGGACCGCGGCACGGGGAGTCCGCGGGACCGAGAACGCCGCGGTTCCGGTCAAACGCAAAGGCCGCCCGGACCTGGTCTGGGCGGCCTTGCCGTGGAGGCCGTGACCGGAATCGAACCGGCGTAACTCGCTTTGCAGGCGAGTCCCTCAACCACTCGGGCACACGGCCGTGCGGTGCTTCCGGGGATGACGCTACGGCGGGCCCGGGGCTGCCGGAAGGGTGGTGCGGGGGCTGCAACGGGACTGCCATGCCGCGTTCACAGTCCGGGCGGTCCTAGGTCCGGCGGCCGAGGCGGGGGTCCGTCGAAATGACAGGGGCGCCCTGTGGCTACGGGCCTTACCCTGGGGCGATGAGTGCCCTTGAACCCCGCGTTCCGCAGCGCAGCGTGCCGGTCCCGCCCCAGGCCGGGGGCGGGATCCTCGGGTCCGCGTACCGGACGCTCAGCGTCGGGATCATCTCCGTGGTGTTCCTCATCGCGTTCGAGGCCACCGCCGTCGGCACCGCCATGCCCGTCGCCGCACGCGAGCTCGACGGGATCGGGCTCTACGCCTTCGGGTTCTCCGCCTACTTCACCACCAGCCTCTTCGGCATGGTGCTCTCCGGGCAGTGGGCCGACCGGCGGGGGCCGTTGCGGCCGCTCACCGTCGGGATCGGGGCCTTCGCCGCCGGGCTGGTGTGCTGCGGGACCGCCGGGGTCATGGGGGTGTTCGTGCTCGGGCGGGCCGTGCAGGGTTTCGGGGGCGGGCTGGTGATCGTCGCCCTGTACGTCGTCGTCAGCCGGGCCTACGAGGAGCGGCTGCGGCCGGCGATCATGGCCGCCTTCGCCGCGAGCTGGGTCGTGCCGTCCATCGTGGGACCGCTGGCCTCCGGGACGGTGACCGAACACCTCGGATGGCGGTGGGTGTTCCTCGGGATTCCGGCGCTGGTCGTGGTGCCGCTGGCGGTCGCGCTGCCCGCGATACGGCGGACCGCCTCCGGCCCCGTGGACCCCGACGCGCCGCCCGCCGCCTTCGACGGGCGGCGGATCCGGCTGGCGCTCGGGATCTCCGTCGGGGCGGGGCTGCTCCAGTACGCCGCCCAGGACCTGCGGTGGGTGTCGGTGCTGCCGGCTCTCGTCGGGGCGGCCCTGCTGGTGCCCGCGGTGGCGTTCAGGAACGGCCTGCTGCCGCGCGGGACCTACCTGGCGCGGCGCGGGCTGCCCTCGGTGGTGCTGCTGCGCGGGGTCGCGGCCGGCTCGTTCATCGCCGCGGAGAGCTTCGTGCCGCTGATGCTGGTCACCCAGCGCGGACTGAGCCCGACGCTCGCCGGGTTCTCGCTCGCGCTGGGCGGGGTGACCTGGGCGGGCGGCTCGTGGGTGCAGTCCAAGGGGCGGATGGCGCCGTACCGGGAGCGGCTGATGGTGTGCGGGATGGTGATGGTGGCCGCCGCCATCGCGGGGGCGCCGGCGGTGCTGGTGCCGTGGGTGCCGGTGTGGACGGTGGCGCTGGTCTGGGCGCTGGGATGCCTGGGGATGGGGCTGGTGATCGGCTCGACGAGCGTGCTGCTGCTGAAGCTGTCCGCGCCGGAGGAGGCGGGGGCCAACTCCGCCGCCCTGCAGATCTCGGACGCCCTGGCCAACGTGGTGCTGCTGGCCGCGGGCGGGGCCGCCTTCGCCGCGCTCGGCGGGGGAGCGGTGGGCGCCGCCCACACCCTCCGGGAGGGGGCGACGGCCTCGCACCCCGCCGCGTTCGTGGTGGTCTTCCTGCCGATGGCCGCCGTCGCGCTCGTCGGCGCCTGGGTCGCCACCCGGCTCCATGACAAGGACCCGAATCCAGTGGGCAGCCCCGGCCCGGCCCGCTAGGGTCAGGACATGCAGCAGTTGATCATCCCGCTTTCCGGCGCCGAGCGGGCCGAGCTCGACGACCTCGCCGACGCCACCGGAACCAGCCCCGAGGAGCTGGCGCTCGCGGCCGTGCGGGAGCACCTGCGCCGGGAGCGGGCGCGCGTCGGCGACGAGGCCGCCCGCCTGGCGCAGCGGCACGCCGGACTCCTGAAGCGGCTCGGCGCATGAGCGGGACGGTCCGGGCCGCCGCAGTCCGCCACCTCACCCTCGCCGAGGTCCTCGACCTCGCCCGGCACGCCTGCCTCGCCCAGGACCAGCCGGTCGAGCTGCGCGCCCCCGGGCTGCTGGAGTCCGCCGTGCACCGGCCGCGGGCGCGCATGTTCGGGACGCCCGCGTACGAGGACCCGTACGAGCAGGCCGCCGCGCTCCTCCACGGCATCGCGACGAACCACCCCCTGGTCGACGGGAACAAGCGGACCGCCTGGCTCGCCGCCGCGACCTTCCTCGCCGTCAACGGGATCGACCTCGCCGACGCCGACCAGGACACCGCCTACGCGCTGGTGATCGACGTCGCGTCCGGGCAGGAGGCCGACGTGGCACGGGTCGCCGGGCGGCTGCGGCAACTGGCGCCGGCCCGCCCGGTGTGACGCTCGCCGCACCCGTCGAGGTCACGGGCCTGTCCCTCCTCGGGGGGCGGGCCCGCACCGGTAGGGTGGCCCGGTTGTCCTACGTACGACCGCCGCCGAGAGCCCGAACCGGAGACCGTGACTACTACCGCCTCCCACCACCTCTCACCCGCCTTCCCCGGCCGTGCCCCGTGGGGCACCGCCAGCAAGCTGCGCGCCTGGCAGCAGGGTGCGCTGGACCGGTATCTGCAGACCCAGCCCCGCGACTTCCTCGCGGTGGCCACGCCCGGCGCAGGCAAGACGACCTTCGCCCTGACCCTGGCGTCCTGGCTGCTGCACCACCACGTCGTGCAGCAGGTGACCGTCGTCGCGCCCACCGAGCACCTGAAGAAGCAGTGGGCCGAGGCCGCCGCCCGGATAGGCATCCGGCTGGACCCCGACTACTCCGCCGGGCCGCTCAGCAAGGAGTACCACGGCGTCGCCGTCACCTACGCGGGCGTCGGCGTCCGCCCGATGCTGCACCGCAACCGCTGCGAGCAGCGCAAGACGCTGGTCATCCTCGACGAGATCCACCACGCCGGCGACTCCAAGTCCTGGGGCGAGGCCTGCCTGGAGGCCTTCGACCCGGCGACCCGCCGCCTGGCCCTGACCGGTACGCCCTTCCGGTCCGACACCAACCCCATCCCCTTCGTCACCTATGAAGAGGGGAACGACGGGATCCGGCGCTCCTCCGCCGACTACACCTACGGCTACGGGAACGCCCTCGGCGACGGCGTCGTCCGGCCGGTGATCTTCCTCTCCTACAGCGGCAACATGCGCTGGCGGACGAAGGCCGGCGACGAGATCGCCGCCCGCCTCGGCGAGCCCATGACCAAGGACGCCATCTCGCAGGCCTGGCGCACGGCGCTGGACCCGCGCGGCGAATGGATGCCGAACGTGCTGCGCGCCGCCGACCAGCGGCTGACGGAGGTGCGCAAGAGCATCCCCGACGCGGGCGGCCTGGTCATCGCCTCCGACCAGGACGCGGCGCGCGCGTACGCCAAGCTGATCCGCGAGATCACCGGGACCAAGGCGACCCTCGTGCTCTCCGACGACGCGGGCGCCTCGAAGCGGATCGACGACTTCAGCGGGAACGACGACCGCTGGATGGTCGCGGTCCGGATGGTGTCCGAAGGCGTCGACGTACCGCGCCTCGCGGTCGGCGTGTACGCGACGACCATCTCGACCCCGCTGTTCTTCGCCCAGGCCGTCGGACGTTTCGTGCGTTCGCGCAGACGTGGCGAGACGGCCTCCGTGTTCCTTCCGACGATCCCCTACCTGCTCGGCTTCGCCAACGAGATGGAGGTCGAGCGCGACCACGTCCTGGACCGGCCGAAGAAGCAGGGCGAGGAGGACCCGTACGCCGAGTCCGAGAAGGAGATGGAGGAGGCGAACCGCCAGGAGGACGAGGACACCGGCGAGGACGAGCAGATGTCCTTCGAGGCGCTGGAGTCCGACGCCGTCTTCGACCGGGTGCTCTACGACGGGGCCGAGTTCGGCATGCAGGCCCACCCGGGCAGCGAGGAGGAGCAGGACTACCTCGGCATCCCGGGGCTGCTGGAGCCCGACCAGGTGCAGCTGCTCCTCCAGAAGCGGCAGTCGCGGCAGATCGCACACAGCCGCCGCAAGCCCGACGCCGAGGCCGACCTGCTGGAACTGCCCGCGGAGCGGCGGCCGGTGGTCTCCCACAAGGAGCTGCTGGAGCTGCGCAAGTCGCTGAACACGATGGTGGGGGCGTACGTCCACCAGAGCGGCAAGCCGCACGGCGTGATCCACACGGAGCTGCGCCGCGTGTGCGGCGGGCCCCCGAGCGCGGAGGCCACGGCCGGGCAGCTGCGGGAGCGGATCAAGAAGGTCCAGGAGTGGGCCACGCGCATGCGCTGAGCCGCCGGGCCGGCGTGGGTGGTTTCTCCAGATGTGACCGGGGGGTCCGTGCGGTGCTTCGTACGGACCCAACCGGTCGCCGCCGATCACGAATTGACGCCGACGGGCCTGCGGAAACCGTCATAAAGGGGTAGTACGCGCCCGGATTCTGGACGAGGACTTCCGCTGAGCGGACCCGCTCGCTACTGTCCCCGCATCGAACGCCCCGTGGCAGCGCCGCCGCGGGAGCGCAGCCGGTGCCATGGCCGCTACCGGCGGCCTCTCCGTGCGTCGCCGAGGGACCGGCAGCGCTCCACCCCGCGAGAGTCACCGCCGCCACCGAAAGAGGGAGAGGCGTCGTGACCGCGGAAACCTCCCAGACTCTCGACCGAGGGCTCAGGGTCCTCAAGCTGCTCGCCGACACCGACCACGGTCTGACTGTCACCGAGCTCTCCAACCGCCTCGGTGTCAACCGCACCGTGGTCTACCGCCTGCTGGCCACCCTGGAGCAGCACGCCCTGGTCCGCCGCGACCTCGGCGGCCGGGCCCGGGTCGGACTCGGCGTGCTGCGGCTGGGGCGGCAGGTGCACCCGCTCGTACGCGAGGCGGCCCTGCCCGCGCTGCGGTCCCTCGCCGAGGACATCGGCGCCACCGCGCACCTGACCCTCGTCGACGGCACCGAGGCGCTGGCCGTGGCCGTCGTCGAGCCGACCTGGACCGACTACCACGTCGCCTACCGGGCCGGCTTCCGCCACCCGCTGGACCGCGGCGCGGCCGGCCGGGCCATCCTGGCCGCGCGGCAGGGCTCGCTGATCGAGCCCGGCTACACGCTGACCCACGGGGAGCTCGAAGCGGGCGCGAGCGGAGCCGCGGCCCCGCTGGTGGGCATCACCGGGCTGGAGGGGAGCGTCGGCGTGGTGATGCTGGCCGACGCCGTGCCCGAGCGGGTCGGCCCGCGGGTGGTGGACGCCGCCCGCGAGGTCGCCGACGCCCTGCGCTGAGCCTTCCGCCCGGCGGGTGCTCCACCCGTACCCGAGGCCCCGGCGCCGTCCGCAGTGCAGCACGGCGCCGTCCGCCCAGCCGCGTCCCGTCGCCGGGGCGCGGCTGCTCCGCATCGGGCGCCCGATAGATTGGCCGGGTGCTCTCTCGCCTCACACGTCTGCCGCGTCCCGCCGCCCTGGCCGTCTGCGCCGCGCCCGTGCTCGGCCTGTTCGCCGCCGCCGCCTTCGCGCCGCTGCCGTTCGTGGTCGCCCAGCCCGGGCCCACGGCCGACGTGCTCGGGGTCCGGGACGGCAAGCAGGTCATCGTCGTCTCCGGCGCGCCGACCCGGCAGACCACCGGCCAGCTGCGGATGACCACCATCCAGGCGACCGGCCCGTCGACCACGGTGACCCTGCCCGAGCTGCTGGACAACCTGTTCGACTCCACGCGGGCGGTCATGCCCAAGGAGGCCGTCTACCCCTCGGGCGGAACCGACGAGGAGATCGAAGAGCGCAACCTGGAGGAAATGGCCACCTCGCAGTCGGCCGCCTCCCAGGCCGCCCTCGGCTATCTCCACAAGGATCCCAAGGACGTGAAGGTGGAGCTCCACCTCGCCGATGTCGGCGGGCCGAGCGCCGGCCTCCTCTTCTCCCTCGGCATCGTCGACAAGCTCGACGGGGACGGCAGCGGCGGCGAGCTCACCGGCGGCCGCACCGTCGCCGGCACGGGCACCATCAGCCCCGACGGCAAGGTCGGCGCCGTCGGCGGAGTGGCGCTGAAGACCCAGGCCGCGCGCCGCGACGGGGCGGACGTGTTCCTCGTACCGGAGGCGGAGTGCGCGGACGCCCGCTCCGAGCTCCCCGAGGGGCTGCGGCTGGTCCCCGTCAGTTCGCTGACGGATGCGGTGAACGCCCTGCGGGCGCTGAACCGGGGAGAGCCGGCTCCGTCGTGCTGACCGGCCCGGCCGCCCGCTCCATGGTGCGCCAGGCCGGGAACACCAGCGGCGCGAGCGTGACGAGCAGGTACGTGCCGCCGAACAGCAGCAGCGCCGGCGCCGTCCCGAACCCGTCGACCAGCAGACCGGCGGCGAGCCCGCCCAGCGGCATGGTCAGCTCACAGCCCGCCGTGCTCACCCCGGCGACCCGGCTGCGCAGGGCCTCCGGCACCTTCTCGTAGACCACGGTGGTCAGGATCGGGTTCAGCATGCCCGCGCCCAGCCCGGCCAGGGCCATCGTCACGGCGAGCGGGAGCGTGCTGTCGGTGAGTGCGGCGACCGCGTAACGGGTCGCGCCGGAGGCCAGGAAGGCCGCCGCGAAGACGGTCCTGCGGGGGAAGCGCTCGCCCCACCACCCGTACAGCAGGGCGCCGAGCAGGGCGGAGCCGCCGAACAGGGAGATCAGCAGGCCGAGCGCGGTGGCGCCGCCGAGGGCCTCGCGGCCGTGCACGGGCAGCAGCACCGAGGACCAGCCCTGGTCCAGGCCGTTGGTCATCATCACCATCAGGGTGATGCCGAGCAGCAGCCGCGAACGGGTCAGGAAGGTCCAGCCCTCGGCGAGTTCGACCCGGTAGGCGGCGAACGAGGCCTTGCCGGCGGCACGTTGCGGATCGGCGGCCGGCACCCCGCGCAGGAAGACGGTGACCAGCAGCGCCGACACGGCGAAGGTGGCCGCGTCCAGCAGCAGGACGGCCTCGGGCCCGAACACCGCGATCAGCAGGCCGGCCACCGCGGCGCCGATCATCCGGGCTCCGCGCGAGACCGCGTCGTAGAGGCCCGCCGCCCGGGTGAGGGTGGTGCCGGAGTGCTCGGCCAGGCTGGGCAGCAGGACGCCGCGGGCGGTCAGGCCGGGGGTGTGCACGAGGCCGCCCACGGCCATCAGCGCGCACAGCATCCAGAACTCCAGCAGGCCCGCGTAGTGCAGCAGCGGGATCGCGCCGACGGCCAGCCCGCAGATCAGGTCGGAGACCGCGGATACCCGGCGGCGGCCGATCCGGTCGATGACCGGGCCGCCGACGAGGGCGGCGACCACGACGGGCAGGGTGGCGCAGAAGGCGACCACCCCGGCCCGCCCGGCGCTGCCCGTGGTCTGCAGGACGAACCACGGGACGCCGATGAGGGTGAGTGAACTTCCGGCGATGGAGATGGTGTTGGCGGCCAGGACGGCAGCGAAGGGCCGCCGGCTCATGCGGCGCGCGGGGTGCGGGCGATCCGTGCGGGGAGGGGGCCGGGCTGTACGAGGCGCAGCCCGGCGCCGATCAGTGCCGCGCCGAGCCGGTTGCGCAGGGAGATGGCGGGGGCGGCCGACCGGCACAGGCGCCAGGCCCCGGCCTCGGCGGCGAGCTCGGCGGTACGGGCGATGTGGGCGTCGAAGTGGCTCTCGGGAGACGTGAAGGCGTGCATGGCAGGACTCCTTCTTCTGCAGGTCATGACAAGGCCATGACATTCGGGTGGCCGGCGTACGGCGCTCAGGCCGCCCGCGGGTGCCTGGCGGCGCCTGCCGCCGCCCGCGGGCCGCCTGCGGGCGCCGGCGTGGACGTACGCGCTATGCGCCGTTGCGGCGCGGGAAGGCGTGGGTGTGGACGCGGACGGTCTCCGTGTCCTGCGCCCGCGGCAGGTCGCGGTAGCTGTTGACCAGCGCGTGCATCTTCTGGATCAGTTCACCGCTCTGCTCGGGCGTCAGCTGCAGCGTGAAGTCGCTGAGGTCCGAGGCGCGCCGCCAGGTGTCGGGCCAGCCGTGCGCACTGCCGAGCCAGGTGTTCATCTCCTGCGCGTGGATCGCCGCGATCTCGTGCAGGAAGACGTCGGCCGCGCCGCGCGTCTCGGGGTCGTCGTCGGACGTCAGCGACTCGTCGAAGCGTGTGCCGTCGTGGGCGGCCCGCCACCAGCGCTCGCGGCCCTTGCCGTGCTCCGGGGCGTCCTCGACGAACCCGTGCGCGGCGAGCTGGCGCAGGTGGTAGCTGGTGGAGCCGCTGGACTCGCCGAGCCGCTCGGCCAGCTGGGAGGCCGTGGCCGGACCGTCCTGCCGCAGGGCGGCCAGCATGCGCATGCGCAGGGGGTGGGCGAGCCCCCGCAGGGAGCGGGCGTCCAGGGTGCGGACCGTGGGCTGCTTGGCGGTTCCGGGTTCTTCGGGCATGCCTCAACCCTAAGCATGCAAAGAGTCCTATGCAAGGGTTTCTTTGCAACGCCTTCTTTGGAACCGCAACGCCTACCTTGAAACCGGCAGGCCCGTCCGCGGAAGGGCTCAGCCGTCCGCGGCCGCCTGCTCCACCAGCGGGATGATCCGCAGCGGGACCGGGTTCTCCATGACGATCGCCGTCGAGGCCCGCACGATCCCCTCGAAGCCGACCACCCGGTCGATGACCCGCTGGAGGTCGGCGTTGGACCGGGCCACCAGCCGGCACAGCATGTCCCCGTGCCCGGTGGTGGTGTGCAGCTCCAGCACCTCCGGCACCCCGCTCAAGTGGGCCCGTACGTCGGCTCCCTGGCCCTGCTTGATCTCCAGCGTGGCGAAGGCCGTCACCGGATACCCGAGGGCGGCCGGATCGACCTGGGGGCCGAATCCGCGGATCACCCCGTTCGCCTGGAGCCGGTCGAGCCGGGCCTGCACGGTGCCGCGGGCCACGCCGAGCCGGCGCGAGGCCTCCAGGACCCCGATCCTCGGCTCCCGCGCGAGCAGGACGATGAGCCGGCCGTCGAGTGCGTCGATTCCCATCGGGGTCCTCCAGGGCGCTCGGGGAGTGGTCATCCTGCACAGATCTCTCAGTCATCCTCCGCCCCTACTGGGCAACCTGTACAGCAGAAATCGAAACTATTGCGCAGCTTGTGGATCGGCGGGACTCTGCGCTCATGACTGAGTCTTCGACGAATCTGGAAACCACCCCGCACACCGCGCGTGAGGCAGACCCCTTCCCGGTGAAGGGCATGGACGCGGTCGTCTTCGCCGTCGGCAACGCCAAGCAGGCCGCGCACTACTACTCCACCGCCTTCGGCATGAAGCTCGTCGCCTACTCCGGACCGGAGAACGGCGTGCGCGAGACGGCCAGCTACGTCCTCACCAACGGCGCCGCGCGCTTCGTCCTGACCTCGGTCATCAAGGCGACCACGGACCACGGCCGCTTCCTCGCCGAGCACGTCGCCGACCACGGTGACGGCGTCATCGACCTCGCCATCGAGGTCCCCGACGCCCGCGCCGCGTACAAGTACGCCGTCGAGCAGGGCGCGCGCGGCCTGGACGAGCCGTACGAGCTGACCGACGAGCACGGCACGGTCGTGCTGGCCGCGATCGCCACCTACGGCCAGACCCGCCACACCCTGGTCGACCGCTCGAACTACTCCGGCCCCTACCTGCCGGGCTACGTCGCCGTCGACCCGATGGTCGAGCCGCCGGCCAAGCGGACCTTCCAGGCGATCGACCACTGCGTCGGCAACGTCGAGCTCGGCCGCATGAACGAGTGGGTCGGCTTCTACAACAAGGTCATGGGCTTCACGAACATGAAGGAGTTCGTGGGCGACGACATCGCGACCGAGTACTCGGCGCTGATGTCGAAGGTGGTCGCGGACGGCACCCTGAAGGTCAAGTTCCCGATCAACGAGCCGGCGATCGCGAAGAAGAAGTCGCAGATCGACGAGTACCTGGAGTTCTACGGCGGCGCCGGCGTCCAGCACATCGCGCTGGCGACCAACGACATCGTGGCGACGGTGCGCGCGATGCGGGCGGCGGGCGTGCAGTTCCTGGACACCCCGGACTCGTACTACGACACGCTCGGCGAGTGGGTCGGCGACACCCGCGTCCCGATCGAGACCCTGCGCGAGCTGAAGATCCTCGCGGACCGCGACGAGGACGGCTACCTGCTGCAGATCTTCACCAAGCCGGTGCAGGACCGCCCGACGGTCTTCTTCGAGATGATCGAGCGCCACGGCTCCATGGGCTTCGGCAAGGGCAACTTCAAGGCCCTGTTCGAGGCCATCGAGCGCGAGCAGGCCAAGCGCGGCAACCTCTAGCCGCCACAGCGGGTACGCAGGCCCCCCGCGGGCCGGCGGTGACGCGGCCGGGGTCCGGGGCACTCGCTCCCGGGCCCCGGCCCGCGGCCGTCACTCACCCGACGGGCCCGGTGCCGGCGTCAGCGCCGGCGAAGGGGCCGGCTTCGGCTTCGCCGGCGCGGCGGCCGGCTTCGGCTGCCCGCCCGGCTTCTGCCCGCCCGGCTTCTGCGCGGCCGCCTTCGCCACCGCGGGATTCGGCGCGGGCTTGGCGGGCTTGGCCGGCTTGGCCGGTTTGGGCAGTTCCGGCGCCACCCAAGGCGTGGGCGGCTGCATGTTCTCCGGACCGCCCGGCGGCGGCTGGCCGATCGAGGCCAGGGCCTCCTTCACCAGCGGCACCCGCACCGGCGAGAACCGCGGGTTCGTGCGCATCGCCTCCTGCAGGTGGCGCCGCGCCCCGGCCTCGTCCCCGACACCCCGCTCGATCATCGCCAGGTGGTAGGCGAAGTCCGCACTGCGCAAACCCCGGTCCGTCGCCTTCTTCGCGTACTCCAGGGCCGCCGTGTCATCCCCCGACCTGTGCAGCGCCCACCCCAGCGCATCCGCCACCTGCATGTTCTTGTGCCGCGCCCACTCCTGCGTGAGCCGCCGCACCGCCGCGGCCGGATCCCCGTGATCCGCCTCGAACAGGCCGAGGACCACCTCGTCGTCCGCCCCGTCCGCCCCCTCCCGCGCCGCGGCCGCCCGCAGCATGTCGTAGGGCACCCGCGCCTCGTCCGCCCGCCCCAGCGACTCCAGCAACTCGCCCAGCTCCAGCGCCAGTCGCGGCATCGGCGCCCGGCCCAGCGCCAGCCGGTAGTCCCGTACCGCCTCCCCGCCCCGGCCCAGCCCGGCCAGCGCCCGCGCCCGGCCGCCGAGGGCCTCCGCCTGCGCCGGGTCCGCCCGCAGGGCGCCCTCGTACTGGCCGAGCGCCTCCGTCGTCTCCCCGCGCTCCCAGGCCAGCTCCCCGAGCCGGAACAGCACGTACGCCTTCTCCGCCGGGGACTTCGCCGCGGCCGCCGCGTGCTCCATCGCCATCGCCGCGTCCTCGCGCCAGCCGCGGTCGCGGTAGACCTGCGAGGCCCGGACGAACGCCGTCAGCCCCGGCCGCAGGTCCACCAGCCGCTCCATCGCCCGCTCGGCGCCCTTGTAGTCCCCCAGACCCGAGTAGGCGTCCACCAGCACCGGGTACGCCGTCCACCGCTGCGGTGCCTGCGCCCGTACGAGCTCGCCCCACTTCTTGCCGGTGGTGTAGTCCCCGCGGGCGTTGGCCAGCGTGCCCATGCCCGTCATCGCGTCGAAGTTGCCCTTCTCGGCCGGATGGATCTCCAGCGACCGCTTCAGCGCCTTCTCCGCCTTCGGGAACCAGCCCGGCGCCGCCGTCCGCCGCGCCTGCTCCAGGTACGCCGCCCCGAGCACCGCCCACGACCCCTCGTCGTCCGGATGGACCGCGACCCACTTCTCCCGGTCGGCGACCAGCGCCGTCAGGTCCACCGCCGACGCGGGCGCGCCCATCCCGACCGCCGAGGCGGCCCGTTCGCTGGGGCCCGGCGGACGCGCGTCGTCGTCCTGGCGGGCCGGCCGGATCACCAGCGCCCCGACGATCAGGACCACGGCAACCGCGGCCGCCACGAGCGTCTTGCGGCCGGTGAAGGTCACGGGCGGCACGGGCTGCTGCGATTCCTCGTCGATACGGTCCATGAAGTCACTGTGCGTCAATATGAAGAGACGGCCCGGCTGTCCGAAGCCGGTAACGGCCGTGTTCACACCGATGGCCCCCGGTGCCACGCTGAGCCCATGGATCTCACAGCTGATGATCTCCCGGCCTCCGTACCGCACCCCGCGCAGCCACCGCTCCCCGCGCGGGTGAAGGAGAGCCTGCTGGAAGGGCTCCCCGCCGAGGCCGTCCTCACCGACCCCGAGGTCACCGCCTCCTACGCCACCGACATGGCCACCTTCTGCCCCGCCGGCACCCCGGCGGCCGTCGTCCTGCCCCGCACCGTCGAACAGGTGCAGCACGTCCTGCGCACCGCCACCGCCCTACGCGTCCCCGTCGTCCCGCAGGGCGCCCGCACGGGCCTGTCCGGCGCGGCCAACGCCACCGACGGCTGCATCGTGCTCTCCCTGATCCGGATGGACCGGATCCTGGAGATCGACACCGTCGACCGCATCGCCGTCGTCGAACCCGGCGTCGTCAACGCCGTCCTGTCCCGGGCCGTCGCCGAACACGGCCTGTACTACCCGCCCGACCCCTCCAGCTGGGAGCAGTGCACCATCGGCGGCAACATCGGCACCGGCTCCGGCGGCCTGTGCTGCGTCAAGTACGGGGTCACCGCCGAATACGTGCTCGGCCTCGACGTGGTGCTCGCCGACGGGCGGCTGCTGCGGACGGGCCGGCGCACCGCCAAGGGGGTCGCCGGGTACGACCTCACCCGCCTCTTCACCGGCTCCGAGGGCACCCTCGGCGTCGTCGTGCGCGCCGTCCTGGGGCTGCGCCCCGCACTGCTCCCGCAGCTCGCGCTTGCGGCCGAGTTCCCCTCCGCCGCGGCCGCCTGCGCGGCCGTCTGCGCCGTCATGGAGGCGGGCCTGACGCCCTCGCTGCTCGAACTGATGGACCGTACGACCGTCCGGGCCGTCAACGCCCTCGGCCGGATGGGCCTGCCCGAGACCACCGAGGCCCTGCTGCTGGCCGCCTTCGACACCCCGCAGGCCCCCGGCGACCTGGCCGCCCTGGCGCGGCTGTGCACGGCCGCCGGAGCCACCGCCGTCGTACCCGCCGAAGACCCGACGGAGTCCGAACTGCTGCTGCGGGCCCGCCGGATGTCGCTGACCGCCCTGGAGGCCCTGCGGCCCGCGACGATGATCGACGACGTGTGCGTACCGCGCTCGCGGCTCGCCGAGATGCTGGACGGTACGTCCGCCATCGCCCGTACGCACGACCTGCTGATCGGGGTCTGCGCGCACGCGGGCGACGGCAACACGCACCCGGTGGTCTGCTTCGACCCGGCCGACCCGGACGAGACGCGGCGGGCCCGCGCCTCCTTCGACGCGATCATGGAACTCGGGCTGGAGCTCGGCGGGACCATCACCGGCGAACACGGGGTCGGCGTCCTGAAGAAGGAGTGGCTCGCCCGCGAACTGGGACCCGTGGGACTGGAGATGCAGCGCGCGGTCAAATGGGCCTTCGATCCCCTCGGCCTGCTCAACCCCGGCAAGCTCTGCTGACGCCCCGCACCGGCCCGGCCGCGGTACGGGGCTCCGCCCGCCCGCCATCACAGCTCACCGTCCGCCGACTCGTCCGACGGCCAGGGGTCGCGCATCCACAGGTCGTCGGCCGGAGTCGGGGCGAGCAGCTCGGCCAGCGCCTCGTCCAGGCCCAGCCGCTCGGCCTCGCTGCCGGGCGGCACGGCGCGCAGGGTGCGCTCCAGCCAGGCCGAGACGGCCGGCGCCGGGGCCTCCAGCAGGGCGTCGCCGTCCGGGGAGCTCAGCGCCATGCACAGCACCGCCTCGTCGTCCACCTTCGTGGGCCAGATCCGGACGTCGCCGTGGCCGCACGGGCGGAACACCCCCTCGACCAGCAGCTCGCGGGCGAAGGTCCAGTTCACCGGCGTGCTGGAGCCGGTGTGGAAGGTGATGTGCACGGCGTACGGGTCGTCGGCGAGGTACACCAGGCGGGCGGGGACGGCGATGCTGCGCTCGGGGGACAGGACCAGCTTGAGTTCCAGCTCGCGCTCGATGACGGGGTGGTGCTGCATGGCGGCCTCTTCTCGGTTCGGGATGCACCCCTGCAGGTCTGCAGGGGTGCAGGGGTGCCGGGTGCGGGCCGGTTCCGGCCCCGCACCCCAGAGAGCGCCGAAGTGCCCGGGTATGACGCGACTTCGGGCAGCCCCACGGGGATTGGCCGGTTTCTGTCGGCTGACCGAAAAGAGTCGTACGAGGGGAGGTTCGCTCGAAGGCTTGGATTCTCCCGTTACCCCACCGGTCGGGGGGCGGTTCTTGGCTATGGTCCTCCCCCTGCACAAGCCTCAAGCCACGATCGGAGTTGGGGACATTGACGGCCTCCCCTGGTGACGGCGAGCACGCGGCCCGCGAGGGCTACTACCCCGATCCGTCCATCCCCGGGTACGTCCGGTACTGGAACGGCCTGTCCTGGGTCCCGGGTACGAGCCGCCCCGCCACTCCTGCCGACGAGACGGGGCCGGTGTTCCTGGACCGGACGGGCGTGACCGAGGTGGTGGCCGAGCGGGCGCCGGCGGCCGCGTGGCAGGCCGATCCCGCCCAGCAGGCCGGCTTCGGCGGGTCCCGCGACGACCGGGTGTCCTGGGGCCACCGCGCGGAGCCGGAGCGGGATCCGAAGCCGAAGCCGAAGCCGGAGCCCGAGCCGGAGGCCGAGCCCGAGCCGGTGGCGGAGCGGGGGCCGGGGGTGTCCTTCGCCCGGGCGGGTGCGGGGACGGGGGCCGCGCGCGGCTCGGCCGAGGGGGTGGGCATCCTGTCGGCGCGGTCCCCCGCCGCCGAATCCCCGGCCTGGCCCTCCGCCCCGGGCGGCGGATCGGACTCCGGCCTCACCTCTTCCTGGCCCGAGGCCCGGGAGGCCCCCCGCCCGCAGCGCGCGGAACCCGGCCCCTGGCCCCCGTCCGGGCAGCCCGCGCCGAACCGCGCCGCGCCGGACGCACCCCCGTGGCCGTCCAGCCCGGACCGCCCCGCCCCGGACGAAGCCGGCGCCCGGCAGGCGGCCCACGCGGAGGTCCGGGCGGAGATCCGGGCGGCGGAGCCGGCCCCCGCCGGCCCGCGGGGCACCGGCACCTGGGCGCCCGAGCGGCCCGCGCCGACCCGGCCCGGCCCGGAGGCGGGCGGCGCCCGGCCTGCCGCAGGCGGCGGCGAGCGGGACGAACGGGAGCCACGGGACGGGGAGTCCGCGCCGCGGGGTGCCGTCCCCTGGACGCCGCGGCAGGGCCCCGCCGCGGGCGGTCCGCTCCCGGCCGAGCCGCCCGCCGACCGGCCGGAGGCGGAGGGCCCGGCCCCCGCCCGGCACCGGCCCACCGGGCGGGAGGTGTTCGAGCAGATGGCGGAGCGGGCCGTACGGCCGGCCGGACTGGCGCGCCGGGCCGTGGCGCGCGCCCTGGACTCCCTCGTCCTCGCCGCGGTCGCCGCGGCCGCCGCCCGGCCCCTGCTGCCCGCCGCCACCGCACACCTGCGGGCCAAGGTGGACGCCGCCCGCGGCACCGGCCACACCACCACCGTCTGGCTGTTCGACGGGACCGTCGCGGGCTACCTGGGCCTCGTCCTCGCCGCCGTCCTCCTCTTCGGGGTGTTCTACGAGGCCCTGCCCACCGCCCGCTGGGGCCGCACCCCGGGCAAGAAGCTCCTCGGCATCCGGGTCCTGGCCGCCGCGACCCTGCGCCCCCCGGGCTTCGGCGCGGCCCTGCGCCGCTGGCTGGTGTTCGCCCTCTTCGGGCTCCTCGGCAGCCTGTGGTGCCTCGGCGACCGCCCCCGCCGCCGCGGCTGGCACGACCGCGCCGCCAGGACGTACGTGTCCCGCTAGGGGCGCCCGCAGGGCCCCCGTACCGCCCCGGGCGCCGTACGGGGCGCGGATGCCCCTAACGGACCGTGTCCCGTTGCGGGCCGTCAGGAGGCGGGTTCGACTCGGGGCATGAGCACCGATCAGCCGCCGCCGGCCGAGCCGCCCGAGGACGACCCCTTCCTCAAGAAGCCCCCGCAGCCGCCGACCTCGGGCGGGCCCCCGCCGCCCGGAGGCCCGTACGGCGGCGGGGAAGGCCCGTACGGGGGCGGAGGAGGCGGCTACCCGCCCCCTCCGCCCCCGCCGCCGGGCGGCCCGTACAACGGCGGGGGAGGGGCGTACGGCGGTGGCGGCTACGGCATGCCCGACCCGCTCGCCGGGATGCCCCCGCTCGCCGACTTCGGCAAGCGGCTCGGTGCCCGCATCATCGACCTCATCATCGTGGCCATTCCCCTGGCCCTGATCCAGCTGGCCTTCGGCACCAACCGCTACATGGTCGAGACGAACAAGGGCGAGGACGTCAGCGAGGTCATCACCAAGTCGTACAGCGGCGCCGGCCTCGCGATGACCCTGATCTCGATCGCCGCGTACGTCGGCTACGACTGGTGGTTCACCCACCGGAGCGGGCAGACCATCGGCAAGAAGGCACTGGGCCTGCGCACCGCCATGCTCAACGACGGCCGCGTCCCGCCCTCGGGCGCCTCCCTGGCCCGCGCCGCGGTGCTCTGGCTGCCGACGCTGATCTGCTGCTTCTGCCTGTGGCCGCTCGCGCTGATCATCTCGATGCTCGTGGACAAGCCGTACAAGCAGGGCCTGCACGACAAGGTCGGCAAGACCGTGGTGGTCAGGGTGGTGTAGCGCGGCGCACCCCGGGCCGTGCGGGCGTACGGCTCAGTGGTGCACCGGCTGTTCGGCAGCGGCCGTCCGGGGTTCAGGCACCCGGGCGGCCGCCGGCATGGGAGCCCCTGCCTCCGCCTCCACCCTCGCCTCGGCCCCGGCAGCAGAGGCAGCCGGGCGCGGGCGCCGTGCAGGGATCGCCCCGCTGACGGCGATGAGCAGACCGAGGGCCAGCGCGGCCACACAGATCACCGCGACCCCGATGCCCGAACTCGTCTGCGAGAGCAGCAGCATGGCGATGGTCGACACGACGACGGTGGCGGACCCGTACACGAGCTGTGCGGCAGTCGGACGCGGCATGGCGGTATCCGTCCTCAAGGCGGGAGGGCCAGTCAGGAGACTCTAGGACGGGAGATTCCCGGGCGGAACCGGCAGTAAGCGTGACCTAACCCACGGTGCCGGTGCACGGGGGGCGCACGGGGTCACGCTCCACCACTGCGCGAGGGCCGGGAAGCGCCCTTCGTCCCATATGGCAGGAGAACGTCCGGATAGCGGAACCACCTGACCGCATAGTGCAGTTGTAAGGAACAAGTCAAGGTCTGTCTTTTCTCTCGACTCTCCGGTCAAATGTCGTCACTTGAGACGCGCGCCGCGCGGAACCCCCCACTCCTACGGAGATGTTCCGACCTGTGTCGCGGCCGCGGGAGGGGAACGACATCAAGTGACCAGCATTTCCAGTCGCCGACGAGCGCTGCGTGCCGCAGCCATCGGCGTGACCCTGGCCGCCACCGCGGCCTCCGGCGCCTTCTTCACCGCGGCCCAGGCCGACACCAGTTGGGGCGGCGCGCCGGCCGCGGACCGCCAGGACCCGACCGCTCCCGCCAAGGAGCAGGTCCCCCACAACCTCGACGGTCCGTTCAGCAAGCAGCAGGCGCAGGCGCGCGAGGCTGCCCTTGACCAGGTGCTGAAGGGCAAGAAGCAGGTCGAGCAGCGGGGTGCCTCGAAGGTCGTCAAGCTCGACGACAACAAGTACGTCGAGCTCGGCCGCGAGAAGACCGACAAGATCTTCACGATCCTCGTCGACTTCGGCGACCAGGTCGACAACACGACCATGTTCGACCCGGACGGCCCCGACGGCCCGAAGCCGGCCGTGCCGAAGTACGGCGGCGCCCCCGGCCCGGCGCACAACCAGATCGCCCAGCCGGACCGCTCCACGAACAACAGCACCGCCTGGCGCAAGGACTTCAGCCGCGAGTACTTCCAGGACCTGTACTTCGGTACCGGCCAGGGCAAGAACTCGCTGAAGACCTACTACGAGAAGACCTCCTCGGGCCGCTACTCCGTCGACGGCGAGGTCGCCGACTGGGTCAAGGTCCCGTACAACGAGGCCCGTTACGGCTCGAACTACTGCGGTCAGACCAACTGCGCCAACGTCTGGGACACCGTCCGCGACGGCGTCAACGCCTGGGTCGACGCGCAGAAGAAGGCCGGCAAGACCGACGCCCAGATCAAGGCCCAGCTGGCGCAGTACGACCAGTGGGACCGCAACGACTTCGACGGCGACGGCAACTTCAACGAGCCCGACGGCTACATCGACCACTTCCAGATCGTCCACGCGGGCGAGGACGAGTCGGCCGGCGGCGGCGTGCAGGGCCACGACGCGCTGTGGGCGCACCGCTGGTACGCCTACGGCACCAACGCGGGCAAGACCGGCCCGGAGAACAACAAGGCCGGCGGCACCCAGATCGGCGACACCGGCATCTGGGTCGGCGACTACACGATGCAGCCCGAGAACGGCGGCCTCGGCGTCTTCGCCCACGAGTACGGCCACGACCTCGGTCTGCCGGACCTCTACGACACCTCCGGTGGCGCCGAGAACTCCGTCGGCTTCTGGTCCCTGATGTCGGCCGGCTCCTGGCTCGGCGAGGGCAAGGACTCCATAGGCGACCTCCCCGGCGACATGACCGCCTGGGACAAGCTGCAGCTGGGCTGGCTGAACTACGACACGGCGAAGGCCGCGACGAAGTCCACCCACAAGCTGGGCGTCTCGGAGTACAACACCAAGGACAAGCAGGCGCTGCTCGTCGAGCTGCCGAAGAAGCAGGTCAAGACCGAGGTCACCACTCCCGCCGAGGGTTCCACCCAGTGGTGGAGCAACATGGGTGACGACCTCAAGAACACCCTGACCCGCTCGGTCGACCTGACCGGCAAGTCCTCCGCCGCCCTGTCCCTCAAGGGCTGGTGGGACATCGAGAAGGACTACGACTACCTCTACACCGAGGTGTCCACCGACGGCGGCGCCACCTGGACCGTCCTGAACGGCACCGCCAACGGCAAGGCCATCCCGGCCGACGCCGCGGGCAACGCCGGTCTCACCGACGTCTCCGGCGGCTGGCAGGACCTGAAGTTCCCGCTCGACGCCTACGCGGGCAAGAAGATCGACCTCCGCTTCCGCTACCAGACGGACGGCGGCGCGGGCGGCAAGGGCTTCACCGCCGACGCCCTCTCGATCACCGCGGACGGCCAGACCCTGTTCACCGACGGCGCCGAGAACGGCGACAACGGCTGGACCGGCAAGGGCTTCTCGCGCATCGGCGCCGGCTTCACCAAGGAGTACGAGCAGTACTACATCGCGGAGAACCGCCGCTACGTGTCGTACGACTCCACCCTCAAGGTCGGCCCGTACAACTTCGGCTTCGCCAACACCAAGCCGAACTGGGTCGAGCACTACCCGTACCAGGACGGCCTGCTGATCTGGCTCTGGGACAAGTCCCAGAAGGACAACAACGTCAGCCAGCACCCGGGCGCCGGTCTGATCCTCCCGATCGACGCCAACGCCAAGCCCATGAAGTGGGCCGACGGCACCCTGCTGCGGAACAAGATCCAGCCGTACGACGCGCCGTTCAGCGCGTACTCGACGGACGCGTTCACCCTGCACAAGAACGGCGAGGAGCTCTTCCTCAAGCCGAAGCCCGCGAACCTGGTCTTCGACGACCACAAGGGCAAGTACTACTACGACGAGAACCCGACCGGCTCGGTGAAGGTCACTGACACCAACACCAAGATCAAGATCGCCAAGGAGACCTACGACGGTCTCCAGATGACGGTCGAGGTCGGCCCCGCCGCGAAGTAACTCGTAAAACAGCAGGTCACAGCATGATCGGCCGTCGCCCTCTAGCGGGCGGCGGCCGATCGCGTTTAGATGCGTGAGCTGAGTTTCTTATTGACGGGGGAGCTGAAGATCATGCCCGGTGGAGGTTTCGTCAGACTGCCAGGCGGCAGCGTGGTGGTCGCGCTGACCCTGCCCAGGCCGTCCGGCGAGGACGGCAACGTCCGCGTGCTCGTGCACGCCGCGAACCGGGCCCGCGCCCTGACCAGGCTGCGGAACCACGGCATGCGCGCGGTGTACCTGCGGGGCAACGCCGAGCCCCCCACCCCCGACGAGGTCACGGCCGTCCTGCACCACCCGGACGGCCTGCTCTGGCGGGGCGCCCCGGACCGGGCCCAGGAGCTCTGGCACCCCATCCGGGCCCTCCTGGGCACCTGAGAGGGCCCCTGGGGGCCCCGGCACCGGCCTAGCGGGCGGGGCCGCCGACCACGGCCACGCCGGCCGTCCGGAGCTCCTCCACGGCCCGCTCGGTCGTGTCCGCGGCCACGCCCGCCGTCAGGTTCAGCAGCACCCGGGTGGTGAAACCGGCGCGGGCGGCGTCGAGCGCGGTGGCCCGGACGCAGTGGTCCGTGGCGATCCCGACGACGTCGACCTCGCTGACGTGCCGCTCGCGCAGCCACTGCGCCAGCCCCGTGCCGTTCTCGTCGGCGCCCTCGAACCCGCTGTACGCGGCCTCGTACGCCCCCTTGTCGAAGACGGCGGCGACGGCGCCGGAGGCCACGGCGGGCGCGAAGTTCGGGTGGAACCCCACGCCCTCGGTGCCGGCGACGCAGTGCACGGGCCAGGACTCCCGGTAGTCCGGCTCGGCCGGCGGGCGGGCGAAGTGCGGGCCCGGGTCGACGTGGTGGTCACGGGTGGCCACGACGTGGCGGTACCCGGGGGTGGCCTGCCCGATCAGCTCGGTGATGGCGGCGGCCACGTCGGCCCCGCCGGCGACCGCCAGGCTGCCGCCTTCGCAGAAGTCGTTCTGTACGTCGACGACGATCAGTGCGCGGTGCATTTCGGGTGCCCTTCGGCTCGGTGGTGTGCTGCGGCGGGCCCTGCGGGAGGCTCTTCCCCCCGCCCGGGCCGCGCTACGCGTACTCCGTCGGGATCACGGCCTCGCCCCGCGAGAGCTGCGTCGCCGACAGGGGGAGGCCGGCCCGGGCCTCGCGGTGGCGCTCCCGCGCGGCCTCCAGCGGTTCGCGGGCGACGACCTCGCCGGCCTTGACCAGCTCGACCAGCAGCTGCCGGTTCGCCAGGGCCGCGGGGACCGGCCCGGTCCCGACGACCTCGGCCTCCGCCACGCCCTCGGCGTCGACCCGCCGCGCCGCCCACTTGCGGCCGCCGACGGAGGTCTTCCCGCCGCTCGCCTTCTTCGCCACCGGCACCAGCGGCGCCTTCGGGTCGGCGGACTGGGCGCGGGCCACCAGTTTGTAGACCATCGAGCAGGTCGGGTGCCCGCTGCCGGTCACCAGCTGGGTGCCGACGCCGTACGCGTCCACCGGAGCCGCCGCCAGCGAGGCGATGGCGTACTCGTCCAGGTCCGAGGTCACCACGATCCGCGTCCCCGTCGCGCCCAGCTCGTCCAGCTGCTGGCGCACCCGGTGCGCGACCAGCAGCAGGTCACCGGAGTCGATCCGGACCGCGCCCAGTCCCGGCCCGGCCACCTCCACGGCGGTCCGCACCGCCTCGGCGACGTCGTAGGTGTCCACCAGCAGGGTGGTCCCCCCGCCGAGCGAGGCCACCTGCGCCGTGAAGGCGTCGCGCTCGCTGTCGTGCAGCAGGGTGAAGGCGTGGGCGGAGGTGCCGACCGTCGGGATCCCGTAGCGGAAGCCCGCCGCCAGGTCCGAGGTCGAGGCGAATCCGCCGACGTACGCGGCCCGCGAGGCCGCCACGGCCGCCAGCTCGTGCGTACGCCGCGCGCCCATCTCGATCAGCGGCCGCCCGCCGGCCGCCGAGGCCATGCGGGAGGCGGCGGCCGCGATCGCGGAGTCGTGGTTCAGGATCGACAGGACCACCGTCTCCAGCAGCACGCACTCGGCGAAGCTGCCCTCGACACGCAGCAGGGGGGAGCCGGGGAAGTAGACCTCGCCCTCCGGGTAGCCCCAGATGTCGCCCGAGAAGCGGTAGGAGGCCAGCCAGTCCAGGGTCCGCATGTCGACGACGGCGCGCTCGCGCAGGAACTCCAGCACGGCGCCGTCGAAGCGGAAGTTCTCGACCGCGTCCAGGACGCGGCCGGTGCCGCCCACCACCCCGTAGCGCCGCCCCTCGGGCAGCCGCCGGGTGAAGACCTCGAAGACCGAGCGGCGGTCGGCGGTGCCGTTCGCCAGGGCGGCCTGCAGCATCGTGAGCTCGTAGTGATCCGTGAAGAGCGCTGTCGACGGCACGTCCACCGGCAGGCCCAGGTCCGCAGGGTTCATGACACGGATGCTAGCGCACATTTCGTCAGAGTGACGAGATGTCGGGGTCGTTTGTGCGACGGGCCGGTCACAGTGGCAGCATGGGACGAGTGAGTGTTGCTCCCATTGAGATCGAACGCACCGAGTCGGCAGAAGAAGCCGCCGCGGTCCCCGAGCCCGACGTCCCCTGGGTGACCCTCGTGCACAACGACCCGGTCAACCTCATGAGCTACGTGACGTACGTGTTCCAGGCGTACTTCGGCTATTCGAAGGACAAGGCGCACAAGCTGATGCTCGACGTCCACCACAAGGGGCGGGCGGTCGTCTCCAGCGGCACCCGCGAGGAAATGGAGCGCGACGTGCAGGCCATGCACGGCTACGGCCTGTGGGCAACCCTCTCCCAGGACCGCGTCTGATGGGGCGCTCCGCCGGGATGTTCGAGGCCCTGAAGGGCGGCGGCGCCGCCATCACGCTGGACGAGATCGAGATCTCCATCCTGCGCTCCCTGGCCGTGCAGCTGCTGGAGCTCATCGGGCCGGGCGCACCCGAGCCCGACGCGGACGCGGACCCGCTGGCCGTGCTGTTCGCCGAGGGCAGCGACGGGCCCACCGAGCGGCCGGCCGATCCGGCGCTGGCCCGGCTCTTCCCCGACGCCTACGGCGGCCCCGGCCCCGAGGACCAGGGTGTGGACCCGGCCGAGCTCGCCGCCCGGTCGGCCGAGTTCCGCCGGTTCACCGAGAACGACCTGCGCACCCGCAAGCGGGAGGACGCGCTGGCCGTCGTGCGGAGCCTGGACGGGCTCGCGCCCGGCGAGGACGAGGCGGCCGTGCTGGAGCTGACCGGGGAGCTGCCGCTGCGCTGGCTGGGCGCCCTCAACGACCTCCGGCTGACCATCGCGGCCCGCCTGGAGATCACCGAGGACGACGAGAGCGCCATGCTCTTCCGGCTGCCGGATGACGATCCGCGCAAGCCGATGGTGATGGCCTACCTCTGGCTCGGCGGGCTTCAGGAGACGCTCATCGAAACCCTCTGAGAGCCGCCCGAAACCTCAGGAAAACCTCAGACGCGGCCATCGCTCGCGTACCGCCCGCGCCTCGTTCGCTCAGCGGACGCTCAAATCCGGATAACGATCAGATCACCGCCATGCGGTGATCTGATCTGTTTCGGGACCTTTGTCCCGAATTCCCGGTGTCCTGCGTCACATTTCCGTCCGCCGATCACCCGTAGGGCCGTGATAAATCTTCACGACCGCCGACGGGGCGCCACCCATGTCCCCCGGCCTGCTTGAACCGGCTGACCGCCGGGTGCAACTCCATCCGTATCCGGGGGGATCGAGGACCCGATCCGCAGCCAGTCAAGGCGCGGGTCGGCGTGGAGAAAGGCGCACCAAGACATGACCTCTGTGCAGGTCGAGCAGCACGACAGGACGCCCGGCGAGGGCGCACCGGCCGAGGGCGGCGAGGGTTACCACCGCGCACTCGGCGCCCGCCAGATCCAGATGATCGCGATCGGCGGAGCCATCGGCACCGGTCTCTTCCTGGGCGCCGGCAAGGCGATCTCCAAGGCGGGACCGAGCCTGATCCTGGCCTACGCCATCGCGGGCCTGGTCATCTTCTTCATCATGCGCGCCCTGGGCGAGCTGCTGATGTACCGCCCGGTCTCGGGCTCCTTCTCGGACTACGCCCGCCAGTTCCTCGGCCCCTTCTGGGGATACGCCACCGGCTGGACCTACTGGCTCTTCTGGGTGGTCACCGGCATCACCGAGGTCACCGCCGCCGCCAAGTACATGTCGTACTGGACCCACGACAGCTTCCCGCAGTGGGCCTACGCGCTGATCTTCACGGTCATCCTCTACGCCGCCAACCTGATCTCCGTGAAGCTCTTCGGTGAGCTGGAGTTCTGGTTCTCCATGGTCAAGGTCACCGCCATCGTCGGCATGATCCTGATCTGCGCGGGCGTCCTGACCATCGGCTTCTCCGACGCCGCCGGCGGCGCCTCCTTCTCCAACCTGTGGAACGACCGCGGCTTCTTCCCGAACGGCATCGGCGAGACGCTGATGACGCTCCAGATCGTCGTGTTCGCCTTCCTCGCGGTCGAGCTCGTCGGCGTCACCGCCGGCGAGTCCAAGGACCCCGAGAAGACCCTGCCCAAGGCCATCAACACCGTGCCGTGGCGCATCGCCGTCTTCTACGTCGGCGCCCTCATCATGATCATGTCGGTCATCCCGTGGTCGAACTTCAAGGCCGGCGAGAGCCCCTTCGTGCTCGCCTTCGAGAAGATGGGCCTCGGCCTCGGCGCCGCGATCGTCAACTTCGTCGTGCTGACCGCCGCCCTGTCCTCCTGCAACTCCGGCATGTACTCCACCGGCCGCATGCTGCGCGACCTCGCGCTCAACGGCCAGGGCCCGAAGGTCTTCACCAAGCTCACCAAGAGCGGCACCCCGCTCGTGGGCACCACCTTCTCCGCCGCCCTGATGCTGGTGGGCGTCTGGATCAACTACGTCGCCCCGGGCAAGGCCTTCGACTACGTCGTCTCCTTCGCCACCATCTCCGGCATGTGGGCCTGGATCATGATCCTGGTCTGCCAGATCCGCTACCGCTCCCTGGTGAACCGCGGAGCGCTGCCCGCCTCCCCGTTCAAGACCCCGGGCGCGCCCTGGACGAGCTGGTTCTCGCTCGCCTTCATCGCCGTCGTCATCGTGATGATGGGCATCGACGCCGACTCGCGCGTCTCGCTCTACTGCGCCCCGCTGTGGGGCCTGATCCTCGGCGTCTCCTACCTGGTGCTCAAGCGCCGCAACCCGGCCGGAGCCGCCTTCAACAAGGTCTCCTGACGAGGTCGCCCGACGCCTGCTCCACCGAGCTCGTGTCCACGATCCGGGCCCTCCCGTACCACACCTCGGTACGGGAGGGCCCGTCTGCTTATCCTGTCGCTCATGCTGACCCTCACCAAGGACCTGTACGACCGGATCGTCGAGCACGCCCGCCAGGACCACCCCGACGAGGCGTGCGGCGTCGTCGCCGGCCCGGCCGGCACCGACCGCCCCGAGCGGTTCATCCCGATGCTCAACGCCGCCCGCTCGCCCACGTTCTACGAGTTCGACTCGAAGGATCTGCTGAAGCTCTACCGGGAGCTCGACGACCGCGACGAGGACCCCGTCATCGTCTACCACTCCCACACCGCGACCGAGGCCTACCCCTCGCGCACCGACGTCTCCTACGCGGGCGAGCCCGGCGCGCACTACGTCCTCGTCTCGACGGCCGACACCGACGGCCTCGGCGAGTTCCAGTTCCGCTCGTACCGCATCGTCGACGGCGTCATCACCGAGGAGGAAGTGCAGGTCGTCGAGGCCTACTGACCACGATGTGAGCGTATGGCGTCCACGATGCGGGATCACACTCCAAACCGGGCACCGGGAATCGTTAACATGACCGCATGGTTCCCCACGACGTGAGCATCGAGACGCCCGGCAGGCTGCTGCTCGTGGCGCGGCTGCACGTCGACCTGTGCCGCCTCGCCAGCAGTATCTGTCCTGCCGCCTGAGCACCCACAGCCCCTCGCGCGGGGGGCCCTGCGCCGCGCCCCCACACCTTTGTCACGACACGACTGGAGCCTGCTGCCATGGCCATCGAGGTCCGCATCCCCACCATCCTCCGCACCTACACCGACGGCGAGAAGGCCGTCACCGGTGAGGGCGCCACGCTGTCCGAGCTCTTCGCCGACCTGGAGAAGCGCCACAAGGGCATCGAGGAGCGCATCGTGGACGGCGGCAAGCTGCGCCGCTTCGTGAACGTCTACCTCAACGACGAGGACGTCCGCTTCCTCGACGGCATCTCCACCGCGGTCAAGGACGGCGACAGCGTCACCATCCTCCCGGCCGTCGCCGGCGGCTCCGTCTGATGCGCTACGACTCCCCGCTGGCCGCGGTCGGCAACACGCCGCTCGTCCGGCTGCCCAGGCTGTCGCCCTCCGAGGACGTACGGATCTGGGCCAAGCTGGAGGACCGGAACCCGACCGGCTCGATCAAGGACCGCCCCGCGCTCCACATGGTCGAGCAGGCCGAGAAGGACGGCCGGCTCCACCCCGGTTGCACCATCCTGGAACCCACCTCGGGCAACACCGGCATCTCCCTGGCGATGGCGGCGAAGCTCAAGGGCTACCGGATCGTGTGCGTCATGCCGGAGAACACGAGCCAGGAGCGCCGCGACCTTCTCGCCATGTGGGGAGCCGAGATCGTCTCGTCACCGGCGGCGGGCGGATCGAACACCGCCGTCCGGGTGGCGAAGGAACTGGCCGCCGAGCACCCCGACTGGGTGATGCTCTACCAGTACGGCAACCCGGACAACGCGGGCGCCCACTACGCCACCACGGGCCCGGAGATCCTGCGGGACCTCCCCTCGATCACCCACTTCGTGGCCGGGCTCGGCACGACCGGCACCCTGATGGGCGTCGGCCGGTACCTGCGCGAGCACGTCGAAGGCATCAGGATCGTCGCCGCCGAGCCCCGCTACGACGACCTCGTGTACGGCCTGCGCAACCTCGACGAGGGCTTCGTCCCCGAGCTGTACGACGCCTCCGTCCTGACGACCCGCTACTCGGTCGGCTCCGCCGACGCGGTCACCCGCACCCGGGAACTCCTCCAGCAGGAGGGCATCTTCGCGGGCGTCTCCACCGGAGCCGCCCTGCACGCGGCGATCGGCGTCGGCCGCAAGGCGGTCGACGCGGGGAAGTCGGCGGACATCGTGTTCGTCGTGGCCGACGGCGGCTGGAAGTACCTCTCCACCGGCGTCTACACGGCGAAGACCACGGAAGAGGCCATCGAAACCCTCCAGGGCCAGCTCTGGGCGTGACCCCCGGCCGCGGCCCCGGCCCGCACTGACCCGAACCCGGCCCGGGGCCGGCCGTCAGGGGACCGCCGGGGCCGTCAGGGGAACCGCCGGGGCCGTCACGGGGACAGCAGCTCCGCCAGGATCGCGGCGTGGCTCGACGCGGGGTCCCGGACCGCCGTCAGCAAGGTGACCGGGCCCTTCGCCGCCAGCCCGCGCAACCGGGACAGTTCCGCCGCCGCCTCCGGCTCCGCGAGCTCCGCCTCGTAGCGCCGCCGGAACTCCTCGGCCGAACCGCCCCCCGCGTGGAACCACGTGCGCAGCTCCCCGGACGGCGTCACCGCCTTCGGCCACTCGTCCACCTCCGCCCGCGCCTTCGCCAGGCCCCGCGGCCACAGCCGGTCCACCAGCACCCGTACGCCGTCCGCCTCCGGCTCCGCCGGATCGTAGACCCGCCGCACCCGCACCTCGCCCGCCATCACCCGCCACCTCCGAGTCCCTTGACCTCGTCCCACACCGCCGGGTCCAGCACCCCCAGCCGGCTGCGGAACTCCCACACCCACACCTGCTCCGGCCGGTCCGCCTCCAGGAAACCCGGACGGCCCTGGGACCCCACCGTCCCCGGCGGCAGCGGGATCACCCCGGGCCGCCGGTCGTCGTACTTCCCGCTGATCCACGCCACCCGCGCCCGGTGCGCCCGGACCGGCTCCACCGTCAGCACCAGGCACGGCCGCCCGTCCGCGAGGCACCACAGCTCGCCCGGGCGCGGCCGCGGCTCCGTACCGGAGGCGTGTTGCGGCAGGGCACGCCGGGGCAGCGCCGGCAGCCGCCCCGCGACCAGCACCACCAGCAACACGGCGACCACCGCCGCCGCCGCGGGCCACCAGGACGTGTCCATGTTCCGACGTTATCCTCGCCCGCAGGCCCCGGCACGGCAGTACACCGGCACGCCCGTGCCCCCTGTCGCTCCCCCGGGTGACAGCACAGGTGATTCCCCCCACAACGGCCTGCCGCGGAGGAGCGACCCGACGTTTCGCGCCTTACGCTCGACCCACGCACGGCCCGCATTCCGTCCACGGACCGTCCCTGGAGGTTCACGCTCCATGAAGCTCACCGTCGTCGGCTGCTCGGGGTCGTTCCCGTCCGCGGAATCGGCCTGTTCGAGCTACCTCGTCGAGGCCGACGGCTTCCGGCTGCTCCTCGACATGGGCAACGGAGCCCTCGGCGAGCTGCAGCGCCACATCGGTCTCTACGACCTCGATGCGATCTTCCTGAGCCACCTGCACGCCGACCACTGCATCGACATGTGCGCGTACTTCGTGGCCCGCTACTACCGGCACGAGGGCGGCCGCTGCTCCGCCATCCCCGTCTACGGCCCGGAGGGCACCGAGAGGCGGCTGAGCACCGCCTACGACGACGTCCCCGACGAGCGCTCGATGAGCGAGGTCTTCGACTTCCGCACCCTGAAGCCCGCGACCTTCGAGATCGGCCCGTTCCAGGTCCGCACCGAGCGGGTCAGCCACCCGGTGGAGGCGTACGGCATCCGCGTCGAGCACGGCGGCCGCTCCCTCACGTACTCCGGCGACACCGGCGTCTGCCCCGAGCTGGGGCTGCTGGCCGAGGAGACGGACCTCTTCCTGTGCGAGGCGTCCTTCACCCACGGCAAGGAGGACATCCCCGACCTCCACCTCAACGGCCGCGAAGCGGGGGAGTTCGCCCGCGCCGGCCGGGTCGGGCGGCTGGTCCTCACGCACATCCCGCCGTGGACCGACCCCCGGCAGAACCTGGCCGACGCCCGCGCGGTCTACGACGGCCCGGTCGACCTCGCGTACGCGGGCGCCGTGTACGAGGTCTGAGCCCGAGCGGCCCCGGACGGACGAAGCCCCCGCCCTCCCGGAAGGGAAGGCGGGGGCTTCGTCGTTCGTACGGCGGCTGCCGGCTACTTGGCCTCGGCCTTCGCCATCTCGGCCAGCTCCTCGTCGGACTCGCGGCCCGGGGTGGGCAGGTTGAACTTGACGATCGCGAAGCGGAACACCACGTAGTAGACCGCGGCGAAGCACAGACCGACGACCGCCAGGCCCAGCGGGTTGGTGGCCTTGCCCAGGTTCAGCAGGTAATCGATGGCACCGGCGGAGAAGCCGAAGCCGTCCTTCATGCCGAGCCCCCAGGTCAGCGCCATCGATACACCGGTCAGCACCGCGTGGAGCGCGTACAGCACCGGGGCGATGAACATGAACGTGAACTCGATCGGCTCGGTCACGCCCGTGACGAAGGAGGTCAGGGCGAGGGAGAACATCATGCCGCCGACGACCTTGCGGCGCTCGGGGCGGGCGCAGTGGACGATCGCGAGGCACGCCGCCGGGAGGGCGAACATCATGATCGGGAAGAAGCCGGTCATGAACTGTCCGGCGCTCGGGTCACCGGCCAGGAAGCGGGCGATGTCACCGCTGCTGCCGTTGTACTCGCCGGCCTGGAACCACGGGAAGGAGTTCAGCAGGTGGTGCATGCCGACCGGGATCAGAGCGCGGTTGGCGACACCGAAGAGGCCCGCGCCGACGGCGCCCGAGCCGACCAGCCACTCACCGAGGTTGTGCAGGCCCGTGCCGAGGACCGGCCAGATCAGGCCGAAGAGGATGCCGATCAGCAGACCCGCGAAGGCGGAGAGGATCGGGACCAGGCGGCGGCCGCCGAAGAAGCCGGCCCACTCGGGCAGCTTCGTCCGGTAGAACTTCTGGTAGATCAGGGCGACCACGATGCCCATGACGACACCGCCGAGGACCTTGGCGTCGACGGGAGCGTCCACGAGGGCGACCTTGTGGTCGACGACCGTCTCGACCTTCGGCAGGTTCGGGTCGGTGAAGGTCGCCAGGACCTTGGAGAAGACCAGGTAGCCGGTGACCGCGGCGAGAGCGGTGGAGCCGTCGGACTTCTTGGCGTAACCGATCGCGATGCCGACGGCGAACAGCAGCGCCATGTTCGCGAGGATCGCGCCGCCGCCGGCGGACATGTATCCGGCGATCTTGGTGAGGAAGCCCGGCAGCGAGGGATCGCCGAGCATGTCCTTGTCACCGAGGCGGACGAGCAGCGCGGCGGCGGGCAGCACCGCGACGGGGAGCATGAGGCTCCGGCCGATGCGCTGCATGACAGCCATCACGCCCGCGCCCTTCTTCTTTTCCGCAGCAGCGGTGGCTGTGGACATGGGCTTCCTCCAGAAGGCAAGGCGCCGCCCGGGGAACGGGGGATCGGCGGCGTCTCGGAACGGGGGTACGCGAGCGCTCGGACAGAGGTGCCCCGCTCGTGCGTGGTCTACACCAATGGGTGGTGTAGACCAGTTGTAGCATGGTCGGGGATAGATAAGGAACCTTCGATTTCCTGTGGCCTGCGCCACATCCTCCGGGTCCTCCGGCGGGTCGCCCGGCATGTCGTACGGCAGGTCATGACGAAAGGCCCCCGGATCAAAGATCCAAGGGCCTCGACGGCCTCCGGGAGGGCGCGACCCGCCGCTACGCCTTCGTCGTCTCCGCCTGCATCGCCGCGATCTCCTCGTCCGACTCCCGCCCCGGGGTCGGGATGTCGAACTTCGTGATCGCGAAGCGGAAGACCGCGTAGTACACCACCGCGAAGCACAGGCCGATCGGAACGATCAGCCAGGGCTTCGTCGCCAGCCGCCAGTTGATGACGTAGTCGATGAACCCCGCCGAGAAGCTGAAACCGTCGTGCACGCCCAGCCCCCAGGTCACCGCCATCGACACCCCCGTCAGCACCGCGTGGATCGCGTACAACGCCGGCGCCACGAACAGGAACGAGTACTCGATCGGCTCCGTGATGCCCGTGACGAACGACGTCAGGCCCACCGACAGCATCAGCCCCCCGACCTCCTTGCGGCGCAGCGGCTTCGCGCAGTGCGTGATGGCCAGCGCCGCCGCCGGAAGGGCGAACATCATGATCGGGAAGAAGCCGGACAGGAACTGCCCCGCATCCGGGTCACCCTGCAGGAACATGTTGATGTCGCCGTGCACCACCGTGCCGTCCGGCTTCGTGTAACTGCCGAACTGGAACCACACCGGCACGTTCAGGAACTGGTGGAGCCCGATCACCAGCAGCGCCCGGTTCGCCAGACCGAACAGGCCCGAACCCCAGGCGCCCAGCCCCGTCAGCCAGTCCGAGAAGCTCTCCAGCGCGTCACCCACCGGCGGCCAGATGCCGAGGCACACCACGGCGAACGCGATCGCGACGAACGACATGATGATGGGGACCAGCCGGCGGCCGTTGAAGAAACCCAGCCAGTCGACGAGCTTCACCCGGTGGAAACGCTGCCAGAACCAGGCCGCGAGCAGACCCATGATGATCCCGCCGAACACCCCCGGGTTCTGGTACGTGTACCCCGCGAAGGTGTCCGTCGGCGTGAGACAGCCGCCCCCGACGTCCTTGGTGCCGGACGGGCAGTCCTTGGGGAAGGCGTGCAGCACCCCCCGGTACACGAGGAACCCCGCCACCGCCGCGAGCGCCGTCGAGCCGTCCGCCTTCTTCGCCATGCCGATCGCCACGCCGATGCAGAACAGGAGCGGCAGACCCAGGTCCGCGTCCAGCAGCGCGCCGCCGGCCCCCGCCATCACCTTGGCCACGTCCGCCCAGTCCAGGCCGTCCTTGCCGAACACGTCAGGCTGGCCGAGCCGGTTGATGATCCCGGCCGCCGGAAGGACGGCGATCGGCAGCTGCAGGCTCCGCCCCATCTTCTGGAGCCCCTGGAACAGGCCGTTCCACCACCTCGGTTCGGGTGATGCTGCGGCGGCGCTGCTCGCGCTCATCGGCGTCCTCCTGACCGGCCCGTTTTGGCAGGTGCGTCCCGTGCGGCACACTGGTGTAGACCAGTTGTGCAGGCGGTTCCTGCTGATCGTCATCATTCGGCAGAAGGCGCGCACGTGCTCGTGTAGATGGGCCAACCGTGGGCTACCGTGACAAAGCGGACCGCGCCGGTGGGTCGGTTCTCGGAGAACTCAGGGAGAAACACATGGCCACCAAGGCTGAGAAGATCGTCGCAGGGCTCGGCGGCATCGACAACATCGAAGAAGTCGAAGGCTGCATCACCCGCCTGCGCACCGAGGTCGTCAACCCCGACCTGGTCGACGAGGCCGCCCTGAAGGCCGCCGGAGCCCACGGCGTCGTCAAGATGGGCACCGCCGTCCAGGTCGTCATCGGCACCGACGCCGACCCCATCGCCGCCGACATCGAAGACATGATGTGACCTGATCTGACCTGATCTGACCTGAGCACACGCGGGACCACCCACACCCGCGCCCGGACCCCGTCCCGCACACCCGCACCCGGACGGGGTCTTCGCGTTCCCCCGTCCTCGCCTCCCCGCGCACCGACTAGGCTCGGAACATGTCTCGCATCGACGGCCGCACGCCCGAACAGCTCCGCCCGGTCACCATCGAACGCGGATGGAGCAAGCACGCAGAGGGCTCCGTCCTCATCGCCTTCGGCGACACCAAGGTCTTCTGCACCGCCTCCTTCACCGAAGGCGTCCCCCGCTGGCGCAAGGGCAGCGGCGAAGGCTGGGTCACCTCCGAGTACTCGATGCTCCCCCGCTCCACCAACACCCGCGGCGACCGCGAATCCGTACGCGGCAAGATCGGCGGCCGCACCCACGAGATCTCCCGCCTCATCGGCCGCTCCCTGCGCGCCGTCATCGACTACAAGGCCCTCGGCGAGAACACCATCGTCCTGGACTGCGACGTCCTCCAGGCCGACGGCGGCACCCGCACCGCCGCCATCACCGGCGCCTACGTCGCCCTCGCCGACGCCGTCGCCTGGGGCCAGCGGAAGAAGCTGATCAAGGCCGGCCGCAAGCCGCTCACCGGCACCGTCGCCGCCGTCAGCGTCGGCATCGTCGACGGCGTCCCCCTCCTCGACCTCTGCTACGAGGAAGACGTCCGCGCCGAGACCGACATGAACGTCGTCTGCACCGGCGACGGCCGCTTCGTCGAGGTCCAGGGCACCGCCGAAGGCGAGCCCTTCGACCGCAAGGAACTCAACGCCCTCCTCGACCTCGCCGCCGGCGGCTGCGCCGACCTGGAGGCCATCCAGCGCGGAGCGCTGCAGCTGTAGCAACCGCGGCGGGCGCCACGGCGTCTCCGCAGACACGGGCGCACGGCGTCACAGCCGTGCGCCCGTCCACGTACCCGCAAACCTTCCGGGGGGACCCGAATGAAGCTCCGCATAGCCGCCGTGGCCGTGGCGGCCGTCCTGACCGTCCCGGCCCTCACCTCCTGCGACGCGATCTCCACGGCGATGGACTGCGCGAACACGGCGGTGGCCATCACGAACGGCGTGAACGACCTCCAGCAGGCGGTCTCGAACGCGGGCAACAGCCCGCAGGACGCCCAGAACGCGCTGAACCAGATCGAGACGAACCTCAAGAAGATCGGCGACCAGACGGACAACACCGATCTCGGCAAGGCCATCGACTCGATGAACACGGCCGTCAAGAACGTCCGCACGTCGATCGACAGCGGCAACCCCACCCCCGACGTCACCCCCGTCGCGGACGCGGCGAAGGAACTGTCGAAGGTCTGCACCCCGGGCTGAGCGCCGAGCCGGGCGCAGGCGGGCCGGGGCGAGCCGGGGCGAGCACCGGGCGCAGCGAGCCGACCGGAATAATGGAGCCCATGACCAGCAGCCGCCGCCTGATCCTCGCGACCCGCAACGCGGGCAAAGTCTCCGAACTCCGCGCCATCCTGTCCGACGCCGGCCTGCCGTACGAGCTGGTCGGCGCGGACGCGTACCCCGAGATCCCGGACGTCAAGGAAACGGGCATCACCTTCGCCGAGAACGCCCTCCTCAAGGCCCACGCCCTGGCCCGAGCCACCGGCCTGCCGGCCATCGCCGACGACTCCGGCCTGTGCGTGGACGTCCTGAACGGCGCCCCCGGCATCTTCTCGGCCCGCTGGGCCGGCACCCACGGCGACGACAAGGCGAACCTGGAGCTCCTGCTGGCCCAGCTCTCGGACATCGACGACGTCCACCGCGGCGCCCACTTCGCGTGCGCGGCGGCCCTGGCCCTCCCGGACGGCACCGAACGCGTGGTCGAGGGCCGCCTCCCCGGCACCCTCCGCCACACCCCGACGGGCACGGGCGGCTTCGGCTACGACCCGATCCTCCAGCCGGAGGGCGACACCCGCACCTGCGCGGAACTGACCCCGGCGGAGAAGAACGCCATCTCCCACCGCGGCAAGGCCTTCCGCGCGCTGGTCCCGTTCATCCGGGCCCTGGTGGACTGAGGGCCCGATGCCCCGGCTCACGCCGAAGGCCCCGCACGCGGCTGCGTACGGGGCCTTCGGTATGCGTGTGCGGTTGGGGGGACTCGAACCCCCACGGGTTTTACCCCACTGGGACCTAAACCCAGCGTGACTGCCAATTCCACCACAACCGCGACATCCCGCCCAAATCGGACATTGAGTCAGGCTGGGCTTCGCTCAGTCTACGGGGCGGAGGCCGGGGAGGCGAAGGACTCGGGGCGGCGCCTGCGGCACCACGTGTCCGTCGGGCTGTGGCAGTTGGGGCACGGATATCGGAGGTCAGCCGCGCGCGGTTCGTGCGGGGCGACCGTCGGGGAGCAGCGTGAGCGTGTCCGGTGCCACGGGTCGCGGCGCGCGAGCGGGTGTCCTGCCCCAGGCGCGTCGCGTGAAGTGGGAGGTTTCGGGTCCGAGTTGTGCCACCCTGCGGCGCACGCGGCGGTGGTTCGTTCGCGGAAGGTCGTGGAGGCGGCTGCTGCCGACGCGAACGGGTCACCCATGGCGCTCCTCCGTCCTGTGGACATGCGTGCAGTCCTCGCATGGAGTCACGGGTCGATGGTCGAGCGGCTGAGGGGGAGTTCGTCCGATGAACGGAACAGCCCGCACCGGTTGGTGCGGGCCGTTTCGGGGTGGGCCGGGTGGTGGGGTCAGATGCCCAGGTCTTTGATGATCTTGGCTACGTGGCCGGTGGCCTTGACGTTGTAGAGGGCGCGTTCGACCTTGCCCTCCTCGTCCACGATGACCGTCGAGCGGATGACCCCGGTCACCGTCTTGCCGTACAGCTTCTTCTCGCCGTAGGCACCGTAGGCCTCCAGGACCTTCTTCTCCGGGTCGCCGACCAGGGTGACCTTCAGGTGCTCCTGTTCGCGGAACTTCGCCAGCTTCTCCGGCTTGTCCGGGGAGACGCCGATGACGTCGTAGCCGGCCTGGGCCAGCACGGCCAGGTTGTCCGTGAAGTCGCAGGCCTGCTTCGTGCAGCCCGGCGTCAGGGCGGCGGGGTAGAAGTACACGATCACCTTGCGGCCCTTGTGGTCGGCGAGCGAGATCTCGTTGCCGTCCGCGTCGGGCAGGGTGAAGGCAGGGGCGCTGTCGCCCGGCTGGAGTCGCTCACTCATCGCTGGTCTCCTCGGGAGGGGATCGATACGCCACGAGACTAAGCTGACAGACTGTGCATGGCGGAACACGCCCCCCATGACCACCACCCACGACGACGGAGGCAGCGCGGTGTCGGAAGCCAGGACCCCCGCACAGATCGAGGCGGACATCATCCGCCGCCGTGACCAGCTCGCCGAGACGCTCGACGAGATCGGGGTGCGGATGCACCCCAAGACGATCATCGGGGATGCGAAGGCCAGGGTCGCCTCCACGGTCGACCACACCGCCGGGCGGGCCATCGTCGCCGTGAACCGCCTCGTCACGGACGTGAAGGACGGTTTCCGGCACGAGGACGGCGCCCCGCGCCCCGAGCGGATCGTGCCGGTCGCGCTGGTGGCGGTGGGTCTCGTGGGGCTGATCGTGCTGTCGGCGCGGCGCAAGCGCTGATGACCCTGCGGCGTAGGGGCGCGGTGGGGGCGGGTAGGTTCGGGGCGTGAGCGAGAACACCAACACCACCACCCACGACAAGCTGCCCATCCGCATGCTGCACGACCGTGTGCTCGTGAAGTCCGACACGCCCGAGGGCGAGCGGCGCTCGGGCGGCGGCATCCTGATCCCGGCGACCGCTGCCGTGGGCAAGCGGCTGGCCTGGGCCGAGGTGGTCGCGGTCGGGCAGAACGTGCGCAGTGTGGAGCCGGGCGACCGGGTGCTGTACGACCCCGAGGACCGGGCCGAGGTCGAGGTCCGCGGGGCGACGTACGTGCTGATGCGCGAGCGGGATCTGCACGCCGTGGCCGCGGAGCGGCTGGAGGGGTCCGTGGACTCCACCGGGCTGTACCTCTGACCTGCTCTGACCTGACCGGCTGTATCTGCGCGGAGAGGGGTCGGTGACGTCTGTCACCGGTCCCTTTCTTCGTGTTTTGCTACGGTGGTGGGACCCCGACGAGACGCGCCGTACCGGGTGGCCGTGGCTGGACGACAAGACGACGCACCCCGTTCCGCTCTCGTTCCGGAGGTGCCTGTCATGGCCTGGGTTCTTCTTCTCGTCGCAGGACTGCTCGAAGTCGGCTGGTCGATCGGTATGAAGTTCACCGAGGGGTTCACGCGGCTGTGGCCGAGCGTGTTCACCGGTGCGGGCATCGTCGCGAGCATGGTGTTGCTGTCGTACGCGGCCAAGACGCTGCCCATCGGTACCGCGTACGGCGTGTGGGTGGGCATCGGTGCGGTGGGGGCGGCGGTGCTCGGTATGGCGGTGCTGGGTGAGCCGGTCACGGCCGCCCGGATCTTCTTCATCTGTCTGCTGTTGGTGGCCGTGGTGGGGCTGAAGGCCACGGCCGGTCACTGACCGGTCCCCTCCGTGCGGGGTGCGGGCTCATTCCAGGAACTCGGCCGGGGGGCGGGAGCGGCGGCCGCCGGTGCCGCCTGCGCCGGCGCCGCCGAGGGCGCCGGCGGTGGTTCCGGAGCCGGTGCCGGCCGTGGTGCCGGCCGTGGTGCCGCCGGTCCTTCCGGCGGTGGTGCCCGTGTCGGTGCCGCCTCCGGGGGTTTCGCCCCCGGTGGTCTGCCCCTCCTCGTCCTCGCCGCCTTCGGTCTGGCCCTCCTCGTCCTGCCCGTCCGCCGGCGGGCTGGGCCGGCCGGGGCGGTGGGGCCGGCCCGGCGGGGACGGCGGCGCCGGCGGGAGCGGGGTGCTGCCCGGCGGCTGCTCGGGGTTGTTCGGGGTGAACGGCGGCGGGGAGGGGGCCGCCCCCGGCTGGAGTTCGAGGTCGAAGTCGACGGGGTCGGTGCCTTCGAGGGCCGTCTTCGTGTACTGGGCCCAGATCCGGGCCGGGTAGCCGCCGCCTCCGATGCGGGCTTCGCCGAGTGCGTCGTAGAGGGACTCCAGGGTGCCGGTGTCGGGGTCCTGGCCCATCATGGCGACGACGGTGACCAGGTCGGGGGTGTAGGCGGCGAACCAGGCCGAGCGGTCCAGTTCGCCGGTGCCGGTCTTGCCCGCGGCCGGGCGGCCCGCCGCCAGGGCGGCCGTACCGGTGCCGTTGTCGACGACGCTGACCAGCATGGAGGTGGTGGTGTCGGCGGCTTCGCGGCTGACGGCCTGGCGGGGGGTCCGGTCGGGCAGGTGGAGGTCCTCGCCGTCCTTGCTGATCTTTTCCAGGAAGGTGTACGGGGTGTAGCGGCCGTGGTCGGCGAGGGTCGCGTACGCCTGGGTCATGTCGAGGACGCTGGCCTGCATGGTGCCGAGCGCCATGGCGGGGCCGGTGACGAAGTTCGGGGTGTTCTCGGGGATGCCGAGGGCGACGGCGGTTTCCTTGACCTTGGCGGTGCCGACGTCGACGACCATCTGGGCGAAGACGGTGTTGACGGAGAGGTCGGTGGCGGTGTTGACGGTGATGTCCCCGTACGACTGCCGGCCTTCGTTCTCGGGGGCGTACGGGGTGCGGGTGCCGACGACGCGGCGTTTGTTGTCGCCGTTGTAGAGGGTGTTGGGGGTGATCCGACGGCCGTCCTGGGTGCGGGATTTGTTCTCCACGGCGGCCGCGAAGACGAACGGTTTGAAGGTGGAGGCCACCTGGTAGTCGTGCCGGGTGGCGTTGTTGACGTACTGCTTGGTGTAGTCGAAGCCGCCGTAGAGGGCGACGACCTTGCCGGTGGCCGGGTCGATGGAGACGCCGCCGGCGCGTACGAAGCGGTCGGTCTTGTGCGTCTCGGGGTCGAGTTTGTCGGCCATCTTGTCGTCGACCGCCTCGACGAAGGCGTTCTGGCGGCGTCTGTCGATGGTGGTGGTGATGCGGTAGCCGCCTTCGGCGAGGGTGGTCTCGTCGAGGATCTTGCGTTCGGTGATGTGGTCCTTGATGGCTTCGACGAGGTAGCCGCGCTGCCCGGACAGGCCCGCGGCCGGGCGTACCTTGCCGGGTTCGGGGAAGGTGGTGGCGGCGCGTTCGGGCGCGGAAAGCCACTGCTTCTTGACCATCCCGTCGAGTACGTAGTTCCAGCGGGCGAGGGCGCGTTCGCGGCTCTGGGGGTGGGAGACGACGTCGAAGGCGCTGGGGGAGTTGAGGAGGGTGGCGAGGTAGGCGCCTTCGGCGGTGGTGAGTTTTCCGGCGTCCTTGCCGTAGTAGGCCTGGGCGGCGGCCTGGATGCCGTAGGCGTTGCGGCCGAAGTAGCTGGTGTTGAGGTAGCCCTCAAGAATGTACTGCTTCGATTTTTCGCGTCCGAGTTTGATGGCGATGAAGAACTCTTTGACCTTGCGTTTGATCGTCTGTTCCTGGCCCAGGTAGTAGTTCTTGACGTACTGCTGGGTGATGGTCGAGCCGGACTGTTTGCCCTTGCCGGAGAGGGTGTTCCAGGCGGCGCGGACCATGGCCTTGGGATCGACGGCGCGTTCGGAGTAGAAGTCCCGGTCTTCCGCGGCCAGTACGGCTTCCTGCACGGTGCGGGGGACCTGCGAGAGGGGGACGTTGACCCGGTCGACTTCACCGTCGCGGGCGAGTTCGGTGCCGTCGGAGTAGAGGTACAGGTTGGACTGCGCGGTCGCCGCGGAGTTGGCGGGCGGGATGTCGACCAGCAGGTAGCCCGCGACGAGGGCGCCGCAGACGAGCAGGAGGAGCAGCAGGAAGGCGCCGAGGAGCATGCGCCAGGTGGGGAAGAAGCGGCGCCGGCCGGTCCGCCGGCGTCGGGCGGGCGGTCCGTCCGGGCCGGCCGGCCGGTCGGGGGTGTCCGGGTCACGAGGCGTCCAGCCAGGTGGTGGTGACTGGTCGCTCATCGTCCAAGGCTCCTCGGCGCCGTGCGGAACATCCACGTCTGTACCCCAAGGTGTCTACCTGATGGCCGCCCATTACGCGCCGGACGGGCGTAATTCGGTCGCGTGGATCGCCCCTCCGCACTAAGCTCGCGCGCTTTGGCCCTCGTAGGAACGATCCGGGAAACGGAGGGATACGGTGCGCCGGAGAACGCTTCGGGCAGCCGCGCAGCAGGGCCGCCTCTATCTGGCCGTCGCCGTCGGTGGTTTCCGGCGCTACGCCGCCTATGGGACCGCGACGGCCGCAGGTGTGTTCACGAACACGGTCTTCGGCTTCATCCTCGCGTACACGTACGTCGCCCTGTGGGACGAGCGCCCCGGGCTGGGCGGCTACGACCAGGCCGAGGCCCTGACCTTCGTATGGGTGAGCCAGTCGCTGCTCGCCGCGGGCGCGCTGATCGGCGGTGGTTTCCAGGAGGAGTTGCAGGAGCGCATCCGCACGGGGGACGTCGCCGTGGACCTGTACCGGCCCGTCGACCTCCAACTGTGGTGGCTCGCGGCGGACCTCGGGCGGTCCGCCTTCCAGCTGGTGGGCCGCGGAGTGGTGCCGTTGCTGGCCGGGGCACTGGCGTTCCGGCTGGCGCTGCCCGCCGATCCGGTGCGCTGGCTGCTGTTCCTGGTGTCCTTCCTGCTCGGGCTCGCGGTGAGCTTCGCGGTGCGCTACCTGCTGGCGCTGGCCGCGTTCTGGCTGATGGACGGAACGGGGGTCAACATGATGGCCAACGTCGTCACGATCTTCTTCTCCGGTGTGCTGCTGCCGCTGACGGTGTTCCCGGGGGCTTTCGGGGAGTTCGTGCGGGTGCTGCCGTGGGCGGCGATGCTGCAGGTGCCGCTGGACGTGTTGATGGGCACGTACGCCGAGGGCGGGCCGGCGGGGGTGGTGCGGGCGCTGGGGTTCCAGGCCGGGTGGGCGCTCGTCCTGCTGGGCCTGGGGCGGCTGGTGCAGTCGGCCGCGACCCGGAAGGTGGTGGTCCAGGGTGGCTGAGGCCGAGGCGGGGGTGCAGGCGGGGGCCGGGGAGATGGCCCCGGGGCTCGGGCCGGGGAGGCCGGCGGGGCCGCTCCTGGTGCCCGAACGCAGCCGTGTCGTGGAGGGGTTGCGCGGCTACGGGCTCATCGTCGCGATGTGGATCCGCGCGACGATGACCTACCGGACGTCCTTCTTCCTGTCCACGGCGGGGAACGCGGCGTTGACGCTGCTCGACTTCGTCGCGATCTTCATCATGTTCTCGCACGTGGACGTCCTGGGCGGTTTCACGCTGCCCGAGACGGCCCTGCTCTACGGTTCCTCCTCGGCCTCGCTGGGCCTGGCCGACCTGCTGCTCGGCAACACCTTCCGGGTCGGGCTCCGGGTGCGGGACGGCTCGCTGGACACCATGCTGGTGCGCCCGGTGCCCGTCCTGGCCCAGATCGCGGCGGACCGTTTCGCCCTGCGCCGGATCGGGCGCACCGGGCAGGGGCTGGTGGTGCTGGGCTGGGCGTTGTCGGCGCTCGACGTCGACTGGACGGTGGGGAAGGTGCTGCTGGTGCCCGTGATGGTCATCGCCGGGGCGGGGATCTTCAGTGCGGTGATGGTGGCGGGGGCGGCGTTCCAGTTCGTGGCCGGTGACGCGGCGGAGGTGCAGAACTCCTTCACGGCCGGGGGCAACACGATGCTCCAGTACCCGCCGACGGTGTTCGGGAAGGAGCTGGTGCGCGCGGTCACCTTCATCGTGCCGCTGGCGTTCGTCAACTGGCTGCCCGCACTGCACCTGCTGGGGCGGCCCGATCCGCTGGGGCTGCCGGGCTGGGTGGCGTACCTGAGCCCGCTGGTCGCCCTCGCGGTGTTCGTGCCCGCCTCGTTGGCGTGGCGGGCGGGTCTTCGTATGTACCGGAGCACGGGGAGCTGAGCCGTTGTGGGCAGGGATGCGCTGATCTCGCTGGACGGGGTCGAGAAGGTTTTCGAGGTACGCCGCCGTGTGGGGCTGGTACGCCGGGAGAAACGGCAGGTCAGGGCCGTGGACGGGATCAGCTTCGAGGTGGCGCGGGGCGAGGTGGTCGGCTACATCGGGCCCAATGGTGCCGGGAAGTCGACCACGGTGAAGATGCTGACCGGGATCCTGACGCCGAGCGGTGGCCGGCTGCGGGTCGCGGGCATCGACCCGGCGCGTGAGCGGATGCGGCTGGCGCACCGGATCGGGGTCGTGTTCGGGCAGCGCACCACGCTGTGGTGGGACCTGCCGCTGAAGGACTCGTACGGGCTGATGCGCCGGATGTACCGGATCCCGCGGGCGAGGTTCCGGGAGAACCTGGAGCGCTGCGTGGACCGGCTGGACCTGGGGGAGCTGCTCGACGTGCCGGTACGGCAGCTGTCGCTGGGGCAGCGGATGCGCGGGGACATCGCGGCGGCGCTGCTGCACGACCCGGACGTGCTGTACCTGGACGAGCCGACGATCGGGCTCGACGTGGTGAGCAAGGCGAAGGTACGGGGTTTCCTGCGGCAGTTGAACGCGGAACTCGGGACGACGGTGCTGCTCACCACCCATGACCTCCAGGACATCGAGCAGTTGTGTGAACGGGTGATGGTGATCGACCACGGGCGGTTGATGTACGACGGCACGGTGGACGGCCTGCACGGGGCGGGGACGGTGGGGGAGAGCGAACGCACGTTGGTGCTGGACCTGGAACGCGAGCTTGCGCCGATCCGTGTGGCGGGGGCGCGGGTGGTGAAGGTGGAGGGGCCGCGCCAGTGGCTGGCCTTCCCGGCGGGCGCCCCGGCGGCGCCGCTGGTGGCGGAGGTGGCGGCGCGGTACCCGCTGCTGGACCTGTCGATCCGGGAACCGGACATCGAGGACGTGATCGCGCGGATGTACGCGGGCCGGGGCTGAGGGGATTGCCCTCCGGGGGTGGGGAGAAATCAGGGTCGGGACCGGGGTCCGGGCCGGGGTCAAGTCCTACAACTCCCGTGCCCGGCTGCATAGGCTGGTCGGCATGACTGACGAACGGCCGGAGAAGCCGTTGCCGGAGCTGAGGGCGTCGGACGCCGACCGCGAACGGGTGGTGGAGCGTCTGCGGGACGCCGTCGCCGAAGGCCGGCTCGACATGGAGGAGTTCGAGGAGCGGCTGGAGGCGGCGTACACGTCGCGCACCTACGCGGAGCTGGAACCGCTGACCCGCGACCTGCCGGCGGCGGGGACCGCTCCGGCCGGGGCGCCGTCGCCGGTGGCGGGAGCGGGGGCGGGCGCGTGGGCGGGTACGGGTACGGGGACCGGGGCGGAGGTCTGGCGGGACCGGATCGGCGGCGGGGGCGTCCCGGGGGCCTCCGCGACGGCGGTCGCGGTCATGTCCGGTTTCCAGCGCAAGGGCGGGTGGACGGTGCCCGCCCGTTTCAACGCGGTGGCCTTCTGGGGCGGCGGTGAGCTGGACCTGCGGGAGGCGCGGTTCGCGGAACGCGAGGTGGTGATCAACTGTGTCGCGATCATGGGCGGCATCGAGATCACGGTGCCGCCGGGGGTGGAGGTCGACGTCCGTGGCTTCGGCTTCATGGGCGCCTTCGACCAGCGGGAATCCCAGGGCCCGACGAGCCCGGGCGCCCCGCGCGTGGTGGTGACGGGCTTCGCCTTCTGGGGCGGGGTGGAGGTCCGGGTCAAGGCCCCGAAGCCGGCGAAGTCCCCGAAGTCCCCGAAGCGCCTGGGGGGCGGCCCGGACCTGCGCAAGGAGCTGTAGGGGGCGGGGCTGCCGGGTAGGCGGGCCGCGGGGGCTTCGGAGCGGCCGGGTGGGGCGCCGGTGGGGGAGGGGCCGTGGCCGGTCCGGGCGCGCTGTGGCCGTAGGCCCCCGTACTCATCAGGGGAAGCGAAACGGCGTGCCGGGAACTTCACGGCCGTCCCGGGAGTCGGATGCTATGCAGACAAACCCGGCGCCCGGGGGAAGGCAGGAGCACGTGGACAACCGCACCACAGCCGGAGGCAGCGGCACCCGCTTCGTGTTCAGCGCGGCCGACGAGGAGCGTCGGCGCGGCGTGCGCCGGATGAAGGCGACCGCCACCGGCCTGCTGGGGCTGGTCGCGCTGGTGTACGTGCTGGCGACCTGGGCCGAGCACACCGGCGCGGGCGCCTGGGCCGGTTACGTCCGGGCCGCCGCCGAGGCCGGCATGGTCGGCGCGCTCGCGGACTGGTTCGCCGTCACCGCCCTCTTCAAGCGGCCGCTCGGCCTGCCCATCCCGCACACCGCGATCATCCCGACCAAGAAGGACCAGCTCGGGATCTCCCTCGGCGAGTTCGTCGGCGAGAACTTCCTCTCCTCCGACGTCGTGCGCGCCCGCCTCCACGCCCTCGGCATCGGCGGCCGCCTCGGCGCCTGGCTGGCCGAGCCGGCTCACGCCGACCGGGTCACCGCCGAGCTGGCCACGGCGCTGCGCGGCGCCCTCACCGTGCTGCGGGACTCCGATGTGCAGGCCGTCGTGGGCGAGGCCATCACCCGGCGGGCGGAGAGCGCCGAGATCGCCCCGGGCATCGGCAAGACCCTGGAGAGGGTCGTCGCGGACGGCGGTCACCGCAAGGTCGTGGACCTGGTGTGCGCGAAGGCGTACGACTGGCTGGTGACGCACGCGGAGTCCGTCATGGGCGCGGTCCAGGGCGGCGCCCCCGGCTGGACTCCGCGTTTCGTGGACCGCAAGGTCGGCGAGCGCGTCTACAAGGAGCTGCTGCGCTTCCTCGGCGAGATGCGCGACATGCCGGAGCATCCGGCGCGCGGCGCGGTGGACCGTTTCCTGCGGGACTTCGCCGCCGACCTCCAGGCGGACACCGACACCCGGGCCCGGGTGGAGCGCCTGAAGACCGAGATCCTGGAGCGGGAGGAGGTCCAGGACGTGATCGCCTCCGCCTGGACCGCGATCCGGTCGATGATCCTCTCGGCGGCGGAGGACGAGCAGAGCGAGCTGCGCCTGCGGGTCCGCTCCTCGCTGATCTCGCTGGGGGCGCGGCTGGCGACCGACGGCCGGCTCCAGCGGAAGGTGGAGGGGTGGATCGAGGGCGCGACGGTGTACGTCGTGACCACCTACCGCGCGGAGATCACCTCGCTGATCACCGAGACCGTGGCGGGGTGGGACGCCGAGCACACGTCGCGGAAGATCGAGGCCCACATCGGGCGGGACCTGCAGTTCATCCGCATCAACGGCACGGTGGTCGGCGCCCTGGCCGGGCTGCTGATCTACTCGGTGTCGCGGGCGCTGGGGGCGTAGCCGCGGCTGGAGCGGACGGGGTGGGCGGCGCCGCCGGAGTGGCCGGAGTGGCCGGAGTGGCCGGAGCCGCCGGCCCGCGGGCAGCGCGCGTCGGCGGCGAACCAGGACGCCGTCGCCACTGCGGCCGCCGCCCCGAGGACGGCCGGCCAGGCCCCGACCTTCTTGGCCAGCGGGTGCGCGCCCGCGAAGCCGGCGAGGTAGAGCGCGCCGAGCCCTGCGGCCGCGGGGGCTCCGGCGCGCCGGTGCCATTCCCGCCCGGCGGCGAGGCCGGCGGCGCCGAGGACGACACCGCCCAGCCGGCGCTTCCCGGTCCACCGGGCGACGGCGTACCCGCCGACGAGTCCGGCGGCGGCCACTGCGGAACTCGGTACGCGCGCCATGCGCACTCCTCTTTCGTCCTGTACGGGATCCGTCTCGGAGATCGTCTCGGAGATCGTCTCGGAGATCTCTCCGGGGACGAGGCTAACGCGGCGGCTTGACCGCCCGCCGAGCACCCAGCGCCCCGAGCACGAGCACGGCCCCGCCGATCACGGCATCCGGTACGGCGTCCTGGACGGCGGGCGGCAGCAGCGCCACCACTCCGAGGACGAGAAGGAAGGCGAGGGCGCAGCCGCCGGCCGCCCGCAGCAGTCTGTCGAGTCCGTGCACGGGCTGCTCAACGCGCGTGCCGGGCCGCTCGACACGGAGCTCGGGGAGGGGATTTGTCGCACACTCGCCGGATCCGTGCGATACGTGCTCCCGGAACCGGAGGGGCATACATTCACTCTCCCACCCCAAACGGGAAAAACGAGGAGCTCGGACATCGTGATCTGCTACGGACAGGCCGTCCTCGACCTCGCGGACGAACTGGTCGACGCCTATGCCGACGTCTTCTCCGCCCCGCCCTGGAACGAGGACGAAGAAACCATTCGCCAGTTCGCGGTCCGCCTGCAGACCGACTCCCGGCGCCTTGGCTTCCGTACGGCCCTCGCCCAGTCCGCGGCGGGCATCGACGGCTTCGCCACGGGCTGGCTCACCCCGGCGGCCCTGCCCAAGGACCGCGCGTACGCCCAGGTCGCGGCGCAGCTCGGGCCGGAGCGCGTACGGGAGCTGTTGAGCGGCGCGCTGGAGATAGACGAGCTCGCCGTACGCCCCTACGCGCGCGGCCGCGGCACCGGCCGGACCCTGCTCACCGAGATCACGGCGGACGCCCCGGACCGCCGGGCGTGGCTCCTGACCTCCCGCCTGGCCACGGACACGGTGGCCACGTACCGCCGCCTGGGCTGGCACGAGGTGACGGCCCTGCCGGGCACGCAGACGGCCGTGATCGTCTTCCTGTCACCGGACCACCCGGGCCGAGAGGAGCGGTAGCCGGGCCCCCTTCCGAAAGACGCCCCCAGGGCGGGTGTCCACACCCCGGACCGGGCATAACGCTCAGCATGATCACAAACCGGCAGCACGCACGAACCCACCGGCCGACCGGCCGACCCCGGACGGCGGCGGTGCACCAGGCCGCAACCGCCCGCAGGCAGCTCAACCTGGCCACCCGCCACCAACTCACCGCCTCCGGCGTCCCCGACGCCACCATCAGCTCCCGCGCCCGCCCGGGCGGCCCCTGGCAGCGCCTGCTCCCGCGGGTCTACCTCCTCCAGACCGGGCCCCCGGACCACCGCCAACGCGCCCTCGCCGCCGTCCTGTACGCAGCCGAGCCCGCCGCCGACCCCCTGGCCGGCGACACGGCCGTCCTCACGGGCGGCGCCGCCCTCGCCCTGCTCGGCATCCGCGACGCCCCGCACACCCCGGCGGACGTCCTGATCCGGGCCCCGCGCCGGCTCACCCCCACCCCGAAGGTCCGCCCGCTGGCCACCTCCCGCTGGCCGCGCACCATCACCGTCAGCGGGATCCCGAGCACCCGCCCGGTGCGCGCGGCGGCCGACTTCGCTTCCCGGGCCGAGGACCCGTCCCTGATCCGCTCGACCCTGGCCCATGTGGTCCAGGCGGGCTGGTGCCACCCGCACGACCTCCACGCGGAACTGCGCGCGGCCCGCCTCCTGACCCGCCCGGCGATCCGCGCGGCCGCGGCGGAACTGGTCGCGGGGGTCCGCTCGATCGCCGAGGCACGGGCCCGCGACACCCTGGCGGCGACGGACCTCCCGACCCCGCTGTGGAACGCCCGCCTCTCCACCCCGGACGGCACCTTCCTGGCCAGCCCGGACGCGTACTGGCCCGACGAGGGCGTGGCCCTGGAGATCGACTCGGCGGAGTACCACTACACCCGCGACTCCTGGCACGCCACCCTCCGCCGCCGCCTGCGCCTGGAGGCCCACGGCATCCTGGTGGTCAGCGCAACCCCGTCGATGATCCGCGACACCCCCCACGAGGTCATCACGGCCCTCCGCACCCTCCTCACCCTCACCACCAACCGCCCCACCCCACCCACAGCCACGGCCCGCGGCCACGTCCAACTGGAGCTTCCCGTGGCGTCACAATGACGATGTGGAACCTCTTGAGAGCACTGCCGACGTTCGCGCGCGCATGAGCCGACAGAAGAGCAGGGACACCCGGATCGAGGTGGCCCTGCGTCGGGCGCTGCACGCGGCAGGCTTGCGGTACCGGGTACACCGCCGGCCCGTGAAGGGAGTGCGCCGAGAGGCCGACATCGTGTTCGGGCCGGCGCGCGTCGCGGTCTTCGTGGACGGCTGTTTCTGGCACGGGTGCCCCGAGCACGCGACGTGGCCGCGCCGCAATGCGGACTTCTGGCGAGTGAAGATCGAGGGAAACCGCGCCCGCGATCAGAACACGGATCTACGACTCGCCGAGGCAGGGTGGCTGTCCGTCCGGGTGTGGGAGCACGAGACGGTGGCGGATGCGGCAGCGCGCGTGATTGCCGTGGTGTCCAGTCGTCGTGGCGTCGACCGCCGAGACCGCGCCCGGGCAACCGAAAAGCCCGCAGGGGAGGGACCGACCGAAAGCCCGCGGGCCGGGGAAGACCGGTCCGGTGGGTAGTCGCGTTGGACTGCCCCTCCCTTGCCGTTCTTGATGAGGCGTCAGGCCGATCCGTGGCACTCGGCGTAGGGCTTGCCCGAGGTGCACCAGCAGGGGGACTGAGGGGTGGGGGGCCAGGGGGTGGCTTTGCCGCGGGCGGCCAGGGTGGTGGCGTATTCCGGGAGGAGGGAGGGGGAGGCCGGGGAGGTCTTCTCCGAGGCCGCGAAGGCTTCGTACGAGGGGACGCTGGCGGTGACGATGCCCAGGTTCGTCGTGCCCGAGGCGGCCAGGGCGCGGAGGGCGGTTTCGATCTCCCGGAGGTGGGCCTCGTGCGAGGGGTACTCCGAGGCCAGGGTCGGGTAGCTGGTCAGGAGCTCGGCCAGTTCGCGCTGGGGCCAGTGGAGGATGGCCACCGGGAAGGGGCGGGAGAGGGCGGCGCGGCGGTCGCCCAGCTCGGCGCGCAGGCGGGCGATCTCGGCGCGGAGCTCGGCCGGGTCGTCGGAGCCGAGGGCCCAGATGCGCTTCGGGTCGTGGAGCTCGTCCAGCGGGATCGGGCCGGTGTGGCGGGTGTCGGCCACCATGTCCCAGTCGTCGTGCGGGAGTCCGAGCAGGCGGCGTACCCGGTGGCGGCCGGTCAGCAGGGCCGTGGTGGCCTGGGTGAGGGGGGTGCTGTCGGTGATCAGGAGGGTGGCGGCCTGGGTGAAGCACTCCTCCGAGTCGGTGAGCTCGTCGTGTGCTTCGAGGGCTTCCGCGATGACCGCCCAGGGGGCCGGGTCCGTGGGGGCCGCCGCGCGGATGCCCTGGATCAGGGCACGGGCCTCGGGCTCGTGGCCGTACTCCCACAGGTTCGCGGCCTGGAGGGCCTTGATCAGGTGGGGGTTGGCGGGGGAGCCGGCGAGGAGCTGGTCGTACAGCGCGCTGGCGCGGTCCCGGGAGTCGGCCAGTTCGAGGTGGGCCGCGGCCTGGAGGAGCAAGGGCTCCTGGTCCTCGGGGTAGCGGGTCGCCGTGCGGATCAGGCGCTCGGCTTCGGCGATGTGCTCGGCAGGCGTGTCGGGGCGCATGGGTCACACGGTACTGGCCCTGGTCTGCTGAGGGGGGAGGTCTTAAGGTGCCGCCCGTGCGGGATCACATGCGCGTGGTGGTGCAGTCGGGTGGCCGGCGCGGGCGCCGGGCGCGTGTCGCGGGGGTGCTGTGGGCCGCCGCCGAACTGGCCGTCACCGTGGGGGTGGTGGTGTTGTTGCTGGTGGTGCACCAGGGGTGGTGGACGAACCGGCAGGCGCGTGTCGCCGCCCGGCAGGAGGTGGCCCGTCTGGAGGGCGCACCCCGTGTCGATGCGGCCTCGTCCTCTCCTCCGGGTCCGGCTTTCCCCGAGCCGTCCTCTGCCGGGTCTCCTGCCGGGTCTCCTGCCGGGTCGCCGTCCCCTTCCCGGACCGCTGGTGCCGGTACGGGCGCCGGGGCTCCCCCGACCTCCCAGGCCCCCGGTGGGGCCGGCTACGCGGTGCTGCGCATCCCGCGGCTCGGCGTGGTCGTGCCCGTCGCGCAGGGGGTCGACAAGCGGGCCGTGCTGGACAAGGGGTACGTCGGGCACTACCCCGGGACCGCGCAGCCCGGGGAGCAGGGGAACTTCGCGCTCGCCGGGCACCGCAACACCCACGGGGAACCCTTCCGGTACATCAACCGGCTGCGGACCGGGGACGAGCTGATCGTGGAGGTACGGGGCCGGCGGTACGTCTACGTGGTGGGCAGGACGCTGGCGCAGACGAGCGAGCGGGACACCGGGGTGATCGCTCCGGTGCCGAGCAGTACGGCCGGTCCGGAGTACGGGTACGCCGAGCCCGGTGCCTACATCACGCTCACCACCTGCACGCCCGAGTACACCTCCCGGTACCGGCTCGTGGTCTGGGGAACTCTGCAGCGGTGACCCGCCGTTGAGAGGGCGAGAGGGGGTGGTCCGCATGGGTCGGACATGGGTGGTGCGCATGGGGGCGGTCATCGGCTCCCTCGTGCTGCTCGGGGGCCTGCTCGGGCTGCTCTTCGCCGGAGAGGGCGGGCTGGGCGCCGTCGTGGTCGCTCTCGCCGCCACCATCGCCGTGGGCGCCGCCGCCCTGGCCGCACGGCTCGTACGGCCCGTGCCGCCGCACCGAATACGCACCGCCATACGGGATCGCGAGCAGCGCACGGCGTTCCTGCCGCAGCGGGATCCCGATGCGTCCGGCCGGTCGCGGCCCAGGGCGCCGGGCCGTCTCGTCCTGACGGCCGCGTAGGGGCGCATCGCCTTCCGCTCGCTCACTGCTGATCACCGTTGTCGCCCCTCGCGGGTCGTCGCGCCGAATCGCATCTGCTTCGACGTTCGACGAGACCCCCCGGAGGGCCCGCGTGTCCGTTTTCGTCCACCTTGTTACCGAGCTCGGCCGGCTCCTGGAGCCGGCGCTGGCCGAGTCCGCGACCGCTGCCGCGATCGTGCTGTTCACCGTGCTGGTGCGCCTCGCCCTGCACCCGCTGAGCCGTGCGGCCTTTCGCGGTGCCACCCCGGCGGCGGGGTGCCTGCCGGTGCTGTTGCAGCTGCCGGTGTTCTTCGTGATGTACCGAGCCTTCTCCACGTCCGGTGAACTGCTGGGGCACCGGCTGTTCGCCGCGCCGCTGGGGGCCCGGTGGGCCGATGCGCTCGGGGAGGGAGGTGTTGTCGGAGCCCAGGGCCTGGTGTTCCTCGGGCTGTTCGCGGCCATCGGTGCGGTCGCGGCGTGGAGCGCGGTGCGCGGGCGGCGGGCGGCCGCACTGGCCGGGCCGAGCACTGCTGCCCTTCCCGGGGGTCCGGTGACCGCCGAGCAGCAGGAGATGCTGCGCAAGCTGGGCGGCGTACTCCCGCTGCTCTCCTTCGGAACGCTGATCACCGCTGCCGTGGTGCCGCTGGCCGCCGGGCTGTACCTGTTGACCACCACCGCGTGGTCGGTCGCGGAGCGGGCCTGGCTCCAGTACCGCAAGGAGCGGGCCGGCGTAGCGGCTGCGGCTGCGTCGACGGCCGACGGAGGGGCGCGTTCCAGGATGTGAACAGGGTGTTGCGGACAGGCCGGACTTCTTGGAGGATCGACCAATCCTCCGATGGCCGCAACCCATCGTCCGGCCCGGGGCATGCCCGTGGGCCGACCACCCTCGACCACGGGAGAATGCCCATGAAGCTGCTGCGTGTCGGACCGGTCGGTGCGGAGCGCCCGGCGCTGCTCGACCAGGACGGGACCCTGCGCGACCTCTCCGGCCTGATCGCGGACGTGGACGGTGCCGTGCTCGCCGACGAGTCCGTGCTGTCCCGGGTACGGGACGCGGCGGCCTCCGGTCAGCTTCCGGTCCTGGATGCGGAGGGGCTGCGGATCGGCGCGCCGATCGGCCGCATCGGCAAGATCGTGGGCATCGGGCTGAACTACTTCGGGCACGCCGCCGAGATCGGCGCGGAGCCGCCGGCGGAGCCCATCCTCTTCCTCAAGGCCGCCGACACCGTCGTCGGCCCGGACGACACCGTGCTCATCCCGCGCGGCAGCGTGAAGACCGACTGGGAGGCCGAGCTCGGCGTCGTCATCGGCAGCACCGCCCGCTACCTGTCCTCCGCCGAGGAAGGCCTCGCCCACGTCGGCGGTTACACGCTGGTCAACGACGTCTCGGAGCGGGAGTTCCAGATCGAGCGCGGCGGCACCTGGGACAAGGGCAAGAACTGCGAGACCTTCACCCCGCTCGGCCCGTGGCTGGTCACGGCCGACGAGATCCCGGACCCGCAGAGCCTCGACGTGAAGCTGTGGGTCAACGGCGAACCCAAGCAGGACGGCAACACCGCGGACCAGATCTTCCCGGTCGGCGAGGTCGTGCGGTACCTGAGCCAGTTCATGACCCTCCACCCCGGCGACGTCATCGTCACCGGCACCCCGGCGGGCGTGGCCATGGGCCAGCCGGAGCCGAAGCCGTACCTGCGCGCCGGTGACGTCGTGGAGCTGGAGATCGAGGGGCTCGGCCGTCAGCGCCAGGAGTTCAAGAGCGCGTAGCGGCCTTCGACGGGGACGGACGGAGACGGACGGGGAGGGGCGGGGCCGTCGGCCTCGCCCCTCCCGTTTGCGTGTGCCCGTGGTGCCCGTCGTGCCCGTGCCCGTGGTGGCCGCCCCCGTGTCGACGGCGTCGCGTGTGCGGCGGTGGTCAGCCGCGGGCCGATGCACGGCGCCGGCGGGAGGTGGTGAACAGCAGGCCGGCGCCCGCCCCGAGCGCCGCGGCGCTGCCGCCCGCGAGCAGGGCGAGCTCCGGGCCGGTGCCCGTGCTCGCGAGGGCGCCGGACCCGCCCGCCGCGGCCACCTTGCCGTTGCCGTTGCCCTTGCCGCCGGAGCCCGACGTGCCGCCGTTCGCCGCGTCGGTGGCCTTGGTCTGCCGGTTACCGGAGGCGTCGGTGCTCTTGTCGCCGTTCTTTTCGCCGTTCTTGTCGCCGCCCGCGCCCGTCCCGCCCTCGGCGGCCCTGTCCTTGTCCCGGGCCACGTACTGGCCGGTCTTCAGGAACTCGGCCCGGTCTGCGGCCGTTCCCTTGATGGCCGCGATCGCCGCCTTCCTCAGCTCCGGACCGGCCTTGTCGAGCAGCGCCCAGGTCAGGACGCTGTTGTCGTCGTCGCGCAGCTCGTGCTGCGTCCTCGTGACGAACGTACGCAGCTCCGCCGGGCTCGGGTTGCCCTCCAGGAGCTTGATGGCGGCTGCCTTCAGGCCCGGCCCGGCGTCCTTCAGCATGCCCAGCACCGCGACGCGGTCGTCCTCGGCCCGCAGCGTGTGCTGGCCCGTCGCCACGAACGCGCGCACCTGCTCACGCGTCCCGCTGCTCAGCAGGCGGTTGACCGCCTCCGTGATCGCCTTGCCCGCACCGGGCAGCATGCGCGTCATCTCGACGCGGTCGTCCTCGAAGCGGGCCGCGTGCCGGCCGTTCCTCAGGAACTCGGTGATCGCCTCGGGCGTGCCCGCGTGCATGGCCTCCATGGCGGCCTTCTTCACGGCCGGACCGCCGGCCTGGCCGATCCGGGCGACCAGCACGAGGTCGTCCTCGTGCTGCCTCTTCGCCCAGGTCACCTCCAGGAACTGCCGCAGGTCCGCGGCCGATCCCTTCAGCGCCGCTTCCGCCGCCTCCCGTACGCCGGGTCCGCTCGCCGGGTCCGCCAGGATGGCCTGGATCGCGGCCCGGTCCTTCACGGCCTGCGGATCCCCCGCGGGCTGGTCCGGCGCAGTCGGAGCGCCGGGAGCACCGGGAGCACCGGGAGCAGGAGCAGCGGGAGCGGCTGGGACCGGTGATGACGGTGTGTCAGCCGCGAACGCCGGCGAGGCGAGCAGGACGGCCGGGGCCATCGCAGCCGTGGCGACGACCGAGGCGATACGCGGCAACTTCACAGAGACGGTCCGTTCTTCATGCACAGATGATCAACAACCTGTGCAGGATAGATCGTCAAGCGACCGCAAACCGCCCACTTTTACGACAAGATGGTCCGTCGGTCGCTCAGGTCCACCGCGATCCCCTCCAGGGAGGAGGTCCGCGCCGCCTCCAGTACGGCCAGGCACTGCGCCGCCTCGTGCGCGCCGACCGGCGGCGGGCCGCCCGCCCGCAGTGCGTTCGCCACCGCCGTGTAGTACGCCGGGTAGTTGCCCCGCGCCGTCGGCAGCGGGGTGCCGCCGCCGGTCAGCGGCGACTCGCCGGAGCCCAGCCGGCCCCACAGGTGCTCGGGTTCCACGCCCCACGTCGCGTCCGTGTCGCCGCCCGGCCGGTGGCCCTCGCGCAGGGCCGCCTCCTGCGGATCGAGGCCGTACTTGACGTAGCCGGCCCGCGAGCCGAGGACCCGGAAGCGCGGCCCGAGCTGGGCGGCGGTCGCGCTGACGTAGAGGTGGGAGCGGACCCCGTTCACGTGGGTGAGGGCGATGAACGTGTCGTCGTCCGCCTCCGCGCCGGGGCGGCGTACGTCGGTCTCCGCGTACACCCGTACGGCCGGGCCGAACAGCACCAGTGCCTGGTCCACCACGTGGCTGCCGAGGTCGTACAGCAGGCCGCCGATCTCCTCCGGGGCGCCGGACTCGCGCCAGCCGCCCTTGAGCTGGGGGCGCCAGCGCTCGAAGCGGGACTCGAAGCGCTGGACCTCGCCCAGTTCGCCGGTGGCGAGGAGGCGGCGCAGGGTGAGGAAGTCGTTGTCCCAGCGGCGGTTCTGGAAGACGGACAGGAAGGTTCCGGTCCGGTCGGCGAGCGCGGCCAGTTCGTGCGCCTCGGCGGCGGTGGCGGCGAGGGGCTTGTCCACGACGACCGGGATGCCGGCGGTGAGGGCGGCGGTGGCGAGGGGGACGTGCGTCCTGTTCGGCGAGGCGATGACGACGAGGTCGAGGGCGGGGCTGCGGCCCCAGAGCTCCTGCGCGGACGCGGCGATCCGGACGTCCGGGTACGCCTCGCGGGCCTGTGCCTGCCGGCCCGGGTCGGAGGTGACGACCGTGTCCAGGGCGAGTCCGGACGTGGCGCAGATGAGCGGGGCGTGGAAGACGGAGCCGGCGAGGCCGTAGCCGACGAGACCGACACGGAGGGGGGTGGTGGGGGTCATGGGGGCGGGGGGCGCGGGGTTCATGGTGATTACTTTGGCAACGGCGTTGCTTAAGTGCAAGGAGGGGGGAGAATGAGCAGGTGGACAGGGGTAACGGACAGAGTGGTGGCGTGAGCGGCGTGAACCTGCCGGCGCTGCGGGGGCACAACGACGCGTTGGTCCTCGATCTCCTGCGGGGCGCCGGTGCGGCGGGGCTGGGGCGCGGGGAGCTCGCCGAGCGGACGGGGCTCACGCCGCAGGCCGTCAGCAAGATCACGGCGCGGCTGCGGGCCGGGGGGCTCGTCGCGGACGCCGGGCGCGGCGCGTCGACGGGCGGCAAGCCGCGGACCCTGCTGCGGCTGGTGCCGGAGGCGCGGTACGCGGTCGGGGTGCAGGTGGAGCGTGATGAGCTGCGGGCGGTACGGGTGGACCTCGCGGGGGGCGTCGTGGGGGAGTGGCGCGACCGGCTGGACTTCGGGCAGGCCGGCCCGGAGGCGGTGGTGGAGGCGGCCGTACGGGCGGTCGTGGAGGTGAGCGGTGACGCGGGGGCGGCGCTGGTGGGAGTGGGTGTGGCCACGCCGGGACCGCTCGACTGGCGGACCGGGGTGCTGGGGCGGGTGACGGGGCTCCCGCAGTGGGAGGGGTTCCGGCTGAGGGAGGCGCTGGCTGCGGGGCTGGCTGCGCGGCTTTCGGTGGGGCCGGGGGCGGGGCCGGTGGCTGTGCCGGTGGTGGTGGACAAGGACACCAATGCGGTGGCGGCGCTGCCGGCCGGTGGCGGTACCTCGGTGTACCTGCACCTCGGCACCGGTCTGGGCGCGGGGCTCCGCCTGGGCGGCGAGGTATACCGGGGCGCCAGGTCGGCGGCCGGGGAGTTCGGCCACCAGGTGCTGAGGCTGGACGGCCCGCTGTGCAGGTGCGGGCGGCGGGGGTGCGCGGAGGTGCTGTGCCTGGAGGCGGTGGCGCGGGGGGAGTTCGCGGAGGCGGCCCGCATTCTGGGGGAGGCGGCGGCGAACGTGGTGGCGCTGCTGGACGTGGACCGGGTGCTGCTGGGTGGACGGGTGGTGGACGCCCGTCCGGGGGTGTTCACGGAGGGCGTCAGGCGGGTGCTGGCGGAGCGGGCCGGGCCCCTGCCGGGGGTTGCGGTGGTGGGGGTGGGGGTGGCGGAGGGGGCGGCGGAGCTGGTGCTTGCGCCGGTGTTCGGGCGCGGGCGGTAGGCCCCGGGGCCGGCCCCGGCCCTCGCGCCTCAAACGCCGGCGGGGCTGGATGTGCCGGGCCTGCGCCACGCATGCGCCGGGCTGGATTGGGCGGGGCTGGATGTGCCGGGCCCGGCTTCGGCCCGGGTGTTTCGGGTGCGGCGCCGTTGCCGGGGCCGGCCCCCGGGCCCCTGCGCCTCAATCGCCGGCGGGGCTGGATTGCCGGGGCTGTGCCACGCATGCGTGGGGCTGGGTTGGGCGGGGCTGGGAGGGGGCGGGGGGTTTTGGACCGGGTGTTTCGGGTGCGGCGCCGTTGCCGGGGGCCGGCCCCCGGGCCCCCGCGCCTCAAACGCCGGCGGGGCTGGATTCGCCGGCCCTGTGCCATGAATGTGCGGGGCTGGATGTGCCGGGGCTGCGCCATGAATGTGCGGGCTGGATGTGCCGGGGCTGTGCCACGGATGCGCGGGGGTCGGGGTGGGCCGAACAGGGGGAATGCCGGGGGTTGGGTGCGTCGGGGAGGGGTGGGGGGCGGGTGGCGTGGGAGGGTGCCCGGGAGGTCGGGGTGATTGTCCGACCATCGTCCCGTCCGGCGAGCAGCGAAGGTCTGCCATGCGACTGCGCAGCAAAGCCCTTGCCCTCTCTGCCGTCCTCCTCGCCCTCGCCGCCCCCACCGCCACCGCCGGCACCGCCGACGCCGGCAACAACGGCGGCGGCGCCCACCCCGCGCCCGCCCCCGCGCTGCCCTCGCGGACGCAGGCCACCTGCGGCGACGGCAAGAGCAGCGCCTTCCCGCTCGGGGCGCGGATCCGGGGCGGTCCCGCGGTGTACCGGACCGGCGGCGGAGCGCAGAGCTGGTTGCTGGATCTCACCAACACCACCGGCTCGCGCTGCACCGACATCCATCCCGTCGTCGTGCTCTCCGACACCGCCCGCGCCCTGCGCCCCGCGCACGTGCGGATGGAGTTCGACACCCCCGAGGGGGCCATCCCGGCCACCCTGGAGCACACCGACCGCGACGAGATCATCGCCGTCTTCGACGGCGGCGAGGCGTTCCCCGGCTTCACCGTCGACGCCGGGCGGTCCCTGACCGTCACCGTCCACCTCGCCTTCACCCCCGACGCCCCGCCCGGCGAGGTGGTCGCCGATGCCGCCCTCGTCCAGCGCCGCACCGACGACGGTGACTGGGTCGGCGAAGCGGGCGGCTACCGGTTCTCCGTCGAAGGCACGCAGGAAGCGGTCGTCGCCGGCTCCCTCGCGCACACCGGCCCCCGCGACCGCGCCCGGGCATACGGGACGAGCGCGGTCACCGCCCTCGTCGCGGGCGGCGGGCTCCTGCTGGGGGCCCGGCGCCTGCGCAGAAGCACCCCCGCCCGCTGATCCCGCCCGCCGATCTCCGTACGCCCCGCCCGCGTAGAGTCCCAGGGCGGAAGCACACACCCGCACCACCGTCCCGGCTCGCCCGTCCGCTTGGGGATCCAGGAACACGGCCGCCTGCTGCCCACCGAGCGCGATCTCGCCCAGCGCTACGAGGTCTCCCGCCAGACCCAGCCGCAACCTCATCGGGCTGGAGCGGTTCCCCTGCCCGCCCGAGCTCGCCCCCGGGCACGGCGCGACCCCCGTCCTCGGCCCGGTCGCCCCACTCCCCGCGCTCCCTGGAACGGGAGCCGGCCACGTGAGCGGCATCCGCTTCGACTCCGTCTCCGTCGCTTACGCGCCGCCACCGTCCTGCACCGGCTCGACTTGGCCGTCGACCGCCAGACGGACGCCGGCGCTGGACGGCCTGGAGTTCTCCATGCGGGTCAGGAAGTCCGGGTGGCCAGTTGTGGTTCTTGCCGGTGAAGGAGTTGTCCTGCACCCCGTCTTGTCGGGCCAGACGTCGGTGGCGACGGTGGACCAGCCCGGGCCGGAGGAGGTGGCGGCCATCGGTTCGCGGACAGGGTGCTGCGGGCGGTCGGGCCCTGGGCCACCGTGCCGTTCAGCGGGCGGCCACGGCAGCTCGACCATCCAGGAGCGCGGCAGCTTCGTCCTCGCCAAGGCCGCCGGAGTCCCCGCCGGCGCCGCCGTCGGCGGCCATCCGCCCTGAACACCCCCTACGACAACGGTGACTTCGACACACTGCGCCCCAACTTCCAGGCGCGCGTGGACGAAACCGGCATCCCGGCCGGAGTGAAGGGCTTCACCCGCACCCCGCCGACCCGCTGGTCCGTCGCCAACTCCCGGATGCGCAAAAGGGCGGTGGGTCACCGAGTGGGTCGGCCGGGCCTTCGCCGCCGACGAGTTCTGGAGCCGGTCCCAGCGCGACCAGTGGCGTGATGGGCGCGAGCGGAACGGTCCCGGCCGGCGCCACCGACGTCCGGATCCGCTTCCGCTACACCGGCAGCAACAACTGGTACTGGACCGTGGACAACGTGCACCTGGGCTGAGCCCGGGGCCGCTGCGCGTCCGGGCTGTGGACGCCCCCGGCGTCCACAGCCCTAGCCCGATAGGGTGGTACAGACCAGAGAGGTCCGGTCACCGAGAGCGGAGAACAGTCCCGTGGCAGAGCGCAAGCCGATCGAATCCTGGCTCACCGACATGGACGGGGTCCTCATCCACGAGGGCACTCCCATCCCCGGCGCCGATGCCTTCATCAAGCGGCTGCGCGAGTCCGGCAAGCCCTTCCTCGTCCTGACCAACAACTCCATCTACACCCCCCGCGACCTGCAGGCCCGCCTCAGCAGGATGGGCCTCGACGTCCCCGTCGAGAACATCTGGACCTCGGCCCTGGCCACCGCCAAGTTCCTCGACGACCAGCGCCCGGGCGGCACGGCCTACGTGATCGGCGAGGCCGGGCTGACCACCGCCCTGCACGACATCGGCTACATCCTCACCGACCACGAGCCCGACTACGTGGTCCTGGGCGAGACCCGTACGTACAGCTTCGAGGCGATGACCAAGGCGGTCCGCCTCATCAACGGTGGCGCCCGCTTCATCTGCACCAACCCCGACGAGACGGGCCCCTCCACCGAGGGCCCGCTGCCCGCCACCGGCGCCGTCGCCGCGCTGATCACGAAGGCGACCGGCAAGCAGCCGTACTTCGCGGGCAAGCCGAACCCGCTGATGATGCGGACCGGACTGAACGCCATCGGCGCGCACTCCGAGAGCAGCGCCATGATCGGCGACCGGATGGACACCGACGTCCTGGCCGGACTGGAGGCGGGCATGCAGACCTTCCTCGTCCTGACCGGCCTCACCACGACCGAGGACACCGAGAAGTTCCCCTACCGGCCCACCCGGACGGTGAACTCCATCGCTGACCTGGTCGATCTCGTCTGATCCGAACGGGTCAAGCGGGCGGCGCTCCGGATGCGGAGCGCCGCACCGCACGTGAACCTCCTTGAGAGGAGGTTCACCAATGCGCAGTGTTCCGATCGCTCTCCGGGCCGCCGGGGTGGCCGTCGCCCTGACGGCGTTCGCCGTCATGTCCGCGCCCACCGCCCTCGCCGCCGGGGAGAGCCGCGACAGCGTCTCGGCCGAGCCGCACCAGGCCGAGCCCGGGGCGCAGGTCAAGCTGCGCGTCCGCGGCTGCGAAGGCAAGTCGGCGTCCGCCAAGTCCTCCGTCTTCGTGTCGGAGGTGCACCTGTCCTCCGAGCGCGAGGGCGACGGGTCCCTGCGGGGCGACGCGAAGATCAGCTCGCACGCCCAGCCGGGCCGGCACGACGTCCGCGTCCGCTGCGACGGGGAGGACGACCGCGTCCGCGGCTCCATCGAGGTGGTCCGCCACCGCGAGGACGCCGGTGACCGCGACAGCAACCGCGACCGCGACAGCAGCCGCGACAGTGACAGTGACAGTGACAGTGACCGCGACCGTGACAGTGACCGCCCCAAGCCCAACCCCGACCCGCGCCCCCACGAGAGCCCCGTCGGGCCGGTCCACGCGGGCGGCGGCGGCATGGCCGCCGAGCTCGCGGAGTCGGCCCGGCTGGCGCAGCTGAAGGAGCAGGGGCAGGCGGCGGCCGCGAAGAAGAGCCACGGGGGCGACGGCCCGGGCTTGCCCCACACCGTGATCGGCGCCGTCCTCGCCGCCGCCGCCACGCTGGCGGTCGCCGGACGCGCGCTCACCCTGCGCCGGCGCCGCAGCGGCCAGTGAGGACCCTGCGGTGACGGGTTCGGACGAGCCGAAGTCCTCCGGTACCGGCCGGCTGCTGACCTTCGCCGCCTGGTCGGTGCTGGTGCTCGGCCTGTGGCTGTGGGGGCGCGAGATCACCGGGGTTCCGCCCGGCTCGTACGCGGGCCGGGCCGGCGGGACGGCGATCCCGGCGCCGGGCCTGCCGGCGGCGCACGCCCCGCTGGAGGCTTCGGTGCCCGTGCGGGTCGAGGTACCGTCCATGGGCATCCGGGCGCCGGTGATCTCCCGTGGGCTGGACCAGCAGGGGGCGATCGATCCGCCGCCGTACGACCAGCCCGGCACGGTGGGCTGGTGGGGCGCCGGAGCCAAGCCGGGCGAGGCCGGGACGGCGCTGATGGTCGGGCACGTGGACACCGCTTCCAAACCGGCGGTCTTCTACGGGCTGAGCACGGCGCAGAAGGGCGGCAGGGTGCGGGTGGTCCGGGCGGACGGCTCGGTCGCCGAGTTCACGATCGAGGACGTACGGGTCTACGAGCGTGCGGGCTTCGACCCCCACCGGGCGTACGGCCAGCGGATCAAGGGGCGGGCCGAGCTGCGGCTGGTGACCTGCGGGGGCACGTACGACAAGGCGGCCAAGACGTACACCGCGAACGTGGTCGTGTCGGCGTACCTGACGGGAACGGTCGGCGGGACGGGCGACACGCCGGGAGAGCGACACGCCGGTACGCCCGTATGACCGGTACGACCGGCGTGACGAAGAAGCCCCTCACGGCTTTCGCCGTGAGGGGCTTCTTCTTGTCTGTGCGCCGCCAGGGACTCGAACCCCGGACCCGCTGATTAAGAGTCAGCTGCTCTAACCAACTGAGCTAGCGGCGCCTGCTGACAGAGAAAACTCTACCCCACGTCGAGTGGTGCTCGTGACCAGCCGCGCCCGCCTTGTCCGATTAACCCATGTTTGAGGGGTTTATCGTGCACGATATGTCTGGGCCGAGCCGAATCTGATGCCCCGCCAGATATGCGGCCCGCCTGACCAGTGGACGAGCAGGGGAGTGGACGGAACCGCATGACGATGCAGCCCCCGGTGCATGTGCCGATGACGGCGCCGCAGCCGATGCCGACGCCAGTTTTCGAGGAGTACGAGCCCGCGCCCGACTGCGTGTGCGTGGGATGTGCGCTGCGGCGCCGCGCCCTGGCCATACCGCTTCGCGACGGTGGGCACCCCGCGGCGCGCGGGGCCCGGCGGGCGCTGGTGCTGGCCGCGGCGGTGGGCGTGGTCCTCAGCGGCGGCGGGGCGGCCGCACCGGCGGCCGCCACCCCGCCCCCGACGCCGAGCCCGGGCTCGGGCCCGGGCCAGGCCTCCGGCCAGGGCTCGGCCCCGGGCGCGGGCCAGGCCCCGGGTTCGAGTGCAGGCACGGGTCAGGCTTCGGGCTCGGGTGCGGCCCAGGGCACGGGCCAGACCTCGGGTACGGGCGCGGGCCACGCCTCGGGCCAGGATCCGGCTTCGGGCGCAGGTCAGGCGTCGGGTCCCGGCGCGGGCCAGGGCACGGGCCAGGCTTCGGGCACGGGTGCAGGCCACGGCACGGGCCAGGCTTCGGGTCCGGGCGCGGGTGCGGGTCAGGCTTCGGGCCAGGGCGCTTCGGGCGCGGGCCAGGCCTCCGGACCCGGCACGGGCCAGGCTTCGGGTCCGGGTCCGGGCACGGGCCGCGGCACGGGCGAGGCCTCGGGTTCGGGTTCGGGCGCCGGCACGGCCTCGGGCTCGGGCACGGGTCCGGGCGCGGGTACGGGCCAGGGCGCGGGTCAGGCTTCGGGCCAGGGCGCTTCGGGCGCGGGCCATGCCTCGGGCCACGGCACGGGCCAGGCTTCGGGCGCGGGCGCGGGCGCGGGCGCGGGCGCGGGCCAGGCTTCGGGTACGGGTTCGGGCACGGCTTCGGGTTCGGGCGCGGGGACCGGCCAGGCCTCGGGTCCGGGCACGGGCCAGGCCTCGGGCTCGGCTTCGGGCCAGGCCGCCGGCTCGGCCGCGGGGCAGGCTTCGGGGCCGACGCCGGCCACCGGGCAGGCGTCGGGTACGGGCACGGACCAGGGCTCGGCTGCGGCCCCGGGGCCGGGAGCCGGCCAGGCTTCCGGTGGCGGGGCGGGCGCCGTCGGGCAGGTGCCCGGTCAGCAGGGCGGCTCCGGGTCGGGGCCGGGGCCGTCCGGGCAGGGCCTGCCCGGCCCGGAGGCCCCCGGCTCCCCCCAGGGCGGCCGAGCCCCCCTGCACGGGCGCCCGTCGCAGGCGAAACCGCCGGGTGCGCCGGGTGCGCCCGCGGTGGTGAAGCGGATCGACCGGACGACGATCATCAACCGGGCGAAGCTGTGGGTGGACGCCGAAGTCCCGTACAGCATGTCCGAGTACTGGTCGGACGGGTACCGGCAGGACTGCTCGGGCTACGTCTCCATGGCCTGGAACCTCGGGACCAACGAATGGACCGGCAGCCTCGACAAGTTCGCCACCAAGATCACCAAGGATGAGCTGCTGCCGGGCGACATGCTGCTCTTCCACAACCCGGCGAACCCCAACAACGGCTCGCACGTCGTCCTCTTCGGCGGATGGGCCGACGAGACGCGCACGGCCTACATCGCCTACGAGCAGACCCGCCCCAGCACGCGGAAGGCGCCGGCGCCCTACGGCTACTGGACCAACGGTTCGAAGTACGTGCCGTACCGGTTCAACGGGGTGACCGGCGGGCTCGTCCCAGAGGGGCCCGCCACCGACCCGAAGCCCGCGGTCCCGACCGCCTACCCCGGGGCGGCCAAGTTCGGACCCGGCGCGAACAACGAGTACGTCGCCGAGCTGGGCCGGATGCTGATCGACCGGGGCGGCCGGCGCTTCTACCCCAAGGGCGCCAGCACCCTGTGGAAGGACGCCGACCAGCTCGCGACCCAGGCCTTCCAGACCGCCCAGGGCTGGACGGGCACCGACGCCGACGGCATCCCCGGCCCGCACACCTGGCAGCTCCTGACCGAGCACAAGGGCAACGACATCCGCCCGACGGTGGACGCCGCACCCGGGCCGGCCGGGGTGCCGGCCTACCCGGGCGTGTCGGTGTTCCGGCCGGGCTCGTCCCACCCGTCCATCGCCGCCCTCGGCCGCCAGTTGGCGAAGAAGGGCTTCGGCAAGAACCACACGTCCGGCCCGGCCTCCCGCTGGAGCGAGGCCGACCGCCGCAACGTCGAGGCCTTCCAGCGCGCCCAGGGCTGGCGCGGCGCCTTGGCCAACGGCTACCCGGGCCCGGAAACCTGGCGCCGGCTGTTCGCATGACGGAGGCAACGATGTTCCCCACGCACACCACCTCTACGACGGGCACCCTCCGCGTTCCCCCCGCGGCGGCCGTGACCCGGACGGATCCGCCGGCCCCGGCACCCCAGGCCCCGGCCCAGGCCCAGGCCCCGGCCCAGGCCCCGGCACCCCCGGCTCCCGCCCCGCAGGCTCCGGCCCCACGGGCCACGGGCGAGCTGTTCCCCGTCCCTACCTCCGCCCCTACTCCCGCCGCCGCCCCCGCGCCCGCGCTCGCCGCCGTGCCGCACGGCCGCCCGCCCGGGTTGCTCGACATCCCGCACCCGGCGTACGGCGGCCCGTCCGAGGGACCGGCGACGCTGCGCCTGCGGACCGGTGACCCCGTGCCGGAGCCGGTGGCGGTCGGACCCGCCGCCCACGCGGCTGCGGCGGCGGGTCCGGCCCGCCCGTCCCCGGACGCCCCGTACGCGGGCCACGGCAGCGCACCCGAGCCGCTCGCGGATCCGGCGCCTCCGGCCCTCGCCGACATCCCGCACCCGGCCCATGCGGACGCGCCGGAGCCGGTGGCGTCGGCCGCGGGCCGGGCGCACCCGCAGCCCGGGCCGGCAGTGGACGCACCGCCGGCGCAGGCCCCGGCCCCGCCCCCGGTGGTGCACATCGGCCTGCCGGCGCGGGTCTCGGTGGCCGCGGGCCCGGCGCATCCGCAGCCCGAGGCGGCGGCGGACACCCCTCCGACGCAGCCCCCGCCCCCGGTGGTGCACATCGGGCTGCCCGCGCCGGTGACGGTGGGCGAGCCCGCCCCGGAGCCCGAGCACGGCAGGGCGCCGGAGCCGATGACAGAGGAGCTGCCCGCCTGCCCGACCACCGAGCCGGCCCCGGCCCCCGCGGACGGCGAGGCTCCGCAGGCCGCCGAGCCGACGGCGCCGGCCGCGGACCTGCCGCACCCGGCAGACGCCGGTGGAGCCGCTGCCCGTCCCGCGCCCGACGGTCCCGCGCCCGACGGTGCCGCGCCCGACGGTGCCGCGCCCGCGAAGGTGCCCGGACCCGGCCTGGCCGGAGCCGTCGCCCGGGCCGTGGCCCAGGCGATGGACCGGGTGATCGACAAGGGCGGCGACGAGGACCGTCCCCCCTCCGCGCCCCACCGGGGGGTCGCGGTCACCGAAGTGCCGGTGCACCTGCCCTTCCCCGGCCGCCCGCAGCCGCAGCCACAGCCGGAGCCGCGGAACCACAGGCCGAAGACGAAGACGAAGCCCGAGCCGAAGCCGAAGCCGAAGCCGAAGCCGAAGCCGAAGGAGAAGCAGCGGCCGAAGCCGGGCAAGCCGCACCCGCAGGGATGGGCCCCCCGCACTGCCCCCGGCCGCCGGCCGCCGCGCGGCGACGAACGCCTGCGGGAGCACTACGGCCCCGTCCTGCCGGGCTGGGTCGCCGTGTCCGTCGGCGGGCTCGCCCTCGCGGGCTGCCTGGCCGTGCTCTGGCGGGCCGGAGCCGTCCCCGCCCCCTTCGTGGCCGCCTTCGGCGCGCCGCCCCGCCCGTACGAGGGGCTGCGCCCCACGCACTGGCCCCCGCTCGCCTTCCTCGGCATCGTGGCGCTCCTCGCCCTCGGCGGGCTCGGCCGCGGCAAGGCCGGCTACGCCTGGGTGCTCACCCTCTTCGGCCGTTACCGCGGCACGGTCCGGCGTACCGGCCTGACCTGGGTCAGCCCGCTGCTCCTGCGCCGCCGGGTCGACGTACGGCTGCGGCACTGGCGCAGCGAGCCGATGCCCGCCGTGGATGCGGGCGGGCTCGCCCTCCAGGTGGTCGTCCAGGTCGTCTGGCAGGTCAAGGACACCGCCAGGGCCACCCTGGGGGTCGCGAACCACACGGGGTACCTCGCCGAACAGGTGGAATCGGCCATGGCCCGCGTCCTGTCCCAGCTGCCCGCCGACGCCTTCCACGAGGACGCGCCCACCCTGCGCGACGCCGAGGCCGTCGGCGACGCGCTGACCCGGATGCTCGCGGCCGAGACCGAGGCGGTCGGGATCGAGGTGTACTCCGCGCAGCCGACCCGGATCGAGTACGCCCCCGAGGTGGCCGAGGCCATGCGGCGGCGCCGGGTCGCCGCGATCGACGCCAAGCACCGGGACACCGTGCTGACCTCGGTCGTGGACGCCGTCGACGACACCGTCCACCGGCTGACCACGCGGGGGCTCGTCGAGCTCGACGACTACGAGCGCAAGGCCCTGGTGAAGGACCTCACCGTCGCCTTCTACACGGGGCGTTCCGAGTAGCGGCACGAGCGGCACGAGTGGAACGGGTGGCCGGAACCGACCGGACCACCCGTTCCCTCATTGGTATGGACATGGCCAACTCTCGTCCATACGCTGGGACTTGGTCTAGACCGCAGCCATCCCCATGCGTGCGCACGCTCTCAACGGACTCCCCCCACGTTCAAGGAGCATCATGCGTCCCATCCGCATGCCCGTCCGCAGGTCCATACGCATGCCGTCCCGCCGCCCCGGACGGTTCGGCGCCGCCGCCCTCGGCCTCGGCGTCGTCGCCGGGATCACCCTGCTCAGCGCCCCCACCGCGAGCAGCCACGGCTACACCGACACCCCGATCAGCCGCCAGAAGCTCTGCGCCAACAAGACCGTCGCGGACTGCGGCCCCATCCAGTGGGAGCCGCAGAGCGTCGAGGGCCTCAAGGGCTTCCCGGCCGCCGGCCCCGCCGACGGGCACATCTGTTCCGGCGGGCACGGCGAGTTCGCGCAGCTTGACGACCCGCGCGGCGGGGCCTGGCCCACCACCAAGGTGACCGGCGGGCAGAGCTACGGCTTCCGCTGGCAGTTCACCGCCAACCACTCCACCACCGACTTCCGGTACTACGTCACCAAGAACGGCTGGGACCCCACCAAGCCCCTCACCCGCGCCGCCCTCGAATCCCAGCCGTTCCTCACGGTCGCCTACAACGGCGCCCGGCCCGCCATGACCACCGTCCACCAGGGCGCCATGCCGAGCGGCAAGACCGGGCGGCACATGATCCTGGCCGTCTGGACGATCAACGACACCGGGAACGCCTTCTACGCCTGCTCCGACGTTCAGTTCTGACAGGACGTCAGCTACCCTCCGGCGGCATGCGGACGACACCCGAAACCGTCGCGGAGCTCATCGCACGCCAATGGGGCGACCACCGGCCCGGCCTGAAGCACGGCGGCACGAACCCGACCGTCCTCAGCCACCACCAGGCCGCCCAGGAGGCCGCGGCCCGCGCCGCGCTGCTCGTCGACCTCCTGCCGTCGGACGCCGAACCGCACATCGGGGTGCTGCTCGACAACACCCCCGAGTTCCCGTTCTGGCTCGGCGCGGCGGCCCTCGCCGGGGCCGCCGTCGCCGGAATCAACCCCACCCGGCGCGGTCCGGAGCTGGCGCGCGACATCCTGCACACCGACTGCCGGATCCTGGTCACCGAGACCGCCCACCTGCCCTTGCTGCGCGGCCTGTACCTGCCGGGCGTACGGATCCTCGTGACGGACACCCGGGAGTACACGGACCTGCTCGCCCCGTACGCCGCGGCCAAGCCCGGCGAGGCGGTGCTCTCCGCCCCCGCGCCCGCCTCCCGGCTCCTCCTCTACTTCACGTCCGGGTCCACCGGCGCCCCCAAGGCGGCCGTCTGCTCCCAGGGCCGGCTGGCCGCTGCCGGGGACTCCCTCGCCCGGCACTTCTCGGTCACCCCGGACGACGTCCACTACGTCTGCATGCCGCTCTTCCACGGCAACGCGGTGATCGCCGACTGGCTCCCCGCGCTCGCGGCGGGCGCGTCGGTGGCGCTGCGCCGCCGCTTCTCGGCCTCCGCGTTCCTGGACGACGTACGCGCGTACGGGGCCACGTACTTCACCTACGTCGGCCGGGCCGTGCAGTACCTCCTGGCCACCGAGCCCCGCCCCGACGACCGTGAGCACACCCTGCGGCTCGGCTTCGGCACCGAGGCCGGGGCGGTGGACGCGGCGCGCTTCGCCGAGCGCTTCGGGGTCCGGCTGGTGGAGGGGTACGGGGCCACCGAGGGCGGCGCCTCCGTCCAGCGGACCCCCGACACCCCGCCGGGCGCCCTCGGCCGGGCCGGCGCCGGGGACGACCTGGCGGTGGTCGACCCGCAGACGGGCCAGGAGTGCCCGCCGGCCGTCCTGGACGCGGACGGCCGCCTGCTCAACGGCTCCGAGGCCATAGGAGAGCTGGTCAACCGGGGCCGCAGCCTCTTCGAGGGCTACTGGCGCAACCCGCAGGCGGAGGCCGAGCGCACGCGCGCGGGGTGGTACTGGACGGGGGACCTCTTCTTCCGCGACGCCGACGGCTTCCTCTACTTCGCGGGCCGCACCGACGACCGGCTGCGCGTCGACAGCGAGAACCTGGCCGCCGCCGTGATCGAGAACATCCTCGCCCGCTGGCCCGCGGCGGCCTCGGTCGCCGTCTACGCGGTCCCGGACGAGGCCGCCGGTGATCAGGTGATGGCGGCGATCGCCCTGCGGGAGGGCGCGGCCTTCGACCCGGACGCCTTCTGCGCCTTCCTCGCCGCCCAGCCGGACCTGGGGACCAAGATGTCCCCGCGCTACCTGCGGATCATGGACTCCCTGCCGACCACGGCGACGAACAAGGTCCACCGGGTGGCGCTGCGCCGGGCCGGCTTCCGGTGCCCGGACCCCGTCTGGTGGCGTCCGCCGGGCGCCGAGGGCTACCGCCCGCTGGACCCGGCGGCCCTGTCCGGCCTCCTGGAGGCGTACGCGGCGCACGACCGGGCGGCGCTCCTGGAGCGCTGATCAAGGTCGCCCGGGTAATGGTTTTGAGCACCCCCGGGGACCAGGTAGTATTTTCTCTGTCAGCAGGCGCCGCTAGCTCAGTTGGTTAGAGCAGCTGACTCTTAATCAGCGGGTCCGGGGTTCGAGTCCCTGGCGGCGCACCTGTCCTTCGAGCGGCTTCCGGTTCACCGGGAGCCGCCCGAAGTGTTTTCCGGCCTGTACCCCCGGCCCGGGATTCCACGACTCGGGCTCACAGTGTGAGCGACAGCAGCAGCGGTGCGGCCTTGCGGTTCAGCGCGTCCGCCGCGGCCCGCAGCCGGTGTGCGTGCTCCACCGGCATCGACAGCGCCAGACATCCCACCGAGGCGCCGGCCGTGATCGGAACCGCCGCGCAGACCGTGCCCACCGCGTACTCCTGGAGGTCCAGGACGGGAACCGTGGCCGGCTGGCTGTCGAGCTTGGAGAAGAGGATCCGCTCGTTCACGATCGTCTTCGACGTGAGGCGGGCGATCTTGTGCCGGGACAGGTGGTCCCGCCGGCCGTTCTGGTCGAGCTGGGTCAGCAGGCACTTGCCGACCGCGCTGGCGTGCGCCGCCGAGCGGAAGTCGACCCACTCGTGCACCTTCGGAGTGCGGGGACTGTCCGCGAACTGCGTGATCTTGACCTCGCCGTCCACGTACCGGCTGATGTAGACCGCCGCGCCCACCGAGTCGCGGAGCCGGTCGAGGGTCTCCTGGAGTTTGCTCTGGAGCGCCTGCTGCCTGTCTATGCCCGAGCCGAGCAGGACGAGCGAGTCCCCTATGGCGTAGGCGCCGTCGGACACCTGCAGTACATACACCTCCCGGCGCAGCATGAGGAGCATGGGGGCGAGATGGACCGCGGGCAGCCCGGTCTCGCGCGCGATCTGTACGTCGGTCACACCGCCGGTGTGGCGGGCGATCGTTTCGAGTACGCGCAGGGCGTACTGCACCGAGTGGAACGGCGCGGTCGGCTCGGGCTTCAGCGCCACGGTTTCCCCCTAGCAGGTTGTTACCGCTTGCCCTACCACGATAGCCATCAAGAGGCCCACGTGGAGCGCCTGTTGATGAGATTGATGGCTCAATCATGTCCCTTCGCCTCGATCTACTCCCCTGGCATATGCCAAGGTCATGCATATGGTCGTGGGAGTGATCCCGGGGTGTCCGGGAATGCCCGGACCCCGTCCCGGGTTCGCTTTCCCGTACGGACGCCGAACGGGCGGCAGGAGACGGGAGCGACCATGAGTGACACCGGGGAAGCCGGCCGCCCGGCCGACGGGAACGGGGGCAAAAGCGGCAGCGGGGGCGCCGGCGCAGGCGACCCGGTCCGCGGCGCCGCACGCGGACTGGCCCCGGTGCCGCTCTCGGTGCTGGACCTGGTCACCGTGGGCAGCGGAAGCACCGCCTACGACTCCTTGCGTACGAGCGTCGACATCGCGCGGCTCGCCGAGTCCCGCGGCTACCACCGGCACTGGGTCGCCGAGCACCACTCCATGCCCGGGGTCGCCAGCTCCTCCCCGGCCGTGATCCTGGCCCACCTGGCGGCCCACACCTCGCGGATCCGGCTCGGCTCGGGCGGGGTCATGCTGCCCAACCACGCCCCGCTCGCCGTGGCCGAGCAGTTCGGCACGCTGGAGGCGCTGGCCCCCGGCCGGATCGACCTCGGGCTCGGCCGCGCCCCGGGCACCGACGGCCGTACGGCCGCCGCGCTGCGCGGGCCCGGGCGGCTCGACGAGGCCGCGGACGAGTTCCCCCGGCGGCTCGCGGAGCTCACCCGGTTCCTCGACGACGACTTCCCCGACGGGCACCCGTACGCCCGCGTGCACGCCGTGCCGGGCCCGGTGCAGGGCCCCGCCGGGCGGCCGCCGCTGTGGCTGCTCGGGTCCTCCGGCTTCAGCGCCCGCCTCGCGGGCGAGCTCGGCCTGCCCTTCGCGTACGCCCACCACTTCTCCGCGGCCGGGACGCTGCCCGCCCTCGACCTCTACCGGCAGAGCTTCCGCCCCTCGGCCGTGCTCGACGCCCCCTACGCCCTGATCGGTGTCTCGGCCCTGGCCGCCGACACCGCCGAGGAGGCCCGGGCGCAGGTCCTCACGGGCGCCCTGTCCATGCTGCAGCTGCGCAGCGGACGTCCGGGGCTGATCCCGACCCCGCAGGAGGCGGCGGCGTACGCGTTCTCCCCGCTGGAGCGGGAGTTCGTCGACGGCCGGCTCGCCAACGTGGTCCACGGAACCCCCGACGAGGTCCGCTCCGGCCTCGACGCCCTGGTCGGGCGGACGGGCGCCGACGAGCTGATGCTGACCTCCCACGCACACAGCGGGGCGGCCCGGGTGCGCTCGTATGAACTCGTCGCAGATGTGTACGGGATGCCGGTGCACGAGGGCTGAGCTGATGGAGTCCGTGCCAACGGACTTCGGCTGGTTTGTTGCCGAAAGCTTGCACGGGGATGGCCTAAGCCATCCTTAAACCGCTCGTCACCCGGGGTGGCGGGCGGTTTCTGTTGTGCCCTCACGCCTCTGACGAGCGGGTTTGTGCGGCGAGTGGTCTAGTCCTTCTTTGGTCCAAACCATTGACTCGGGCCCGGAGTGATCGCTATCACTTCTCCCACCCGACCTCTTGCTTCCCCCTCCCACCCCCCGGAGGCAGTTCATGCACATCCGTAAACCCCTCATCGCGGCCGCCGCCACGGCCGCGCTGGCAGCCGGAGCCCTGGCCGGCTTCACGGGGCTCCCCGCCGCCCAGGCCGCCGGCTCCGCCGCCGCCGCGGCGAGCGGCGGCAGCGTCAGGATCGCGTACTACGACCAGTGGAGCGTGTACGGGAACGCCTTCTACCCGAAGCACCTCGACACCCGCGGAATAGCGGGCAAGTTGGATGTCATCAACTACTCGTTCGGCAACATCCACCCCACCAACCTCACCTGCTTCGAGGCGAACAAGGCGGCGGGCGACGACAACAACCCGAGCGCGGGGGACGGTGCGGGCGACTCGTACGCCGACTACCAGAAGTCCTTCAGTGCGGCGGACAGCGTCAGCGGTGTCGCCGACAAGTGGGACCAGCCGATCGTGGGCGTCTTCAACCAGTTCAAGCAGCTGAAGGCCAAGTACCCGAACCTCAAGATCAACATATCGATCGGCGGCTGGACGTACTCCAAGTACTTCAGCGACGCCGCGAAGACCGACGCCAGTCGCAAGAAGCTGGTCTCCTCCTGCATCGACCAGTACATCAAGGGCAACCTGCCGGTCGAGGGCGGCTACGGCGGTGCGGGCAGCGCGGCCGGGATCTTCGACGGCATCGACATCGACTGGGAGTACCCGGGATCTCCCGGCGGCCACCTCGGCAACCACTACGCCCCCGAGGACAAGGCCAACTTCACCCTGCTGCTGAAGGAGTTCCGCGAGCAGCTCGACGCGTACGGCGCGGCCAACGGCGGCAAGAAGTACCTGCTGACCGCCGCCCTCCCGGCCGGCCAGGACAAGATCAAGTACATCGAGACGAACAAGATCGGCGCGTACCTCGACTACGCGAACATCATGACGTACGACATGCACGGCGCCTGGGACGGCGACGGGCCGACGTACCACCAGTCCCCGCTGAACCCCTCGGCGGCCGACCCGACCGACCCGATCGCGCCGGGCACCGAGAAGTACAGCATCAAGAACGCCATCGACTCCTGGCTCGACGGGAACGCGGCCTACGGCATCGCGGGCGGCTTTCCCGCGGGCAAGCTGACGCTGGGCTACGAGTTCTACTACCGCGGCTGGAAGGGCGTCCCGGCGGGCACGACCAACGGCCTCGCCCAGAGCGCGACCGGCCCGTCCGCCGCCCGGCCCACCAGCCAGCAGGCCGGAATCGCCAACTACAAGGAACTCGGCGGGATCGTCGACAACCCGGCGACGACCTTCTGGGACGACCAGGCCAAGGCCTCGTACTTCTACAAGGACGGCGAATTCTTCACCGGCCTGAACCAGAGGTCCATCCAGGCGCGGGTGGACTACGGCAAGAGCCGGGGCCTGGCCGGGGCGATGATGTACTCCCTGCTCGGCCTGGACACCAACGCCACCCTGCTGAACCAGATCTCGGACGCCCTCGGCGGCACCACGCAGCCGCCCACCACGCCGCCCCCGACCACGACCCCGCCGACCTCGCAGCCGCCGACCACCCCGCCGCCCACCTCGGGCTGCACCGCCCCGGCGTACGCCGCGGGCACGGTCTACACCGGCGGCACCGAGGTCTCGCACAAGGGCCACAAGTGGAAGGCCCAGTGGTGGACGCAGAACGAGGAGCCCGGCACCACCGGTGAATGGGGCGTCTGGAAGGACCTCGGCGCCTGCTGATCTCCCCCCACCCCGCGCCGAGCGACACCCCGCCCCGCACCCCCCGGTGCGGGGCGGAGGTGTGTCACATGGTTGCGGGATTCGCGGTCCCGCTGCGTGCCGGTGTCGCTACGCTCGGCCACAGCCGATCCGCTCCGTCTGCATGGGGGTGACCGTTCATGGTCCTGGCCCGCGACCTCGACCCCAGCGCCTCGCCGCTGGACTACTACGGCTTCGAGCTGCGTCGCCTGAGAGAGGAGGCGGGGCTGAAGCAGGCGCAGTTGGGCGACATCATCTACTGCACGGGTTCGCTGATCGGTCAGGTCGAGACGACGAAGCGGGTACCGACCCGGGACTTCTCGGAACGGGTGGACGCGGCGCTGGGCACGGACGGGCACTTCTCCCGCCTGGTGGGTCTGGTCCTGCGGAGTGTCTTGCCGACGTGGTTCCAGGCGTATGCGGAGATGGAGGCGCGGGCCTCGTTCATCTCCACGTTCCAGGCGCAGTTGGTCTACGGGCTGTTGCAGACGGAGGAATACGCACGGGCCTTGCTGAGGGTGGAGTATCCGGCAAGGGTCGACGAGATGGTGGCGGCACACATGGAGCGGCAGCGGATACTGGCACGTGAGAATCCACCGGTGATGCTCGTGGTGCTGGACGAGGCGCTGCTGCATCGCAGGGTCGGCAGTAGGGAGGTCATGCGGAAGCAACTGGCCCACCTGCTGACGTTCCTCGATCAGCCGTGGGTGCAGATCCAGGTGCTGCCCTTCTCAGCCGGTGAACACACCGGGATGATGGGCTCGTTTAACCTCCTTCGCTTCGAGGAGCATCCGGAGCTCTTCTACACGGAGAGCTATGACTCAGGCCGCATGACGGCCAATCCGCAAGTGATCAGGGAGCGTTCGGTCGGATACGCTCGGCTGCAAGCCGCGGCCCTCGCGCCGGAGGATTCGGCGGTGCTGATCGCACGCGTAATGGAGGAACGCTATGGGGACCAGTCTGGAACTGACGAGCGTGCAGTGGCGTAAGTCGTCGTACAGCGGTACCAACGGTGGCGACTGCGTGGAGTGCGCCCCGCTCGGCACCGCCGCTTGGCGCAAGGCCTCGTACAGCGGTAACACCGGTGGCGACTGCGTCGAGGTGGCCAGTCAGCCCTGCCTGGTGGCGGTCCGAGACTCCAAGAACCCCGAAGGCCCCGCCTTCACGGTGGCTCCGGAGGCGTTCAGGGCCTTCGTGCGCAGCCTCTGACGGGTCCGGGCGGAGCCCGGGAAGCCCCGGCCCGCCCCGCCCCGCAGGGCTACGCCCCGGGGCGGGTGCCGATCATCGCGGCGATCCGCTCCGGGGCGACCGCCCGCGAGTACAGCCAGCCCTGGCCCGTATCGCACCCGACACGCCGCAGGCGGGCCGCCTGCCCGGCGGTCTCCACGCACTCCGCGGTCACCGTCAGGCCGAGCCGGTGCGCCAGCTGCACCAGGGCCTCGACGATGGTTTCGTCGGCCGGGTTCGGGTGGGTGCCCTCCTCGTAGCGGAAGCCGCGGACGAAAGAGCCGTCCAGCTTCAGCACCGACACCGGCAGCCGGCTCAGGTAGGCCAGGTTCGAGTAGCCCGTGCCGAAGTCGTCGATGGCGATCCGCACGCCCATGTCGCTGAGCGCCTGCAGGGCCTGCAGGGGCCGCCCGGCGGAGCCCATCACCGCCGATTCGGTCAGCTCCAGCTGTAGCAGCTGCGGGGCCAGGCCGGTGTCGGCGAGGATCTCGGCCACGTCGCCGACCAGGTCGGAGTCCCAGACCTGCCGCACGGCGACGTTGACGGAGACGAAGACCGGGGTGTCGCTGGGGTGCTCGATCTGCCAGCGCCGGGCCTGGCGGCAGGCCGTCTGGAGGACCCACCGTCCCAACTGGACGATGGAGCCGTCCTCTTCCGCAATTCCGATGAACCGATTCGGCGTCAGCATGCCGAACTGCGGGTGGTTCCAGCGCACCAGCGCCTCGACCCCGCGCACCGCCCCGCTCTCCAGGTCCACGAGCGGCTGGTACTCCAGCTCGAACTCGCCCCGCTCCACCGCCGGCCGGAGCGTGGAGCTGAGGGCCTGGCGGGTCATCCGGTGGGCGTTGCGCTCCGGGTCGAAGAGCGTCCAGCGGGCCTTCCCGTCCGCCTTCGCCCAGTACAGGGTGGTGTCCGCGGCCTGCATCAGCCCGGTCGCCGAGGTGCCCGCCGCGGCCCGTTCCACCACGCCGATGGACGCCGAGACCGACAGCCGCTGCCCGGCCAGCTCGAAGGGCTCCTGTACGGCGGCGAGGACGCTGCGGGCCAGGTCCGCGAGCTGCTCGGTGCCGGTGGAGTCCTCGACCAGCAGGGCGAACTCGTCCCCGCCGAGCCGCGCCACCAGGTGCCCGCCCGTACGCCCGTAGCCGGACTGGTCGGCGCACTGGGTCAGCCGGGCCGCGACGGCGGTCAGCAGCCGGTCCCCGACCCGGTGGCCCAAGGTGTCGTTGACGGCCTTGAACCCGTCCAGGTCCAGGTAGCACAGGCCGATCCGGCCCGTGCCGCCGTGTTCGAACGAGGAGGCTTCCAGGGCGGCGGAGAGCCGCTCGAAGAACAGTGCCCGATTGGGCAGCCGGGTCACCGGGTCGTGCATCTGGAGGTGCCGCAGCCGGGCCTGGAGATCGCGCCGGTCGCTGATGTCGGCCACCGACAGCAGGACGTCCCGGGTACCCGGAACCGGCCCGAGGGTGACCTCGGTCCACAGCGAGTGCCCGTCGGGGTGCTTGAGCCGGCGGGTGCAGCGCAGCCGGGCCTGCCGGCCCCGCAGCACCTCCTGGTAGGCCTGCCAGGTCCGGGCCTCGGCGGCCAGGTCGACCAGGTCGGCCGCGCACTGCTCGACGAGCGCGTGCGGTTCGGTGCCGAGGAGCCCGGCGAAGGCCGCGTTGGCGGCGACGACGTAGCCCTCGCGGTCCACGACGGCCATGGCGAGGTGGGCCGCGTTGAAGGCGGCCCGGTAATCGCGCAGTTCGGACTCCGTGCGGGTCGGTGTGGTCGGCATGGCCGGCACTGCTGGGTGACGCTGCGTAATGGCCGATCGGATGCTGTCGGCCGCCGAACCGGTTCCTTCTGAGGTTCCGCTCACCGTTGGCTCCCGCAGTGTTCGTCGGTGTCCGTGCAGGAAAGTGTGCCGATCATAGAGGCAGCCGGACGGCCCTATCCAGCGGCGTCGCCGTGTGGGGGGCGACACTTCGGCGTGCTGACGGTTCGTCGGGCGGTTCCGGCTCGATCGTTTCTGCACAGCTGTGAGCGCCCGAAGGCCCTCACTGATCTCGCGTGATCGGTCGTGACGTTCTGTAGGCAACCGAGTGAACCGCAGGGGTCACCGGCTTGCCGTAGTGCTCACTCATGTGGGGCAGCGGAACAGGGCATTAGTAAGACAATCCCCCCAAGGTGGATCGAGATGGTACGAATCCACCACCGGAGGTCGATGTGCCGCGACAGCAGACACCCGGGGGAGTGGACCGCTCCCGCATCAGGAGCACGGCGGCTGCGCTCACTTCCCTGACGGCGCTCGCCGCCATGTCGCTCGTCGCGGGGCCCGCGGTGGCCGACACGGGGGCCGGGCCGTGCGCCCTGGCCCGCACCTCGGCGCACCACTCCCTCGGACTGGACACCTGGAACCGGGCCTACCCGCGACCGCAGCGCACCCTCAACGCGGTCATGGTCTTCCTCTCTTTCCCGGACCACCGCACCACCCTCACCCCCGAGCAGTTGACGGCCGACTACTTCCCCGCCACCAGCGACTTCTTCGAGCGGGCCTCCTACGGGAGGTTCCGCCTGGTCCCGCACCCGCAGAAGCAGTGGATCCAGATGCCCAGGCCGTCCACCGCGTACGGGATACAGCGCGACTGGGCCGCCGAGGACCGGGCGGCCTACCTGCGGGACGCGGTCGCCGTCGCGGACCCCGGGGTGGACTTCTCCCAGTACGACGTCGTGTACTTCGTCGCGGACCCGGATGCGCCCGGAGTGGACTCCGACGCCACCAAGGTCGTCAACTTCGACCGGCCGATCACCGCCGACGGGTCGGAGCTGCGGCGCATCGTCACCGTCTTCGAGCACCACCCGCCGGACCGCAATGTGCTGGCGCACGAGACGGGGCACGTGTTCGACCTGCCCGACCTCTACCACCGGCCGACGGACGGGAAGGGCGACTGGGACACCTACGTCGGCGACTGGGACGTGATGGGCAGCCAGTTCGGGCTGGCTCCGGACCTCTTCGCCTGGCACAAGTGGAAGCTCGGCTGGCTGGACGCCTCCCAGGTGGACTGCGTGCAGTCGGGTTCCTCGCTGCACACCCTCCAGCCGCTCGGCCAGTCCCCGGAGCCGGGCGCTACGGGCGGGACCCGGCTCGCGGTGATCCGTACGAGCCCCGGCAGCGCGGTCGCCGTGGAGGCCCGGGGCTCGGCCGGCAACGACGGGGACACCTGCACCGAAGGGGTGCTGGTCTACCGGGTCCGCAACGAAGCGGCGTCGGGCGGCGGCCCGATCGAGGTCCTGGACGGCCATCCCGGGACGGAGGCGTGCTGGGACCGGTCGGTGTTCCCGCCGCTGGCGGACGCACCGCTGGAGGTCGGGCAGTCGTTCACCGTCCCCGGGGAGCGGATCCGCATCGAGGTGGCGGACCGGACGCCGTCGGGCGCGTTCACGGTGAAGATCACCACGTGACGGGGCCCGCCCTGTCCCGGTACAACGAAGAAGGCCCCCACTCGCGTGAGGGCCTTCTTCCGTCTGTGCGCCGCCAGGGACTCGAACCCCGGACCCGCTGATTAAGAGTCAGCTGCTCTAACCAACTGAGCTAGCGGCGCTTGCTGACGAGGTAGACATTAGCAGGCCGGGGCCCGGAAGGAAAAATCGATATCCGCAGCTCGGGCGGCGCGGACGTACGCCCAGAGGAGGGCCTCCGGTCCGGGCAGCCACGGGGTCCTGGTGTCGGGTGCGACGAGCCAGCGGGACGGGCCGGCGGCGGAGGTGTCGAGCGGCGGCACGGTGACGGCGTCGCCGAGGCCGTGGCAGAGCGGCGCGGGCACGGGCCTGCCCCACTCCTCCCAGCCCAGCAGGGCGGGGAGCCGGTGGGCGGTGCCGGTGGCGGCGAAGAGCAGCATCCGGCCGCGGTGCACGGCGACGGGCCCGGAGCCGGGGCCCTCGCCCCAGAGCAGGTCGAGCATGCGGCGCCCGAGCACGAGCGGGACGTTGACGACGTCGAAGGCGGTCCCGCAGGGCAGCACGGCGGGCAGGGAGGCCCGGGCCTCCCACAGCGCGAGGGTGCTCCGCGGATGGGCGCAGGCGGAGGCGAGCCAGGCGGCGCCCTGGGGGGTGACGTGCGCGGGGGTGCGGGTGTCGCGGGCGGAGGCGGTGGTGAGCGTCGTCATGCCGTCCGGTGTACCGGGGGTAGCGATCCGGTTTCCGGGAGTTACGGAAAACCGGGACAGGAGGGCCTTTGCTGGGCTATCTTGCGCCCCGCATATGCCACCTGCCTCCGGCGTTTGACCCGTGCCCGCCCGAAGCCCGTGCCCGTGGCGAACCCGACCGCCCGCTTGGCCCCTGGCGTGGCGGCCCCCCGGGCGGAGCCGCCCCTGGCGGGGTGTTGCCGTTGGGGGGTGCCCCGAGGGGCGGCCTGGCGGCGGCTTGTCCTTGGCGGGGCTTGGTCCTGGTGCGCGGGCACCTCGCCGGTCGGGCACCGTTCCCCGGGCGGGCGGCGCAGAACGCGCGCGTCGGCCGCTTCCTCACCCGACCGCCACCGGCTGGTCACCCCCCCCGGCCGACTGGCCGGCCGTCGCCGTCGAGGACTGACCCGACGACCCTGCGACGGTGCCGAAGCCCGCTCGATCGCGACCGGAGGCCGAAGCTAGTCGGCGTCCGGGAGGGTGCCGCGTTGGAGGGATTCGCCGAATTCGATCATCTTCAGGGCGTAGTCCTCGGTCCACTCGGCTTCCTCGGCGATCACCGCCGGAGGCAGCCGGTCGAAGCGGCGCGGGTCGGCCAGCTGGGCCGCCGCCACCGCCTGGAACTCCATCGCCCGCTCCTGCGCCGCCCTGAAGGCGAGCGTCAGCTCGGTGGCCCGGGCCAGCAGCTCCCGCGGGTCCTCGATCGACTCCAGGTCGAAGAAGTGCTCCGGATCCGCGGCCGCCTCCGCGGGCTCGAAGAGCAGCGGCGCGGGCCGCAGCCTCCGCTCGGTCCGCTCGGGCTCTGCCATGCGTGTCCTCCTGCTGCGCGTTCGGGTTCCTTCCGGGCCACCCTCCATTGTCCAACGCCGTGCAAGAGGGCCTCGCCTCAGGCGGTGACCGCCGCCTTCGCCGCGACCTCGTCCAGGACGCCCGCCAGCTCCTGCGCCAGCCCCTCCGGCGCCCGGAACCCCCCGGCCGGGTCGCCCACGAGCTCGTTGATGCCGGGGATCGCCACCGACCGCTCGGCCGGCAGCATGCCGATCCGGGTGAGCACCGGCCGGAGCATCTCGGCGGCCGGCGCCCCGCCCGAGGGGCCGGCGCTGTAGCTGACCAGGCCCACCGGCTTGCCCTCCCACTCGCGGTAGAGGAAGTCGATGGCGTTCTTGAACGGGGCGGTGAAGCCGGCGTTGTACATCGGCAGGACGAAGAGGAAGGCGTCCGCGGCGTCGACCACCGCGCTCCAGTCGCGCGTGTGCTGGTGGGTGTAGATCCCGCTGGAGGCGTACTCCGGTTCGTCCAGGAACGGCAGCGCCAGCTCGCCGAGGTCCACCTCGGCGACCTCGAAGCCGCCCCGGGCGCGCGCCTGCCCGGCGACCCAGCCGGCGACGGGGCGGGCGGCGGAAGTGGGGCGGACGGAGGCGGAGACGATCAGCAGGCGGGTCGTCCCGGTCGCCGCGGGCGTGGTGGTCATGGCGGTCATGGGGGTCACAGCGAGCTCCTTTGTTGACGTGTCAGCCATCTAAGCGCGCCGCTAGGTGACATGTCAACCATGTAGGTGATGTGTCATCCACTCGGTTAGAGTGAGCGCATGACCGCACCCGGGCCCCGCTGGCTCACCTCCGCCGAACAGGACGCCTGGTACGCGTGGCGGCGGATGTTCCCCCTCGTCAACGCCGACATAGCCCGCGACCTCAATCAGGACAGCGGCCTCTCGGAAGCCGACTACGACGTCCTGTCGGTGCTCGGCTCCACCGACGGCCACCGCCTGCGCATCAGCACCCTCGCCGGACACATGCAGTGGTCCCGCAGCCGCCTCTCCCACCAGCTCACCCGCATGGAGCAGCGCGGCATCGTCCGCCGCGAGGAGGTCGCCACCGACGGCCGCGGCGCCGAGGTGGTCCTGACCGGGGCGGGGGTGGAGGCGATCACGACCGCGGCCCCCCTGCACGTGGAGTCCGTACGCCGCCACCTGATCGACCTGCTCACCCCGGAGCAGCTGCGCACCTTCGCCGAGGTGGGCGAGCTGCTCCGCGAGCGCAGGGGCATCCAGCGCAAGCGGTGACTCAGGGCCGCCAGGCCACCCGGTGCTCCGCCAGGTGCGCCAGCACCGAGTGGTTGGCCTCCCAGCCGTCGGGGAACTTCACCGTCACCCCCAACTGCACCGGTTCCGTGGACGGATGCTCGTCCAGCAGCTCCGCTATCCCGGCCCGCGCCACCACCACGCAGGCGTGCCGGTGCCGCGAGGCCAGCACGCACAGCCGGCCCGTCTCCAGGTGGAAGGCCGTCGCGTCCGGGCGCCCGGACAGCGGATGCAGCACCACCGTCAGGTCGTACTCCCGGCCCTGGAGCCGGTTCGCGGTGTCCACCGTGACCCCCCGGACCCCCAGCGAGGCGAGCGCCGCGCGCACCGCGGCCGCCTGGTCGCGGTGGGCGGTCCCGACCGCGATCCGGTCCGCCGTCAGCGCACCCGGGACCGCCGACTGCTCGTCTGTGGTCACCGCCCCGCGGTCCAGTGCCCGCCGCACCACCCGGGCCACTGCCTGGACCGCCTCCGGGTCCGTGCGCGGGGTGTGCCGGGCCGGCAGCTCCAGCAGGCCCCAGCCCGATTCGGCGGCCTCGTCCAGGACCCGGTCCGGGCCGCTCCCGTCCGAGGGCACCCCGAAGGCGAGCCGCCGCTCGCCCGGCCCGGTGCCGCTGCGGAACTGCGTGTACGGGTAGAAGGCGCGCGACACCAGCGGTGCGGCCGTCGCCGGGAGCCGCCAGGACACGGGCAGCCGGTGCTGCGGCAGCTGCGGATTGTGCGCCAGCAGGGTGGACACGGCCGAGGCCGAAGGGTCGTAGGACAGCCCGGCCCACTGCTCCGCGCCGACCACGCTGAAGGGGTCCAGCTGCCCCGGGTCCCCGACGAACAGCGCCCGCTCGAACAGGCCCGCCACGGCCAGCAGCGCATCGGAGCGCATCTGGTACGCCTCGTCGACGATGGCGTGCTCCCAGGGCTCGGCGTCCTTCACGTACGCCCACTTCGCCGCCGTCGAGATGGTCACCGGCAGCTCGGCGAGGTCCGCCGGCTTGGCCGAGAGCGTCACCGAGGGCAGGTCGCGCAGCGCCGGGTCGTACGCCTCGCCGTCGGCGCTGTGCAGGCGGCCGACCTTCAGCTCCGGGTCCTTGCCGGCGAGCCGCAGCACCAGGTCGTCGACCTGCGCGTTCGTCTGCGCCACCACCATCAGCCGGCGTCCCGCCGCGGCCAGCTCCCGGGCGGCCCGCACCACGAGCGTGGACTTCCCGGCACCCGGCGGGGAGTCGACGACCACGCCCCGCTCGGTCCCGTGCAGCGTGTCGCGCAGGATGGCGGCGGTCGCCTCGGCGGCGGCGGTGCCCGGATCGAATGCGGTGCTCACAGCAGGTCCTCGTCGGTCACGGCGTCGGGCAGCGGGGCGGCGGCCGGTCCGGATCCCGGCGGGCCGCCGTGCGTCCACGGGGTCCGCTCCGGCTCCGGAAGCCTCGGGCCGCCGCGGGCGTCGTGCTCGAACAGCGTCCAGCACACCCGGTCGCCCTTCTCCGGCACCGAGCCCGGCTCCGGCTCCCGGCCCCGGCCCATCTTGTCGAGCAGCCGCAGCACCAGCCGCCCGTCGTCCTCCCAGCGTACGAACTGCGCGCTCTGCGGGCGCCCGTCCAGCGAGCGGAACACCTTCGGGCCGCGGTCGCCGTGGTCCTCGGCGAGCTGCGGCCGGTCCTCCGTGGCCACCGTCACCAGGGGCCGGGGGCTCGGCCGCTTGGAGTCGGTCCACTCCATCAGCACCTCGGTGACCTCGCCCGCGAACGCCTCGCCCGCGAGGCGCCGGTCCGCCATCACCAGCGGGTCGTCCAGTGCCTCCTGCGCGTCGAGCCGGACCTGCTCGGTCTCCCGGGTGGCCAGCTTCTGGGCCGCGGTCACCGCGTCGTCGCGGCGCGGCTGCGGCGGCTCGCCCGCCCGGACCCGGTCCCGGTGGCCGGTGTAGGACCAGCGGTCGCGGGTCCAGCGCTCCTCGGCCCGCTCCCCGGCCGGCAGCGCGCGCAGCAGGTCCAGCGAGCGCCACACCGCGTCCCAGGTCGGCCGCATCTGCCGCTCCACCAGCGCCCGTACCCCCTCCTCGGCGCGCGCGAGCGCCCCGGCGTCGCGCGGGCCGTCGGCGCGCGCGGCGTCGTAGCGGGCCATCGCCGGGGCCAGCAGCTTGTTGTCGAAGGCGGGGTCGGTGGCCGGGCCGGCGGGCGGGACCAGCAGCAGGCCGTCCCGGTCGCGCTCCAGCTCGGCCCGCAGGGCGGCCTCCGCGCCCGTCTCCCCTTCCGGCGGGGCTATCCAGGCCAGCAGGGCGCCCAGGTGCTGGTCCTCCAGGTTGCTCTGGCCGGTCGCCCAGTGCCGGCCCAGCAGGTCCGTCGCCGCCAGCAGCATCGAGGCCCCTGGGACCCGGGCCCGCTCCCCGAGGTGGGTGAGCCAGCGCCCCAGCAGCGGCACCCGGGCCGGTGCCGGATACGGATTCTCCGGATCCTCCTCCGCCGTCCGGCGGAACCGCATCGACCGCCCCAGCAGCCGTACGTACTCGATGCCCGCCCGGCTCGGCACGATCAGCTGCGGGGCGTCCAGGCACAGCTCGGCCGCCACCTTGCTCCGCGCGCCGGTCTCCGGGTCGGTCTCCGTCCGCTCCACGTACTCGACCTCGTCCGCGTACGCCTCCACGTACGGCAGCACCAGGTCGGCCAGGTCGGCCAGGAACGCCCAGCGCAGGTCCCGGTCGCGCGGCTGCGGGACCACCAGCAGCCGCGGCTCGGCCGGATCGGTGCCGACCAGGGCGCCCAGCGGAGCGCCGGTCTCGCCGGCCGTGGTCAGCGGTACGAAGACCAGCGGGCGCTCGCTCAGGTGCCGGTGCCGTACGGTCGCGAGCGGCCGGGCCCGGCCCGCCCGGACGGCCTCCAGCCGGGCGAGGGTGCTCAGCAGCGACATGCGCTCGACTCCAGGGCCTCGGCGCGCAGCCGGGCCGCCCGCCGGAGCGCGACCGCGGTCGGGTCCTCGGGGGAGCCGGCCCCGGCGGCGGCCGCGAGGGCCTCCCCGACGGTGGTGAGGGCGCCCAGCTCCCCCCGCACGGAGCGGCCGAGCGCGCCCGCCTCGTCGGCGGCGCGGGCCCGCTCACGGCAGTGGAAGGCCAGCTCGCAGGCGGCCAGGCACTCGGGGGCGTAGGCGGCGGGGACGGCCGCGACCGCCTCGGCCAGCTCCCCCGCGGGCCGTGCCGGGTCGAAGCCGAGCCCCGCGGGCAGGGCCGCGGCCAGCTCCTCCACGCCGGTCAGCCGGTGCAGCTGGCGCCGGGTGACCGCGCGCTCCCGGCGGATGTCCACGGGGGCGGCGGCGGGCTGGTTCGAGAAGTCCTTGGGGCAGACGAGCAGGACGGTGTGCCCGACCTCGGCGCCCGGGACCTTCGCGGCGGTCTTCTCCAGGGCCAGGACGTACACGGCGGCCTGCCGGGCGGCGGCGCCGACCTTCGCCGGGTCGGCCGCGCCGTCGAGCAGCGGGAACGACTTGATCTCCACGACGGTCCAGCGGCCGTCGGGATGCACCACGACGGCGTCGGGCTCCAGGTAGGCGGGGGTGCCCGCGACCTCCAGGGCCAGCATCGGATGGTCCAGCAGGGTCCAGGCCCCCGCGGCCGTGGCCTCGCGCAGCGCGAGGGCGGTCCGTGCGGCGCGGCCCTCGGGCCCGGCGGCGGTGAGGTCCGGGACCGGCGCGCCCGGACCGGGCGGCTCGGCGGCCCCTGGGCCCGCGCCCGCGCCCAGGTGCTCCTGGACCAGCCGCAGCAGCTCGGCTCCCCCGTCGCCCTTGACCTTCGCCTCGAAGGAGTTCCCGCGGACGATGGCGAACTGCGACTGGCCGAAGGCGGCGGGGGAGCCGAGTGCCGAGGCCAGTGCGTTCTTGTCGACACCGGCGCCGTCCAGGAGGGCGCGTCTGCGGCAGCCGGGGTTGGCGGCGAGCGCCGCGATCGCACGCGCGTCGAGCGGACGGGGCGGCACGGCGGGGCCGCGCAGGTCAGCGAGCCGCTGCCGCAGAGTCGTCGTCGGAGGCGGGCCGCTGGGCGGGTAGGAGCTCACGGGCGGAAGTGTCCCATCCGCCACTGACAATCGTGGTCTTCCTGCGGAAACCGGCGGAACCGGCGGCTGATCCGGCGGGTTGGGCGGCCGCGGCGCCGGCGGGCAGGAGGCGCGCGAGGGCGTACCCGAGACCCATGACGGCGGCCCCCGCGACCGCGTCGAGGAAGTAGTGGTTCGCCGTGCCCATCACCACGAGCGTCGTGAGGGCGGGGTAGGCGATGCCGAGCGCCCGCAGCAGCGGGTGGCGCCCGTACCGCCACAGCAGGATCCCGCACCACAGGGCCCATCCGACGTGCAGGCTCGGCATGGCCGCGTACTGGTTGGTGAGCCCGCCGAGCCCGCGCGGGGCACTGGCCTCGGCGCCCCACCAGCCGTACGGGCTGTACTGGGCCATGGTGTCGGTGAACCCGTACGCCGCGTCGAGCAGCCGGGGCGGGCAGGTGGGCACCAGCGAGAACCCGACGAGCCCGAGGAGGGTGGAGGCCACCAGCCAGGTGCGGGCCGCCCGGTAGTGCCGGGGGCGGCGCAGGTAGAGCCAGACCAGCACGGCCGGGGTGACGAGGTAGTGCAGGGAGGCGTAGACGAAGTCGGCGGGTATGCCGAGCGGCCCGTTGTCCGAGAACAGCCGGTTGAGGGGGCGTTCGAAGTCGATGTGGAGCAACTCCTCGGCCCGCAGGATGGCCAGTCCGTGGCCGACGGCGAGGTCGACGTCGCCGCGGGCGAGGAGTCTGCCGCCGGAGTACGCGCCGTAGACGAGTCCCAGGAGCAGCAGTTCGGCCCACCATCGGGTGGGGTTCTGCCGGTTGGTCATACGGCGTAAGACGGTTGTTCGACCGGATGGGTTGCCTCCGTCGTGCGGCGTTCATCTGATGGATGATGGTCGGACGATGTCATGAGATGAATCGGCACGAACTGCTCAGAACCGGAGAAACGCATGGCCCCCCGCATCCTGCTGGCCCGCCACGGCCAGACGGCGTGGTCCCGCCTCGGCAAGCACACCGGGCGGACCGACGTGCCCATGCTGGAGGAGGGCAGGCGGGGCGCGAAGCTGCTCGGCGAGCGGCTCGCCCGCGACCCGTGGCGGGGGCTGCCGGGTGTGGAGGTCCGCACCAGCCCGCTGGCCCGCGCGAGCGAGAGCTGCAACCTGGCCGGCTTCGGCGTCCGGGCGGAGCCGTGGGACGCGCTGATGGAGTGGGACTACGGCGAGTACGAGGGCATGACCCCGGCCGAGATCCAGGCGGTCCGCCCCGGCTGGCTGATCTGGCGCGACGGCGTGCCGGGCGGGGAGTCCGTCGCCGACATCGCCGCCCGCGCGGACGAGGTCGTCGCCTGGGCCCGCGCGGCGGAGCGCGACGTGCTCGTCTTCGCGCACGGCCACATCCTGCGCACCCTGGCCGCGCGCTGGCTCGGCCTGGAGGCCTCCTTCGGCGCCCGCATCCGCCTCGACCCGACGTCCCTGTCGGTGCTGGGCTGGGCGTACGGAGCCCCGGCCCTGGAACGCTGGAACGACACGGGCCACCTGGACCTGGACGGGTAACCCGCCGCGGCCCCGCCGTCGTGCGGGCCCCGCCGGTCAGACCGAGGCGTGGCGGGTGAGGAAGGTGGCCACGCGGGGGCTGCGCTGGTGGGGGACCAGGGTGCGGGCCGTTTCCGACAGCATCGAGCGGATCCGCGTCGACTGGACCTCGGTGAGCAGGTCCATGACCCGGCCGCCGGCCCAGGCCGCCTCGTCGGGGGCGCCCGCGCGGGCCAGGTTGTCCGCGAGCTCGGCGGTGTAGAGGGCCACGTTGCGGGCGAAGTGGGGATCCTGGAGGTCGGCGGCGCGGCGGGCGTGCCGGGCCGCGCGGGCATGCTCGCCGAGGGCCGCCCAGCACCGCGCCTCCAGCGATTCCAGCTCGGCCTCGCCGAAGAAGGACATCCACTCCGGGTCGGCGGCCGACGGGCCCCGGGAGAAGTCCGTGTGCGCGCGGGTCAGCGCCTCCTCGCAGGCCTTGCGGTCGCCGAGCCCGGCCCAGCCGCCGGCCTCCCGCAGGGCCAGCAGGGACAGCAGCCGCGGGGAACCGAGGGAGCGGGCGGCGCGGCGGCCCGCCTGGGCCGCCCGTACCGACTCGCGCGGGCGCCCGCAGTCCCGGGCCAGGAACGCCATGTTGCTGAAGGCGTGCGCCTCCAGACCCGCGTTCCCCGAGACCCGGGCCGTGGCCAGCGCCTCCGCGTAGTGGGAGCGGGCGTCGTCGAAACGGCCGGAGTCGTGGGCCAGCCAGCCGACGGAGATGGCCAGTTCGCCCGCGCCCGCGTGCAACCGGTCCTCGGTGGACTGCCGCGAGGTGCCCGCGTCGAGCAAGGCGTAGGCCGTGCGCAGGGGTTCGGCCGCCCTGCGGTAGAGGGCGTCGGCCCCGTGCCGGTCGTCCAGCAGCCGGATCCGGCGTACGGCGTCCTCGACGGCGGCGGCCTCGGCCTCGCCGGCTCGGGAGGGCGCCCGGCGGGTGTCGCCGGGCAGGGTGAGGCCGAGCGTCGCGGCCGCCACGGTCGCGGAGCCGCCCGCCATGAACGCGCGACGCAGCACGTCGCTCTCCTTGGGTGGGGTGGAGTGGCGCTGCGCGGAGCGGCCCCGGACCGCCTCGCGCGGGGAGAATCCCAGGTCGGCCAGGGTCCGGCCGGGGAACATGTGGCTGAAGACCCGCTCGTACGCGTAATTGGGACAGCGGATCTCGCCGGACTCGACCCGGCCGATGTAGCGGGCGTCGCAGGAAACCGTTTCTCCGATCTCCTTCGCCGCCCGGCGCACCAGGGCCGCGAACTCGGCCGGGGACTGCTGGCCGCGCAGCCGCCGGAACGTCTGGTTGGGTGAGTGGGGGAACGCCGCCATGGACGTGGCCTCTCTGGCAAGGGACGCACCGCCGGTCCTGTGACGACCTGGGTCCGGCGCGCATGAACGTACCGCCAGAGCAGGCCCCTTGAGGCGGTGTTTGCCTACAAAACGGATATCTCACCCACGATCCGCCATGAACTGCCATCCTTTGCAGCGTCTTGGCGCCGCACCCGTTGACGTTCCCGTGCGTTGAACGGATGGGGGCGGGAGGCGACTCCCGCCCTGTCCGTACGTGGATGAAGGAGGTCCCGATGGCGGAGGGCGGCATGGAGAGCACTGGAACGAACACCGCGCCCGCACCGGGCGCGCCCCCTGTCCCGGTCCTCCCGGTGGTGGCCGCCGACGCACCGGACCTGGTGACCGTGCCCGCCCGACAGGGGCTGGAGGCCGTGGACATCATCCGCCGCGCCGCGGGTCAGGCGGCGAGCCCGGCCGGCGGGGTCGGCCCGGTCCTGCACGACGGCTCCGGCGGCACGCTCGGCTTCCTCGTCCCGCCCGGCACCGCCGACGCCTGGGACCTGCCGGGCAGTGCGTGTACGCAGACCAACGGGCGCGGCATGCGCTTCGGGGACGTCTCGCCCTCCGCGGGCGCCACCGGCTGGCTGCTCCCGCCCGAGGCCGTCGGGCCGGTCACCGACCCGGAGGTGCTGCGCGCCGCGCTCGGCGAGGCGGCCCGCCTGATCGAGGCCGCGGACAACTGCCGCTGACGGCCGCACGCCCCCGGCCGGGGACAATGGGGTGGTGGCAGGCAAGGGAAAAGGCAAGCAGCAGCAGCGGCGGGGCGCCGCCGAGCCGGTCGTCGGACAGGTGGACGGCGGCCGGGCCGAACTGCTCCCCGACCGTGAACGGGCCGACGCCTGGACCCTGCTGATCGACGGGGCCCCGCAGTCGCACGTGGACCTGGCCGATCCCGGCCACCTGGACTTCGCCTACCAGCGGCGGATCGGGCACCTGATCGACCTCGTCGCGCCCGCCCGGCAGCCGCTGAACGTGGTGCACCTCGGCGGTGGCGCCTTCACCCTCGCCCGCTACACGGCCGCCTCCCGCCCCCGCTCCACCCAGCAGGTGGTGGAGATCGACGCCGCCCTGGTGGCCTTCGTACGGGAGCACCTGCCGCTGGACCAGCAGGCACGGGTCCGGGTCCGGGCGGTGGACGCGCGGGCCGGCCTGGCCAAGGTGCCGGACGGCTGGGCGGACCTGGTGATCGCGGACGTGTTCAGCGGGGCGCGCACCCCCGCTCACCTGACCAGTGCCGAGTTCCTGGACGACGTACGCCGGGCCCTCGCGCCCGGCGGGTGGTACGTGGCCAACCTTGCGGACGGCCCGCCGCTGGCGCACCTGCGCGGCCAGATCGCCACGGCCGCCTCCCGCTTCGCGCACCTGGCGCTGGCCGCCGACCCGGTGGTGTGGCGGGGGAAACGCTTCGGCAACGCCGTGCTGGTGGCCGCGGACCGGGAGCTGCCGGTGGCCGAGTTCACCCGCCGGGTGGCGAGCGACCCGCATCCCGGCCGGGTCGAGCACGGCCGGGCGCTGGCCGATTTCACGGGCGGCGCGGCGGCGGTCGCGGACGCCTCGGCGGTGGCCTCGCCGGAGCCCCCGCCCTCGGTGTTCCGCTAGATACCGCCGCAGCGGCTCAGGGGTCGACGATCTCCACCGTCGGCGGGTGGTCGTGCCAGGTGCAGAACACCGACACCTCCCGGTCGTCGAGGGTGAAGGTGACCCGGATCCAGAAGTCCTGCTTCCACACCTGCATGCGCCAGCCCGCCGCCGGCGTCGCCGAGACCAGCTCGGCCGAGGAGGTCCCGAGGTCGAAGACGACCCGGCCGCCGGAGACCGTATAGCCCTTGACCTGGCCCGGGTTCCCCCCGGTGGACTGTCCGGCCGGGCGGGTGGCCGGCGCGGGTGCCTTCGGCGCGGGCCTGGCGGGGGAGGGTTCCGCCGACGGCGGCGCCGAGGGGGAGGGGGCCGGGCTCTCGGACGGCGACGCGGAGGGGGACGGCGCGTCCGGCGGGGACGTGCGCTGCGTGGAGGAGGACAGCGGCTGCGTGGCCAGCGGCACCGCCAGCGGGGGATCGTAGGCGGTCCCGGACATGACGGTGTGCACGCCCCACCAGGACAGCGTCACCGCCGCCCCGGTCGCCAGCGTCCAGGCGAAAGCATGTACAAGTCCTCGGTGCATCAGCGCACATACTGCACCACGCGTCCCAGGGACCGGCCGACACCCCGTCCGGTCCCCCGCATGGACTACGGTGCGGGCCATGGCAAGTGTGCTCGTGGTCGAGGACGACCAGTTCGTACGATCCGCCCTGATCCGGCACCTCACCGACGCCTCGCACGCCGTGCGCAGCGTCGGCACGGCGCTGGAGGCGCTGCGCGAGGTCGCGCACCACCGGTTCGACGTGGTCATCCTGGACCTCGGGCTGCCCGACCTGGACGGGTCGGAGGCGCTGAAGATGCTGCGCGGCATCACCGACGTGCCCGTGATCATCGCCACCGCCCGCGACGACGAGGCCGAGATCGTCCGGCTGCTCAACGACGGCGCCGACGACTACCTCACCAAGCCGTTCTCCGTGGAGCACCTCTCCGCCCGGATGGCCGCCGTCCTGCGCCGGGCCCGCTCCGCCGCCGGGGCCGAGCCGCCCTCGCGGGTGCTGCGCGTGGGCGGCCTGGCCATCGACCCGCTGCGCCGCCAGGCCGAGCTGGACGGGGCCGTGCTGGACCTGACCCGGCGGGAGTTCGACCTGCTGGCCTTCCTCGCCGGGCGGCCCGGGGTGGTCGTCGCGCGGCGCGAGCTGCTGGCCGAGGTGTGGCAGCAGTCGTACGGGGACGACCAGACCATCGACGTGCACCTGTCCTGGCTGCGCCGCAAGCTCGGCGAGACCGCCGCCAACCCGCGCTACCTGCACACGCTGCGGGGGGTCGGGGTCAAGCTGGAGCCGCCCCGGTGAGGAGAGCGCAGTGAGATGGGCCCTGGTCAAGGTCTGCCTCGCGGTCACCGCCATGGTGGTCGTGGCCTTCGCCGTACCGCTCGGGCTGGTCGTCCAGGAGATGGCCAGCGACCGGGCCTTCTCCAACGCCGAGCGGCAGGCCGCCACCATCGGGCCGACCCTGTCCATCACCACCGACCCCGTGCAGCTGCGCAAGGCCGTGGAATCCACGCAGATGGGCGCCGCCCAGCGGATGGCCGTCCACGTGCCCCCGATGGACGGCAAGGTGGCGGTGGAGATCGGTGCGGGCTGGGCCGGACCGCACGCCGTGGAGGAGACCCGGCGGATCGGGCGGGCCATGACGGTCTCGGTCGCGGGCGGCGGTTCGGCGCTGCTCCAGCCGACCGCCCTCGGCTCCGGGGACATCGCGGTGGTGGAGATCTTCGTACCGGAGAGCGAGGTCAGCAACGGCGTCGCGACCGCCTGGGTGATCCTCGCGGCCGTCGGCCTCGCCCTGATCGTGGGCTCGGTGGCGGTCGCCGACCGGCTCGGGGCCCGGCTGGTGCGGCCCGCCGAGCGGCTCGCGGACGCCGCCCACCAGCTCGGCGAGGGCCGGCTCGGGGCGCGGGTGCCGGAGGCCGGTCCGAAGGAACTGCGCTCGGCGGCCGTCGCGTTCAACTCGATGGCGGACCAGGTGGTGGAACTCCTGGCCAATGAGCGGGAGCTGGCCGCCGACCTCTCGCACCGGCTGCGGACGCCGCTGACGGTGCTGCGGCTCAACGCGGCCTCCCTCGGGGAGGGACCGGCCGCCGAGCAGACGCGGGCGGCGGTGGAGCAGCTGGAACGGGAGGTCGACACGATCATCCGTACGGCCCGGGAACAGCGCCCCGCCGCCCAGGGCGCCACCGGCGCCGGCTGCGACGCCTCGGAGGTGATCCGCGACCGCATGGCCTTCTGGTCGGCGCTGGCGGAGGACGAGGGCCGCGAGGTCCGGCTCGCCGGGGTGGACCGCACGGTACGGATCCCCGTGGCCCGGCCGGAACTGGCCGCCGCCCTCGACGCCCTGCTCGGCAACGTCTTCCGGCACACCCCCGAGGGCACCCGCTTCGCGGTGGACGTCCACGACGCCGGCGACGCGGTCATCGTGCTCGTCTCGGACGGGGGCCCGGGCATCGCCGACCCGGACGCGGCCCTGCGCCGGGGCAACGACGGCGCCCGCGACGGCTCGACGGGCCTCGGCCTGGACATCGTGCGCCGGGTCGCGGAATCGACCGGCGGCGACGTGCGGATCGGCCGGTCGGTGCTCGGCGGCACCGAGGTCAGGCTCTGGATCGCCCTCGACGACCGGTCCCGGGGCGGGGCGGGCGCCGCCCGCAGCCGACGGGGTCCCCGGCGCCGGCGGCGCAGCGGCTGACCGGGCAACCGACGTAACCCGTGCAGGCGGGGGGCGCGCCTCGGCGGGCGCGCGGCCGTGCGTCGATACGGTCCGCGGCATGGACACCCTCATCTTCGGCGGGCTCCTCGCCACACTGATCGCCCTGTACCGGGAGTCGTCCCGGACCGTCGTGCTCGCCGCCTGGTGGATCCTGCTCTTCTCCGTGCTCCTGCTGACGGCGCACCACATCACCGGCAGCCTCGCCCTGACCCTGAGCTACTGACCATGGCCGTGATGCACAGCATCGTTCCGGAGACCCCGCTGGAGGGCGGGCTGCTGGGACGGGTCCAGTTCTGGTTCGCCTGCGTCTTTTCCATCGGCTGGACGGGCGTCGTCTGCGGCGGGCTGCTCTACCAGTTCGGCCTGGGGGAGCACCCCTGCCCGCTCTGCCTCGTGCAGCGGATGTGCATGCTGCTGGCGGCGACGGGCGCCGCGTACATCGTGCGGACGGCGCTCTCCCACGGGGCGTTGACGGGCCGCGACTACATGACCGGCTGGGGCCTGGCCCTGGTCGCGCTGGTCGCGGGCTCGTTCGCCTCGTGGCGGCAGACGATGCTGCACGTCCTGCCCGGGAGCAAGGGGTACGGCAGCGAGGTGCTCGGGCTCCACCTGTACGTATGGGCGTGGATCCTCTTCCAGGTGTCGGCGGTGGCGATCGGCGTGGTGCTCGCCTTCGCCCACACGACGGCGGACCGGGCCGTTCCGGCGACCGGGCCGGGGTGGTACCGGACCGTGGGCCTGTTCGCCCTGTGGTTCCTGGGACTGGTGATCGCCGTGAACCTGGTGGCCGTCTTCCTGGAGGAAGGGCTGCACTGGTTCCTTCCGGACGATCCCGGCCGGTACCAGTTCTTCCACGACATCGGAGTCCTCGACTAGGCATACCGTACGGGGTGGTTGGTTGTGGTTGGTCCTTCCCCTCGATCCGAATGGAATGGTCATGCGCTACGCAGTCCTCGGCACCGGCATCGTCGGCCGTACGGTGGCGGCCCGCCTCGTCTCCCTGGGCCACGAGGTGGTCATCGGCACCCGGGACCCCGGGGCCACCCGTGCCCGGCCCGACTTCGCCGAATGGCAGCGGGCCCACCCGCAGGCCGTCCTCGCGGCCTTCCCGGACGCCGCACGGCAGGGCGACTGCCTGGTCAACGCGACGGCCGGACAGGCGAGCATCGCGGCCCTGACGGAGGCGGACGCCGCGCACCTCGACGGCAAGATCCTCATCGACATCGCGAACCCGCTGGACTTCTCGCACGGCTTCCCTCCCACCCTGGACCCGGTGGACCGGGACAGCCTGGGCGAGCTCATCCAGCGCACCTTCCCCGGCCTGCGGGTGGTCAAGACGCTGAACACCATGAACTGCCAGGTCATGGTCGACCCGTCCCGGGTGGCCGGCGAGCACCACGTGTTCCTGTCGGGCGAGGACGCCGAGGCCAAGAAGGAGGTGCGCGAGCTGCTGCACTCCTTCGGCTGGCCGGAGGCGGCCGTCCTCGACCTCGGCGGGATCGAGACGGCCCGCGGGACCGAGATGGTGCTGCCGATCTGGCTCCGTCTGATGGGCACCCTCGGGCACACCGACTTCAACTTCCACATCCAGGGCGCCATCCGGTAGGACGGCCCTGCCCGGACGGGGGCGCAAATGTTGCCGCGCCCCCGTACCGCCCCGAGGGTGGGCGTGACGGAAGGAGCCGCGCATGAAGGTCATGCTCAGGGCGCACATGGACACGGCCGCCAGCAACGACGGGATCTCGACCGGGGCCCTGCCCCAGGCGATGAAGAGGCTGCTGGACGCGGTCAAACCCGAAGCGGCCTACTTCGGGCTCCACGAGGGCGTGCGCTCCTGCTGGGTCGTCTTCGACCTGCAGGACAGCTCGCAGATGCCGTCGCTGACCTGGGAGCTGTTCCAGCAGTTCAACGCCGAGGTCGAGGTCGCCCCGGTCATGAACGCCGAAGAACTGGCGAAGGGACTGGCGGCGATCAAGCCGTCGTCGGGGTCGTAGGCACCGTCGCCGCCGCGGTCGTCCGCGCCGCCGCCCGCGCGAGCAGCGCGGAAGCGGCCGCCGCCGTGCACGCCACGGCGAAGGCCGCCCGGTACCCGTACGCCTGCGCCAGCGGACCGGCGGCTGCCGCGGCCAGGGCCTGACCGACGATCAGGCCGCTGCCCGCCACGGTCATGGCCTCGCCCATCCGCTGCGCCGGGACCGCCCGCTCGACGAGCCCGAACAGCGCGATCAGGTGCGGGGCCACGGCCAGCCCGATCCCGGCGACGGCGAAGGCCGCGCCGGGCAGCCCGGACACCGCCAGGAGCGGCAGCGTGAGCAGGGCCTGCACGGCGATGGTCCGGCGCAGCCGTACGGTCAGGTCCGCGGAGCCCGGACGGGCCACCGTCACGAAGCCGGCGATCGAGCTGGTCACCGCCATCGCCGCCCAGACCAGACCGGCCGCGCCCGGCTCGCCGAGCGCCTGCGCAAGGGCGTTCACCCCGGTGTTCGCCCCGCTCCAGGCCGCTCCCTGCAGGACGGCCAGCGCACACAGCAGGACCAGCCCCGGCGACCACAGCCGTACGCCGGCCCGCGCCGCTGCATCCGAGGCCCGGGCGGGGCCCGGCGCGGTCGGGTGGAGGGCGAACAGGGTTCCGAAGACCAGGATCAGCGCCGCGGCGAGCACGAGCCCGGCCGCCGGGTGCACGGTCACGGCCAGGACCCCGGCGAGCGCGGGCCCCACCATGAACCCGACCTCGTCCAGGGTGGTGTCGAAGGACAGGGCCGCTCCGAGGAGGGCCTCGTCCCCGCCCGCCAGCCGCGCCCAGCGGGCCCGGGCCAGCGGCCCGACCTGCGGGACGGTGAGCCCGGCGGCGACGGCGAGCGCCATCCGTACGGGCAGCGGCAGCCCGGCGAGGACGGCGGCGACGAGCACGGCCAGGACGGCTGCGTTGGCGGCGCAGGCGGCGAGCAGGACGGGCCGGTGGCCGCGCCGGTCGGCGAGCCGGCCGATGACCGGACCGCCGAGCGCCTGGCCCAGCCAGAGCGCGGCGGCGACGGCACCGGCGTCGCCGATGCCGTCGCGTTCGTTGATGAGCAGGAGCGTTCCGATCGGGCACAGGGCGGCGGGCAGCCGCGCGAGGAACGCGTGGACGGGCAGGGCGCGGCCGCCGAGTGCGAACACTCCGCGGAAGCCGCCGGGCGCGGCACCGGCCGACCCGGCCGACCCGGGGGACGCGGGCGGTACGGGCGATGCGGACGACACGGGTTTCACGGACAGCCTCCATCCGCACGCCGACCCTCCCGTTTCTCCGGCGCGCACCGTTGCCCGTGGACCGGGACCGTACCCGGGGAACGACTGCTTCGGAAGCCCTGCTCAGCCGCCTGCCGCGGCCGGACGCCGCCGCACGTGCCGTGGCGCGGCGGGACTCATGCCCTCACAGCCAGCCGCGCTGGGCCGCCTTGAGGCCCGCCTCGAACCGGCTGGTGGCGTGCAGGCGTTCCATCAGCCCGGCCATCTGGCGGCGCACGGTGCGCAGCGAGACGCCGAGGCGCTTGCCCGCCACCTCGTCCGTCAGCCCCGATGCCAGCAGCTTGAGCAACTCCCGCTCGCCGGCGCTGATCCCGTCCTCGGCCGGCTGCTTGAGGTCCGCGCCGAGCGGCACGGCCGTCTCCCAGGTCTGCTCGAAGAGGGTGATCAGCGAGGCGACGATGCCCGGCGCCGTGGTGCACAGCGCGCCGAGCCGGGAGTTGGCCGGATCGATCGGGACGACGGCGGTCGTCCGGTCGAAGACCAGCAGACGCGGCGGGAGCACGGGACTGGTGCGCACCTGGCCGCCGCGTTCGGTGGTCCACTGGGCATAGCCGAGGGTGGCCGGGTCGTTGCGGACGCTGTCCTGGTAGACGGCCCGCAGGTCGACGCCACGGGCCAGGGCCTGCTCGTCCAGCGGGCGCGAGGCGTCCAGGCTGGCCTGGGACTGGGCGCCGCCCGGGATGATCGCGAGGCATTCCCCGGTGAGGTCGCGGGTCAGCAGCTCCAGCCGCGACTGGATGGCGTCCATGCCCACCAGCCGCTCCGTACCGTCGGTCTCCGTGTTCGGCCGCAGGCCGGCGTACTCGGCGATGGCCCGGGCCGCCGCCGCCTTGCCGGCGGCGAGCTCCTGCTGGCGCCGCGCCAGGTCCTCCTCCTGACGGCGCAGGATCAGATCCAGGCCCACCTCGGGGCTGACGGCGCGCAGACCGCCGGAGCTCTCCCGGGAGGAGGTCAGGAGCTCCAGGTCGACGAGCCGGTCCAATGCGTCCCGTACGCGGGCCTCCGGAAGGCCCACGCGCGCGCCCAGTTCGGCCAGCCCCCCGGACGGATCCGCCAGCATCCCCCGGTACACGGACTCCACGTCCCCGTCGAGCCCCAGTGCTTCCAGCATGTTCAGCCCCCCAGCTGTTCGGTACGGACGGGCTGGTCAGACCGCCTGTAGATGATCTTAAGCACCCCTGCCGGCAGCCCGGTCGGGAGGCACCAAGCTGCCTGGCAGCGTGGTGACAGCCGCAACCCCTTCCCGAGGTCCGGACCGGCCAGCAAGATATTGATCACCGGGACGGCGGGGTACGAAAGCCCCCCCGAGGCCAGGGCCGAAAGGCCGTGCCGAGCAGCGCGCACCACCCGCACCACACCACTCCACTCCACGCCCAGGGGAAGACCATGTCTCGCACCACGCACTTCATCGCTGCCGCCGGCCTCACCGCTCTGCTCTCCGTCGGCGCCGCCACCGCCGCCGTCGCGGCCCCGACCGCCGGCGCCGGTGTGATCGGCTGGGACTCCTCCCGCGCGGTCGCCGCCGACGCCCCCGTCATCGGCTGGGACTCGGCCGCCGCCGACAAGCGCGTCATCGGCTGGGACTGACCGCGGATGCGGGTCATCCAGGCCTCGTTGCACCGCTCGCCTCCCGGACCGGCCCCCCAGGGCGCCGCTCCCCTCATCCACGACCTGCTCTGGGCGCACGCCACGCTCGCCGACGGCCTTGAGCACATCAGGCCCCGCCCCACCGAGTACGGCCTGGACCTCTTCCTCTTCGTCCGCGCCCACTGCGACGCATCGGCCCTGGAGCAGATGCGCACGCTGCTCACCCGGGCCGACACCCCCATCGCCGCGCACGGTTTCACCGTCGCCGCCCCCTGAACTTCCGGCCGGACGTCCGGCGCACGCCGCGCCCCGCCGGGTCATGCCCCGCGTCGACGCCCCGACGCAGCACCGAAGTACGCACCGCGCACCCACACCACCGCACGCCATTGCGAGGGCACCGCCGTGCCCGATTCCAGGAGACCTCCATGTCCAGCACCAAGAACCCCCTGCGTCTGAAGAGCGGGCTCGCCGCCCTCGTCGCCGCCGCCGCGATCACCGGTCTGGGCATGGCGCCCGCCCATGCCGCCTCGGAGCTGGACCAGATGGCCGCCCTGGCCAAGAGCCAGAACGGCAACGGGCCGTGTGCCAACGGCGGTTACGACGACAACATCAACCAGAACAACAGCTGTGACGGCTACGGCGGCCAGTCGCACGCCTGGTGCGCCGACTTCGTGGGCTGGGTCTGGTCCCACTACAACGTCACGGGCATGAGCACCCTCACCGACGCCGCCGCCAGCTTCTACGAGTACGGGGTGAAGTACGGCACCAAGTCGAGCACCCCGCACGTCGGCGACGCCGTCGTCTACGGGTACTCCAACGGCTACGCCCAGCACGTCGCCATGGTCACCGCGGTCAGCGGCGACGTGGTGACCGTCACCGGCGGCAACCAGGGCCACAGCACCAACCCCGAGGGCATCGTCAGCACCTACTCGACCACCTCGTACCGGGTGGGCCAGGCGCCCTGGGGCCAGACCATCAGCGCCTACATATCGCCGAAGCTCCAGGCCGCCACCCCGCCGAAGGTCGGCCTGGGCGGGATCGGGGCCACCGCCTCCGGCGTGGCGAACCTGTCCGCCTCGACCACGGCCGGCACGTACCCGGTCGCCTCCGTCCAGTACTACGTGGACGGCAAGCCGGTCGGCCCCAAGCTGACGAAGGCCCCGTACGGCTACGCCTTCGACACCAGCCGGGTCCCGGACGGCAAGCACATCGTGTCCGTCGAGGCGACCGACACCAACGGCAACACCGGCACCTCCCGTGCCCAGGTCATCACCTCGAACGGCGAGGCCACCTCCACCTTCCAGGCGGACTTCAACGGGGACGGCAAGGCCGACGTCGGCGTGCTGTACGACTACGGCCAGGAGGACGGCGGCGTCTTCCACTCGGCGCTGTGGACCTACACCAGCAACGGTGCGGGCTTCAACGCGCCGGTGAAGGTGTGGGACAACGTGAGCTCGGGTGCCGGTTCGTGGAACTGGGACCGCTCGAAGGTGACGACGGGGGACTTCAACGGGGACGGCAAGTCGGACATCGGCGTCCTCTACAACAACGGCCAGGACGCGGACGGCACCAACCACACCGCCCTGTGGACGTTCACCAGCACCGGCAGCGGCTTCGCCAACCCGGTCAGGAAGTGGGAGAGCACCGGCTCCTGGAACTGGAACCGTTCCAAGCTGACCTCCGGTGACTTCGACGGCGACGGCAGGACCGACGTCGGCGTGCTCTACAACAACGGCCAGCAGGCCGACGGCAAGAACATCACCGCGCTGTGGACCTTCACCAGCACCGGTTCCGGCTTCAACGCACCGGTCAAGAAGTGGGACAACGACGACACCACCACCGGTTCGTGGAACTGGGACCGCTCCAAGGTGGTGGCCGGGGACTTCACCGGCGACGGCAAGGCCGACGTCGGCGTGCTGTACGACAACGGCCAGCAGAGCGACGGCAAGAACATCACCGCCCTGTGGACCTTCGCCAGCACGGGCTCCGGTTTCAACGGCCCGGTCAAGAAGTGGGACAACGACGACACCACCACCGGTTCCTGGAACTGGGACCGCTCCAAGGTCACGGTCGGCGACTACAACGGCGACGGCAAGGCCGACGTCGGCGTCCTCTACAACAACGGCCAGACCGAGGACTCCCGCAACGTGTCCGCGCTGTGGACCTTCACCAGCACCGGCTCCGGCTTCAACGGTCCCGCCAAGAAGTGGGACTCCGGCAGCGGCAGCTGGAACTCCAAGACCAGCAAGGTCACCTCGGGTGACTTCGACGGTGACGGCAAGACGGACGTGGGCGTGCTCTACGGCTACGGCCAGCAGGACGACGGCACCAACCGGACCGGCCTGTGGAAGTTCACCAGCACCGGCTCGGGCTTCAACAACCCGGCGATGAGCTGGGACAGCGCCGCCGCCTTCGGCAGCTGGAACTGGGACGCCGGCAAGCTCGCCTGACGGCCGGCCGGCCGCTGACCGGGGCGGCGGGGACCAGTTCCCCGCCGCCCCGGCCCCCTTCCCCGCACCCTTCGGCTTCAGGAGCAGAAACCACCGTGTCCCGCCCCCGCACCACGCCCGTCGCCCGCACCGCCCGTCTCGCCGCCGCCGTCTCCCTCGTCTCCGTGGCCGGCATGGCCGCCACCCTCCTCGCCGGCGTCCCGGCGACCGCCGCCTCGGTCAGCACCTGGGACAAGGTCGCCCAGTGCGAGTCCGGCGGAAACTGGGCCATCAACACGGGCAACGGCTTCTACGGCGGCCTCCAGTTCACGCAGTCGTCCTGGGAGGCGTACGGCGGTCTCCAGTACGCCTCGCGAGCGGACCGGGCCACGAAGCAGCAGCAGATCCTGACGGGCGAGAAGCTCCTCAAGGCGCAGGGCCAGGGGGCCTGGCCGAACTGCGGGCCGGCGGCCGGGCTCGGAGCCGACCACGCCGACCCCTACCCCGACCCGGTCCCGCCGGTGTCCAAGGTCACCGGCCCGGGTGCGGGCACCGTACTGACCGGCCCGGTCGCGCTCACCGCCTCGGTGACGGACGCGGTCGGCACCCCGACCGGCGCCACGTTCTACGTGGACGGCACGGCGGTCGGCACGGACAGCGGGTCCGGTCCCTCCTACGCGGTCACCCTCGACACCGCGGGGCTGGCCGACGGCCCGCACACGCTCACCGTGAAGGCCGTGAACGACGCCGGCCAGACCGGGCCCGCTTCGGCCGGGGTCTCCTTCTTCACCGCCAACCGGTCCACGGCCACCCAGGCCTCGGGCGACTTCAACGGGGACGGCAAGGCCGACGTCGGCGTGCTGTACGACTACGGCCAGGAGGACGGCGGCGTCTTCCACTCGGCGCTGTGGACCTACACCAGCAACGGTTCGGGCTTCAACGCGCCGGTGAAGGTGTGGGACAACGTGAGCTCGGGTGCCGGTTCGTGGAACTGGGACCGCTCGAAGGTGACGACGGGGGACTTCAACGGGGACGGCAAGTCGGACATCGGCGTCCTCTACAACAACGGCCAGGACGCGGACGGCACCAACCACACCGCGCTGTGGACGTTCACCAGCACCGGCAGCGGCTTCGCCAACCCGGTCAGGAAGTGGGAGAGCACCGGCTCCTGGAACTGGAACCGTTCCAAGCTGACCTCCGGTGACTTCGACGGCGACGGCAGGACGGACGTCGGCGTGCTCTACAACAACGGCCAGCAGGCCGACGGCAAGAACATCACCGCGCTGTGGACCTTCACCAGCACCGGTTCCGGCTTCAACGCACCGGTCAAGAAGTGGGACAACGACGACACCACCACCGGTTCCTGGAACTGGGACCGCTCCAAGGTGGTGGCCGGGGACTTCACCGGCGACGGCAAGGCCGACGTCGGCGTCCTCTACAACATGGGCCGGCAGGCCGACGGCACCAACCTGACCGCGCTGTGGACGATCACCAGCACGGGCTCCGGTTTCAACGGCCCCGTCAAGAAGTGGGACAACGACGACACCACCACCGGTTCCTGGAACTGGGACCGCTCCAAGCCCGTCGCCGGCGACTTCAACGGGGACGGCAAGACCGACGTCGGCGTGCTGTACGACAACGGGCAGGACGCGGGCGGCACGAACCACACCGCCCTGTGGACCATGACCAGCACCGGGGCGGGCTTCGGCGGCCCGGTCAGGAAGTGGGACTCCGGCAGCAACAGCTGGAACGCGGACGCGAGCAAGGTCACCGCCGGCGACTTCGACGGCGACGGCAAGACGGACGTGGGCGTGCTCTACAACTACGGACAGCAGAGCGACGGCACCAGCCGTACCGGCCTGTGGTCGTTCACCAGCACCGGCAGCGGCTTCGCGGCCCCGCTGAAGAAGTGGGAGAGCACCGGCTCCTGGAACTGGTTCCGCAGCGACCTCGCCTGATACGTAAGGGCTGTATCGGCGCTCCAGGTGTTACCGAGCTGGGGCGGTGGACAAGCAGAAGACCCCGGTCCGCATGAGCGGACCGGGGTCTTCTTGCAGGGTGAGTGACGGGACTCGAACCCGCGGCCACCTGGACCACAACCAGGTGCTCTACCAACTGAGCTACACCCACCATGTCCGGTCGGGAAACCGACCGGCCGAAGAAAAGGGTACAGGGTCCGAGAGGGTGCTCGCTCCTCCCTTTGCTCCGCCCCGTCTCCGGAGGGTCCCGGCCGGGTCCTACTCGGCGGGCAGGGTGTGCTTGGCCGCGATCGCCCGGGCCGTGTCCGAGTCGGGTCCGGGCTGGGGCACGAAGACCGCCTCCCGGTAGTAGCGCAGCTCGGCGATGGACTCCTTGATGTCCGCGAGGGCCCGGTGGTTGCCGTTCTTCGGCGGGCTGTTGAAGTAGGCCCTCGGGTACCAGCGGCGGGCCAGCTCCTTGACCGAGGACACGTCCACGATCCGGTAGTGCAGGTGGCTCTCCAGGGCGGGCATGTCACGCAGCAGGAAGCCGCGGTCGGTGCCGACCGAGTTTCCGCACAGCGGAGCCTTGCGCGGCTCCTTCACGTGTTCCCGTACGTACGCCAGGACCTGCGCCTCGGCATCCGCCAGGGTGATCCCGTCGGCCAGCTCGGCGAGCAGGCCGGAGGCCGTGTGCATCTCGCGCACCACGTCGGGCATGGTCTCCAGGGCCGCGTCCGGCGGGCGGATCACCAGGTCCACGCCTTCGCCGAGCACGTTGAGCTCCGAGTCGGTGACCAGCGCGGCCACCTCGATAAGTGCGTCGTCCGTCAACGAGAGCCCGGTCATCTCGCAGTCGATCCACACCATGCGATCGTTCATGCGTCCACCTTATGCGGAAGGTCCGCCCCCTCGGTGACGACCGAGGAGACGGACCTTGCCGGCATACGGCTACGCGTGCTCGCGCAGGACGCGGCCCGGGGCGTACAGCTCCGTCACCGTCGGCCCGGCCGCGGCCAGGGCCGCCGCCGCCCGCTGGGGCTGCGGAGTGCGCTGGTGCGGCACCGGCCCGCCGGAGATCTCCGCCACCTGCGCCACGTCGGTCTGCGGCCGACGGGCCCGGTAGGCGGAGCGGTACGCGGCCGGGGAGGACCCCAGCTGCCGCCGGAAGTGCCCGCGCAGGGCCACCGGCGAGCGGAATCCGCAGCGTCCCGCGACCTCGTCGACCGAGTAGTCGGAGGTCTCCAGCAGCCGCTGTGCCTGGAGCACCCGCTGGGTGATCAGCCACTGGAGCGGCGCGCTGCCGGTCAGCGAGCGGAAGCGCCGGTCGAAGGTGCGCCGGCTCATGTAGGCGCGGGCGGCGAGGGTCTCCACGTCGAACTGCTCGTGGAGGTGCTCCAGTGCCCAGGCGACGACCTCGGCCAGCGGGTCGGCGCCGATCTCCTCCGGCAGAGACCGGTCGAGATAGCGCTCCTGGCCGCCCGTGCGGCGCGGCGGGACCACCAGCCTGCGGGCCAGCGCGCCGGCCGCCTCGCTGCCGTGGTCCGTGCGCACGATGTGCAGGCACAGGTCGATTCCGGCCGCGGTTCCCGCCGAGGTGAGCACGTCACCGTCGTCGACGAACAGCTCGCGCGGATCGACGTGGACGGACGGGTACCGCTTGGCCAGCGTCGGCGCGTACATCCAGTGCGTCGTCGCGGGCCGGCCGTCCAGCAGACCGGCGGCGGCGAGCACGAAGGCTCCCGTGCACAGTCCGACGATCCGGGCGCCCTCCTCGTGGGCCTGACGCAGGGCGTCGAGGGCCTCCGGAGGCGGCGGCGATGTGATGGAGCGCCATGCGGGCACGACGACCGTGCCTGCCCGGGCGATCGCCTCCAACCCGTACGGCGCGGTCAGCTCCAGTCCGCCGGTGGTCCGCAGCGGACCGTCCTCCCCGGCGCACACGAGCAGTCGATAGCGTGGAACTCCCGCGTCCTGCCGGTCGATGCCGAACACGGAGAGTGGAATGGAGCTCTCGAAGATCGGTCCGCCGCTGAACAGCAGCACCGCGACGATCTCCCTGCGGCGACGCCCCGCGAGCTTCCGGCCGGCGTCCGTGACGACGGCGGTGGAATCCTGGCTCATGGCTAAGCCCCCCTTGGGTGTCGCGACTCCTTGGTCTGGTCGCACCTGCACGTTTCCCCTCGGCCTTGCACGTGGATCCCCCGCCGTAAATACATGATCGAATCTACTGCGTCCCGTGGTGTCGGCGTGACAAGTTCAGCACGCAGCGCTATGTCGACTTGGCAACTTGGCGAAAAGCATTCGATCAGGAAGCGTTCCACTCCGCTACCGAAGTGGGAAGCTCGCGCTCCGGCCGTGGCCAGTACCCATAGGGTCGTGGCGCCCCCCTGGCCCTGTCGTCGCTGGTGGTGGGGGGGTTGGGGGGACATTCCGACAAGACCGGCACCCTGCCGGGAAGTTGGCTGAAAACATGCGGGTGTGGGCGTACGAATAAGTCAGTCCTGGGGGGCGATCCCGCCGGGACCGGAGCAGCCGCGGCGTCCACCGCCCCCGGACGCGGCCCCGCCGCGCGAATGCCGGCGGCGCCGGCCGGGCGCCGGGCGGTCTTCGGCCAGGACCGCGGCGGCCGCCCGCTCGGCCTTCTCGGAGCAGCGCAGCATCGCCCGGCACGCCGCGGTGACGGCGGCCAGCCCGAAGGTCGCGACGGCGGCCCCGCCGAAGGAGGTCCCGTAGATGACGAGCACCACCGGGACCAGCAGGCAGCTGAAGGCCGCCCAGCGCACCACGTCACCCGCAGGGTCGTCATGCGGGCGCCGGGGGGATGGCACGGACGGGTGAAGGGGGGCGGGGGTGAAATGCGGGTTCGTGTCGACGCGGTGGGCGGACCGAGCGGACTGGGCGGGCTGGACGGGGTGAACCGGATGGCCGGGCACGGCGTGCTCCCTGCGGGCTCTTCCTGGACGGTCGGACGCCTGACCAACGGCCTGCGCAGGGCCTCGGTCACTGCGCTCACGGGTGGTGAACGGGGCGCCTCGTCACTGGCTGTAGGGAGCAGCGGCCATTGCCAAGGAGCCCTCGCTCCGGCATGCTCCCTGGGACGCTCTCCAAGGGCGGCAAGCCCTGTGCAGGACAGGAGTGTCGCCGTACCCTGGGGGTAACGGGCTTGGGAAGATGGTTCCCGGACAGAGCTCCGTCACCCTGAGTCGTCGTTTTCGCCCACCGTCGCCCCGTCGCCTTGTCCCTTCGCCCGAGGACCTCTTCGCCGAGACATCCATGGCCGGTCACGAATTCCCCGAACCAGCGGACCGCAAGCGCAAGCCCCTCGCCGACCACGCGTCGAGCGACCTGCGCGCGGTGGAACAGACACGCCACGCCTGCGACCCGGCCTTCCGGCACGGGGTCGTGGTGGGCTTCGACGGCTCGACCTCCAGCGAACGCGCCCTCGCGTACGCGATCGGGATGGCCCGCCGGTCCGGATCCGGTCTGATCATCGTCCACGTCGCGAACCGGCTGCCCACCACCGTGTGGGCGGGCTGCGAGCCGCCCGTCTTCGTCGACGTGCCGGACCACCGCACCGAGGTGCTGGGGCTGGAACTGGCCTGCGCCGACTACCTGGCCGAGGTGCCCTGGATCCTGGTGGAGCGGGGCGGGGACATCTGCCACGAGCTGGAGGAGGTCGGCCGGGAGTACTCGGCGGACGCCATCGTGGTCGGCTCCACGCACGGGATCGTCGGCCGGATCTTCGGCTCGGTGGCGGGGCGGCTGGCCAAGCGGGCGCAGCGACCCGTTGTTGTCATTCCGTAACCCGCTGTATGTCGGTTGTGCGGTTGTGAACCCCTATGTAAAGGGTAGATAAGTGCTGCTGGGACGCAGCAAACAACTGCAGATCGAAGGGAGCCCGCCGTGGACAATGGTGTCTCTGCGGGAAGCACGGCCTCGACTTCGACCCTCGGGCACATAGCCCTGGGTCTCACCCTTCTCGCATTCGGTATCGGCCACACCGGCATCATCGACGGCGTGTCCGCTGCCAGCTCCGTGTCGCTCGCGATGTACGTCGGCGGCGCAGCCCTCTTCCTCCTCGGCCTCCTGGAGTACCGCGGCGGCAACGGGTTCAACGGCACCGCGTTCGCGGGCCTCGGCATCTTCTGGTTCACGTGGGCCAAGGGCGCGGGCGCGTCGGTCTCCGACGAGGCTGCCGGAACGTTCCTGGTGCTCTTCGCGATGCTCGCGCTGACGCTCACCCTCGCCGCCGCGAGCGGTGTCTTCGGCCAGGGCGTGTACGCCCTGCTGACCCTGTCCCTGCTCCTGCTGGCCATCGCCTCGTTCGCCGACAGCGGCGCACTGGCCAAGGCCGGCGGCTGGGTCGCCGCCGTGTCCGGCCTGCTGGCCTGGTACGGGGCCACCGCGGCCCTCGCGCACTGGCCGATGGCGCTCGGCAGGTCCCGCAGGGGCGCGGTCGCCGCGGGCTGAGCCCACCGCGCCGGCGCGGCCCGGCAGGACCGCAGCACGGCAGGACCGCAGCAACGGCAGGACCCCCGGGCGCAGGGCGCCCGGGGGTCCTGTCGTGGCGTCCGGCCGCTGCCGGCCGCGCGCTCGCCCGGCCGACTACTCGACGGTGACGGACTTCGCCAGGTTGCGCGGCTTGTCGATGTCCCGGCCCAGGGCCAGGGCCGTGTGGTACGCCAGCAGCTGGAGCGGGATGCCCATCAGGATCGGGTCCAGCTCGTCCTCGTTCTTGGGCACGAGGATGGTGTGGTCCGCCTTCTCCTGCTCGCGGTGGGCGACCGCGAGGATCCGGCCGCTGCGGGCCTTGATCTCCTCCAGCGCCGCGCGGTTCTTCTCCAGCAGGTCGTCGTCCGGGACGATCGCGACCGTCGGCATCGCCGGCTCGATGAGCGCCAGCGGGCCGTGCTTGAGCTCCGAGGCGGGGTAGGCCTCGGCGTGGATGTAGGAGATCTCCTTGAGCTTCAGGGAGGCCTCCAGGGCCACCGGGTAGCCGCGGACCCGGCCGATGAACATCATCGACTTGGCCTCGGCGTACTCGGCCGCGAGCTGCTTGATGTCCTCCTCGCCCTTGAGGATCTCCTCGATCTGGGCGGGCAGCCGGCGCAGGCCCTCGATGATCCGCTTGCCGTCGGTGACCGACAGGTCCCGGATGCGGCCCAGGTGCACGGCGAGCAGCGCGAAGGCCACGACGGTGTTGGTGAAGCACTTGGTGGAGACGACGCAGACCTCGGGGCCGGCGTGCACGTACACGCCGCCGTCGGCCTCGCGGGCGATCGCGGAGCCGACCACGTTGACCACGCCGAGGACGCGGGCGCCCTTGCGCTTGAGTTCCTGGACGGCGGCCAGCACGTCGTAGGTCTCACCGGACTGGGAGACGGCGATGTAGAGGGTGTCGGGGTCCACGACCGGGTTGCGGTAGCGGAACTCGGAGGCCGGCTCGGCGTCCGCGGGGATGCGGGCCATGCTCTCGATGAGGCCGGCGCCGATCAGGCCCGCGTGGTAGGAGGTGCCGCAGCCCAGGATCTTGACGCGGCGGATGCCGCGCGCCTCGCGGGGGTCCAGGTTCAGGCCGCCCAGGTGGACGGTGTTGAAGCGGTCGTCGATCCGGCCGCGCAGCACGCGGTCGACCGCGTCGGGCTGCTCGGAGATCTCCTTGTGCATGTAGGTGTCGTGGCCGCCCATGTCGTACGAGGCGGCCTCCCACTCCACGGTCTCCGGGGTGGCGGTGGTGGTGGCACCGCTGGTGGTGTAGGTGCGGAAGTCGTCGGCCTTCAGGGTGGCCATCTCGCCGTCGTCGAGGGTGACGACCTGGCGGGTGTGGGCGACCAGCGCGGCGACGTCCGAGGCGACGAACATCTCCTTCTCGCCGATGCCGAGGACGACGGGGGAGCCGTTGCGGGCGACGACGATGCGGTCGGGGAAGTCGGCGTGCATGACGGCGATGCCGTAGGTGCCCTCGATCGCCTTGACCGCCTCGCGGACCTTCTCCTCCAGCGTGTCGGCCACGGAGCGCGCGATCAGGTGGACGATGACCTCGGTGTCGGTCTCCGAGAGGAAGACCACACCGTCGGCCTCCAGCTTGGCGCGGAGCTCGGCGGCGTTGTCCACGATGCCGTTGTGGACGACCGCGACCTTGTTCTCGGCGTCGAGGTGCGGGTGGGAGTTGATGTCGCTCGGGGCGCCGTGGGTGGCCCAGCGGGTGTGGGCGATGCCGGTGGTGCCGGCGAAGCGCTTGGGCACCCGGGATTCCAGGTCGCGCACGCGGCCCTTGGCCTTGACGACCTTCAGCGCCGCGGACTTCGGGCTGTTGACGACGATGCCCGCGGAGTCGTATCCGCGGTACTCCAGCCGCTGCAGGCCCTCCAGCAGCAGCGGAGCCACGTCGCGCTTGCCGATGTATCCCACGATTCCGCACATGAAGTGTTGCCCCTCCTGAGGTTCGGTTGCCGTGCCGGTCGCGCCGGTGCTCAGCCGTAGACGATGCGGCGCAGCTGCCGCAGGGACAGCTGCGGCGGCGCCACGGCACGGTGCGGCAGCTCGGCCGCGATGCGCTCGAAGATCTCCGCATTGACCGCGCCGCCGGACTGGAGCTCCCGGTGCCGGCGGCGGACGAATTCCTCGGTCGTCTCGTCGAAGTACGCGAGTACGTCGAGCACCACCCGGGCGGCCTCGCCGCGCTGCAGCGAGGTGCTGCGCACCAGGTGGTCGACGAGGTCGTCATGGGACGGGCGGCGATCGAGCACCCGTAGATACTGACCGGACTCCCCTGGGAAAGCAAAGATCCTGCCCGAATCCGGGCAGGATCGCTCTGGTATGGACCAGGGGAATCCTTTCATCCGGTTAGAAAAGGGTGCAAAAAGGGTCAGAAGCGGCGCAAAACGGCCTGTTTGGCCGCGGTGAACTCGTCCGCCGTGAGGATGCCCGTCTGGTGCAGCTCGCCGAGCTCCCGCAGCCGGCGCAGCAGCGCGTCGTGGTCCTCGGCGGCCGCAGGCCCGGGGGCCGCCGCCGCGAGCTCCGCCACCGGCGCCACGGCCGGGACGGGGGTGGGCTCCACAGGGGTGGCCGGATGGGGCATCCGCACCGCCACCGCCGCCGCGACCAGCGCCATCAGCGGGTCCTTCTTGAAACCGAACAGCTCCACCGTGTGCGGGTCGTACTTCGGCGCCGGAGCCGGCGGGGCACCCGCCAGGGTGAAGCGGATCCAGCCGTTCTCCAGCCCCTTCGACGGGGACCACTCGACCGCCTTCACGTCCGCGACCCGGAACTCGCGCGGACCGCCGGAGCTCTTGGCCTCCTCCGTCGTCCAGTTCCAGTCCAGGACCACCCGGTCGCCGTCGAAGGCCACCGTCCCGTCCCCCGCCCCCACCGTGATCGGCACGGCCGGACCGGGCAGCAGATAGGCGTCGACCGGGCCGGACGCCACCTGCTCCAGCAGCAGGGCGTTCCGCACCTCGTCCACGAAGTACTCCGCCACCCCGGCCCGGTCCGCCTCCACCGTCAGCCGGTACGGGTCGGAGGCGTCCGGCAGCCGCCCGCCCGTCACCTGGAGCAGGGGGTCCGCGCCGTCACGCAGCCGCAGCCTCAGCCGGCCCGCCTTGCGGCCCGGTTCGTAGGAGACCCCGGCGAGCGCCCGCAGCGGTACGACCACCTCGCCCAGGGTCTGGCGCAGCAGCCCCACCCCCTTGTCGCGGCCGGGCACGATCCGCACCGCGTCGCCCTCGAAGGTCCATGTGCCGTCCTTCTGGATGATTTCCGCCATCCGGCGATTCTCGCACCGTCCAGGGAAGGCCAGTTGGCCTATACCTGGGCCATGAGAGTCCTGCGACGCACGCTCGGAACCCTCCTCTTCCTCGGCGCGGCCGTCTCCTGCGCCCCCGCCCCCGGTGACGACGCCAGACCCGGGGCCGTGCGCCCCGCCGTCCTCGCCCCCTACGAACGGCTCCTGCCGGCGCCCGCCTCCGCCCGCACCGGGGGCACCGGGTACGTCTTCGGGGCGGGCACGGTCATCCGTACCGGCCCGGGCGGCGACGAGGAGGTCCGGGGCGTCGGCGAACTCCTCGCGGAACAGCTCCGGACCTCCAGCGGACTGCCGCTCCCGGTGGTCGGCGGCTCCGAGGGCGACGGGGTGCGGCTGCTGCTCGACGAGGGCGCCGAGGGGGTCGGCGACGAGGGCTACCGGCTGGAGTCCGGCCCCCGCGGGGTCACCCTCACCGCCCGGACCCCGGCCGGCCTCTTCCACGCCGGCCAGAGCCTGCGCCAGCTGCTGCCGGCGTCCGGGCCGGGGACGGTGCCGGGCGGGGAGATCACCGACGCGCCCCGCTTCGCGTACCGCGGGGCCATGCTCGACATCGCCCGCCACTACTTCACGGTGGAGCAGGTGAAGCGGTACGTCGACCAGATCTCCGCGTACAAGGTCAACACCCTCCACCTGCACCTCACCGACGACCAGGGCTGGCGGATCGCCGTCGACGGCTGGCCGCGGCTGGCGGAGTACGGGGGCGGCAGCGAGGTCGGCGGCGGCCCGGGCGGGTACTGGACGAAGGACCAGTACCGGGACCTGGTGGCCTACGCGGCCCGGCGCTACGTGGACGTGGTCCCGGAGATCGACATGCCGGGGCACGTGAACGCCGCCCTGGCCTCCTACGCGGAGCTCAACTGCGACGGCAAGGCGCCCGAGCGCTACACGGGGACCAAGGTCGGCTTCAGCTCGCTGTGCGTCGGCAAGGAGCGCACGTACGAGTTCATCGACGAGGTGCTCGGCGAACTCGCGGCGATCACCCCGGGCCGCTACCTCCACATCGGCGGCGACGAGGCGCACTCCACCCCGGCGGCGGACTACGCGGCGTTCATGGACCGCGCCCAGGAGGTCGTGGGCCGCCACGGCAAGACGGTGGTGGCCTGGCACCAGCTGGCCGCGGCCCGCCCCGCGCCGGGCGCGGTCCTCCAGTACTGGGGCCACGACCGGACCCCCGACGCGGAGAAGACGGCGGTGGCCGCCGCGGCGAAGGCGGGCCACCCGCTGATCCTGTCCCCGGCGGACCGGCTGTACCTGGACATGAAGTACGACGTCACGACCGGGCCGGGCCTGAACTGGGCGGGCTTCGTCCCGGTCAAGCGCGCCTACGACTGGAACCCGGGCAGCTACCTGGCCGCGTCCGGAGTCCCGCAGTCCGCGGTCCTGGGGGTGGAGGCACCCCTGTGGACGGAGACCATCGCCACCCGCTCGGACCTGGAGTTCATGGCCTTCCCGCGGATCCTCGGCCTGGCCGAACTCGGCTGGTCCCCGGGCCCGGCGAACTGGCCCTCCTACCGCCAGCGCCTGGCCGCCCAGGCCCCCCGCCTGGACGCCCAGGACACCACGTACTACCGCGCCCCGGACGTGCCCTGGGGGTGAGCGGGCGAGTCCGCGGGCGTCCGGGCGGCACGGAAGCTGCCGGGCCGGGCCGAGGCCGGGGCCGCCGTCAGCCGGGTGGCGCGGCTCCGCATGCGACGGCGGCCGGCGGCGCCCACATTGGGACCATGCCGCAGCCGCCGCCGTCCTCGCGCCCGCGGGCCGCGCAGGAACGGAACCCCCGCCCGCCGCCACCGAGGACGTCGACGTTCCTCGACAAGGCGGCGTACGTGGCGGCGCCGGGGACCGCGGTTTTCGGCCTGCTCTACTACTTCGGCAGCACCTACACCCAGGCGTACTACGCCACGTTCGGGGTGCCGCCGGGCGGGCTCCAGTACTCCGTCCAGGATTACGTGGTGAAGAGCCCGCGGGCGATCTTCCTCCCGATCTGTCCTGCTGATCCTCGGGCTCGCCCTGGTGTTGCTGTTCGGCTGGCTGGGGCACCGGCTGGCGGGCCCCGGCAACAACGAGCGGCGCCGCGTCGTGGCCCGCTGCATCCTCACGGTCGGCCTGCTCATGGTGGCGCTGGGCTTCCCCGTCTTCTTCGACCCGTCCTGGTGGGCGAGGGAAGTGCTCGGGGTGATCCCGCAAGGAGCAGCGCACGAGCTCCTGCCGTCGCTCGTGGTGGCCCTGGGAGCCGCACTGGTGATCTTCGGCCTCCAGTTGCGCTGGGGCCCGACCGGTCATGGTCCCGACCGGCGCACTCCGACCACCCGGCGGCTGCTGCTCGTCGGAGAGGGTCTGCTCCTCGGCGTGCTGACCATGAGCCTGTTCTTCGACGCGGCCCGGTACGCGACGATGGCGGGTGAGAGCGAAGGCTGGAGGGACGCGTTGAAGGGCTTCACGAACAGCCCTGTGACCGTGGTCTATTCGAGCGTGCGGCTCGGGGACAGCCCCCCAGGGGTCCAGTTCACGGACTTGGGCAGCGGGAGCGGGCCCTACCGGTACCGGTACAACGGTTTCCGGATCCTCGTGAAGTCCTCGTCCCGCTTCTACCTCGTCACGCGCGAATGGCTGAACGGCAGGGCCACGGTCGTGCTGCCCGACGACGACAGCGTGCGCGTGGTGGTGGGCGGGAAGTGAGCCCGGCGTTCACCTCGGACGGGGCGGGGCGTACGCCGGTTCGTCGACCGGCGGGCTCTGCGTGGTGTCGGTCCCGTCGGACGGGGGCTCCGCACTGCCGGTCTCGGTCGGCGTCCCCTCGGGAGTGCTCGTCTCCATGCCGGTGGGGGCCGGCGGTTGCGCGCCGACGGCCTCGCCGGACAGGGGCGCGCTGAGCGTGCCCAGCGAGGTGCTGACGGCCAGCGCTCCGGTGTACGGCCCCGGCTCCGCGGCCACGTGCCTGACCGTGACCTCGCACGAACCGCCGGGGGGAAGCGAGGCACCGGTACAGGTGTCGTCGCTGACCTCCATCCGGCCGCTGTCGGAACTCGCGGACACACGGGATACCGCCAGGTCCTCGCCCTGGTCGTTGGTCACCTTGACCAACCCGCCGGTCGGCTCGCCCACCTCTGCCGTCGGGATCTCCACCTTCGGCTGGGACTGATCGCCCCGGCTGCTCGCGATGAGACTCGCCAGGGTATTGGTGGGTTCGGGCTGGCGCGGCGCTGTCGACGCGGCCCCCTCGCCCTTCGTACCTCCTCCCTGACAGCCCATGGCCAGAGCCGCTGCCAGGGCGACCGTCGCCGCCGACCGAAAACCACGGCCGATTGAAGTCATCAAGGCGTAACGCCTCCGCTCCCGCTCGACTGGCGATCAACCTTTCACGAGGAGACCCCCCGACCGGCCGGATTCCGCCGGTGACACTGAGTAATGGCACGAATGGACGCGCCCTCCGCGGCCGGCGGCGCACCTACGAGCGACCGGGGCGCGCCCGCCCCTTGATTCACCCTCCGGACTCCGAACTGCCGGGGTGCACAGCCGAGTCGCTACAGTTCGGCGGTCGGCTCCTCGCTGGGCGCCTGCCCCGCATACGCCTGCGCGAGGAGCTCCTCCTCGCTCGCGCCGAGCCGCCAGTACCCGGTGAACCGCACGGCGCGCCGGTCGACGGACCGTTCCTTCACGAGGTGGCGGCGTACCGCCCGGACCGTCCCCGACTCGCCCGCCACCCAGGCGTACGGTGCTTCGGCGGCAGGCAGGTGCGCCGACCGGACCACCTCCAGCAGCCGCTCGGTACGCTCCCGGCCCGTGCCGTCCTCCCGCACGACCCAGGTGATGTCCGCGTCGGCGCGGGTCGGCAGGGCGAGCCGGTCGTCCGGGTGCGGCACCTCGAACCAGGCGGTGACCTGCCTGCCCTCCGGGAGGCGTTCGAGGATCGCGGCGGCCGCCGGGAGGGCGGTCTCGTCGGCGTACATCAGCAGGGCGTCGGTGCCGGCCGGCGGCCGGAAGCGTACGGACTTGTTCTGCGCGACGGCCGGGCCGATCGCCTGGATCCGGTGGCCCGGGACGGCCCGCCCGGCCCAGGAGGAGGCGGGCGATGCGCTTGCGTGCAGGACGAAGTCGACGTCGACCTCGACCGCGTCCGTGCCCGTACCGCGCTGCTCGCGGACGGTGTACGAGCGCATCACCGGGCGTTCCTCGTCCGGCATCGCCCGCCAGGCCGCGAACCAGGTGTCCTCGTCGGTGGACGGGAGGGGGGTGTGGTCCCGGTGCGGGGGCGGCAGGAACAGCGACAGGCTCTGGTCGTAGCCGCCCGAGCGGAAGTCCGCGAGGGACCGGCCGCCGAAGGTGACCCGCAGGAAGGAGTGTCCGAGCCGGAGCGTGCGGACCACGTCGAGGGTGAAGAAGCGGAAGTCGGCCACGGTCACGGGTCAGCCGGCCTTCTTGGCGTTCCGGAGGGCCTTCGCGAGGTCTTCCAGGATCCGGGCGCACCTGTCGTAGGAGTAGACCGGCTCGGTCACGCGGGGGGTGACCTGGCCGGCCTTGACCGCGGGCAGTTCGTTCCAGGTGGGCTTGGACGTGAGGTCCTGCGGCTGGAGGGCGCCCGTGCGGTTGTCGAGCAGGATGAGGTCGGCCTGGTACTTGCCGGCGTTCTCCCAGCTCAGGCTCTCGTAGAAGCCGCCCTGGTCGAGATGCTCCGGAATCACGAACTGGACGCCGAGCTGCTCGAAGTACTTGAGGTCGGCGGAGGTCTTCGGGGTGGAGACGTAGAACAGGTCGGCGGAGCCGGAGCCGGCGAGCACCTTCACGCCCGGGTTGGCCTTCGCGGCCTCGCGCACCCTGGCGGCGGCGGCCTCGAAGCGGGCCTTGGCGTCGAGCGTCTGCTTGGCGTTCAGGTCGGCGCCGAGGGACCGGGCCAGGTCGGCCGTGCGCTCCAGCGCCTTGTCGAGGGAGGCGTCGCCGCCCACCGAGATCGCGGCGGCCGGGGCCAGCTTGAGGATCTTGTCCTTGGAGGCCGGCGGCAGGTACCAGTAGCTGCCATCCCAGGTGTTGGTGACCAGCAGCTCCGGCTGGAGGGCCGCGTACTTCTCGACGTTGAACTCGTCGTAGGCGTTGCCGAGGATCTCGACCTTCGAGATGTCCAGTGAGCCGGCCTGGACGTCGGGCTTGCCGTCGGCGGTCTTCGTCGGGCCGAACACGCCCTTGACCGGGACGCCGTAGTCGTACAGCGCGGCGGCGGTGCCGGTGAAGGCCACGATGTTCTTCGGCTTGGCCTTGAGGCTGATCTGCTTGCCGAGGTCGTCCGTGAAGCTCCAGGTGCCCGCTGCGGCGGCGCCCTGGCCGGTGGTGCCCGTCTCGCCCTTCGCAGAGCCGGAGCCGCCGCACGCGGTCAGCGCCGCGACGAGGCCGAGGGCGCCGCCGGCGGCGAGGAGTCCGCGGCGGGAAAGGGGTGAGATACGGGACGTGGGCATGGCGATGTCCGCTTTCGTGCGAGCCGGCGGCCGCGGGGCGTTCGCCGGGGCCGTTCACAAGGAAGGTTAGCCTAACCTTCCTTAAGAGCGGCAAGGGGACCCTGACCTGCCTGTCGGGGTCCCCTCCGGTGTGCGAGACCGGCTAGCCGGCGAAGCCCAGCTCGCGGGCGATGAGCATCCGCTGCACCTCGCTCGTGCCCTCGCCGATCTCCAGGATCTTGGAGTCGCGCCACATCCGGGCCACGGGGTACTCGTTCATGAACCCGTAGCCGCCGTGGATCTGCGTGGCGTCGCGCGCGTTGTCCACCGCCACGGTCGAGGAGTACAGCTTCGCGATGGCCGCCTCCTTCTTGAACGGCTCCCCGGCCACCAGCCGGGAGGCCGCGTCGCGCCAGCCGATCCGGGCCATGTGGGCGCGCATCTCCATGTCGGCCAGCTTGAACTGGATGGCCTGGTTGTCGCCGATCGGCCGGCCGAAGGCCTTGCGCTCCTTCGCGTACTTCACCGACTCGTCCACGCAGCCCTGGGCCAGACCCGTGGCGAGCGCCGAGATGGCGATGCGGCCCTCGTCGAGGATGCGCAGGAACTGGGCGTAGCCGCGGCCCTCTTCGCCGACCAGGTTGGCCAGCGGCACCCGTACGTTGTCGAAGGCGAGCTCACGGGTGTCCGAGGCGTTCCAGCCGACCTTGGAGTACGGCGCGGCCACCGTGAAACCGGGGGTGCCGGACGGGACGATGATCGAGGAGATCTCCGGGCGGCCGTCCTCCTTGCGGCCGGTGACCGCGGTGACCGTGACCAGACCGGTGATGTCCGTACCGGAGTTGGTGATGAAGCACTTCGAACCGTTGATCACCCACTCGTCGCCGTCGCGCACGGCGGTGGTGCGGGTGCCGCCCGCGTCGGAGCCGCCGTCCGGCTCGGTCAGGCCGAAGGCGCCCAGCACCTCGCCGGAGCACATCTTCGGCAGCCACTCCTGCTTCTGCTCCTCCGTGCCGAAGAGGTAGAGCGGCATGGCGCCCAGGGAGACGCCGGCCTCCAGGGTGATGGCGACCGAGGAGTCGACGCGGGCCAGCTCCTCCAGGGCGATGCCGAGGGCGAGGTAGTCCCCGCCCATGCCGCCGTACTCCTCGGGGAAGGGCAGCCCGAACAGGCCCATGCGGCCCATCTCGCGGACGATCTCGTACGGGAACTCGTGCCGCTCGTACAGGTCGCCGATCTTGGGCGCGATGACGTCGTGCGCGAACTCCTCGACGGTGCGGCGGAGTTCCTCGTGCTCGGGGGTGAGCCGGTGGTCGAGGGACATGGTGTTCTTACTCCTTGTGGGAGAGGGCGCGGACGGTACGGGAGGGGCTGGGCCGCCCCAGCTGTTCGGCCATCCACACGCTCGTGGCGGTGAGGGCGGCCAGGTCGACCCCGGTCTCGATGCCGAGGCCGTCGAGCATCCACACCAGGTCCTCGGTGGCGAGGTTGCCGGTGGCGCTCTTGGCGTACGGGCATCCGCCGAGACCGCCTGCGGAGGCGTCGACGGTGGTCACGCCGTGCTGGAGCGCGGCGAGGGTGTTGGACAGGGCCTGGCCGTAGGTGTCGTGGAAGTGGACGCCGATCCGGTCGACGCCGACGCCCTCCTCGCCCAGGGCCTCCAGCAGCGCCCGGACATGGCCCGGGGTCGCGACGCCGATGGTGTCGCCGAGGCTGAGCTCGTCGCAGCCGAGGTCCAGCAGGGCCTTGGCGACGCGGACCACCTGGTGGACCGGGACCGCGCCCTCCCAGGGATCCCCGAAGCACATGGAGAGGTAGCCGCGCACGTGCGCCCCGCCCTCCCTGGCCCGCGCCACGACGGGCTCGAACATGGCCAGGGACTCGTCGACGGTGCGGTTGAGGTTGCGGGAGGCGAAGGTCTCGGTCGCCGAACCGAAGACGGCGATCCGGGTGGCCCCGAGCGCGAGCGCCCGGTCGAGCCCCCGCTCGTTGGGGACGAGCACGGGCAGGGCCGCGTCCACGTCGGAGAGCAGCGGGAACAGCTGCTCCGCGTCCGCCAGCTGGGGCACCCACTTGGGGTGCACGAAGCTGGTCGCCTCCACGGTGTCCAGGCCCGCCGCCGCGAGGCGGTGGATGAACTCCGCCTTCACGGCGGTGGGGACGGCCGTCTTCTCGTTCTGCAGTCCGTCGCGGGCGCCGACCTCGTGGATCCGCACGCGGGCGGGCAGGCCGGGCGCCGGGACGGTCATGGGCAGGCCGATCATGCCGCCTCCTCCTCTTCTTCCGGGGTGACGACGGCCAGGACCTGGTCCATGGCGACGGTGGTGCCGGGGGAGACGTCCAGCTCGGTGACGGTGCCGGCGTGCGGGGCGGAGATGACGTGCTCCATCTTCATGGCCTCGACCACGAGCAGGCTCTGTCCGGCCGCCACCTTGTCGCCGACGGCCACCTTGACGACGGTGACGGTGCCGGGCATGGGGGCGGCGAGGGTGTCGGCGCCGGACCGGCCGGCGCCGGTGAGCGCCGCGGCGACGGGGTCGTGGTGCTGCACGTGCCAGGAGTCGGCGTCGCGCCCGAGCCAGACCCCCTCGGGGGAGGCGGCGTGGCTGAACCGGTGGGTGATGCCGTCGAGTTCGATGGTGAGGTCGTGGGTGGTGCGGGCCACGATCCGGCCGCGCGCCGGTGCGCCGGGGCTCTGCCCCGGGCCCCGCGCCTCAGTCGCCGGCGAGGCTGACGCTGCCCCGGCCGGATCGGCGAGGAGCAGCTCCTGCTCCGAGCCGCGCGCGCGGGTGCGGACCTCGATCGGGTCGAGGCCCGGGAGGCGGAAGTGGTGGACCGTCCAGGCGGGCGTGCCGCCGAGGCGCCAGCCGCTGGCGGTGTCGAACGGGTCGACCCATCCGGCGTGCCCGGGCTGCCCGGCCGGTCCGTTTCCGGAAGGGGCGGGCCGGGCGAGCGACAGCAGGGCCGCCGCCGCGTACACCTCCGGCGGGACGCCGTCGGGCAGGAGCGTGGCCAGGTCCCGCTCCACCAGCCCGGTGTCCAGGTCCCCGGAGACCACGTCCGGGTGCGCCAGCAGCCTGCGCAGGAACCCCGCATTGGTCTGGACGCCGAGGATCACCGTGTCGGCGAGCGCCCCCCGGAGCACCCGCAGGGCACTGGCACGGTCGGGCCCGTACGCGATCACCTTCGACAGCATCGGGTCGTACGTCGACCCCGTGTCCACCCCGGCCACCAGGCCCGAGTCGGTGCGCACCGCACCGCCCGACGGCTCGGACAGCGCCAGGACCGTACCGCCGGACGGCAGGAACCCGCGCGCCGGGTCCTCCGCGCAGACGCGGGCCTCGATGGCGTGCCCGGTGAGCCGGACCCCGGACTGGTCGAATCCGAGCGGCTCGCCCGCCGCCACCCGCAGCTGCTGCTCCACCAGGTCCAGGCCCGTGATCAGCTCCGTGACGGGGTGCTCCACCTGGAGCCGGGTGTTCATCTCCATGAAGTAGTACGAGGACGGGTCCCCGCCCGGCACGATGAACTCCACCGTGCCCGCGCCGACGTACCCGCACGAGCGGGCCGCCTCCACGGCCGCCGCGCCCATGGACGCCCTCAGCTGCGGTGTCAGCAGGACCGAGGGCGCCTCCTCGATGACCTTCTGGTGGCGCCGCTGGAGCGAGCACTCGCGCTCCCCGAGGTGGACCACGTTGCCGTGCGCGTCCGCCAGCACCTGGATCTCGATGTGCCGCGGCCGGTCCACCCACCGCTCCAGGAGCAGGGTGTCGTCGCCGAAGGAGGAGCGGGCCTCGCGGCGGGCCGCCGCGATCTCCTCCGCCAGCACGGCCGCGTCCCGGACCAGCCGCATGCCCTTGCCGCCGCCGCCCGCGGAGGGCTTCAGCAGCACCGGCATGCCGATCTCCTCCGCCGCCGCGACCAGGTCGGCGTCCGACAGGCCGCTGCCGGAGGAACCGGGCACCACCGGGACACCGGCGGCCCGCACGGTCTCCTTGGCGCGGATCTTGTCGCCCATCAGGGAGATGGCCGAGGCCGGCGGGCCGATGAAGGCCAGGCCCGCCTCCGCGCAGGCCGCCGCGAAGGCCGCGTTCTCCGCGAGGAACCCGTACCCGGGGTGGACCGCCTCGGCCCCCGTACGGCGGGCCGCGTCGAGCAGCCGCTCCACCGACAGGTAGCTCTCGGCGGCGGCCGCCGGGCCGATCCGGACGGCCGTGTCGGCCTCCCGTACGTGGCGGGCGTCCCCGTCCGCGTCGCTGAAGACGGCCACCGAGCGCACACCGAGCTCCCGCAGCGTGCGGATGACCCGGACCGCGATCTCGCCCCGGTTGGCGACCAGAACAGTGCTGAACATCGAAGAGGTCCTCACGTCACATACGGAAGATGCCGAAAGCGGGGTCGCCCAGCGGGGCGTTCGCGCACGCGGTCAGGGCCAGTCCCAGCACCTGCCGGGTCTCCAGCGGGTCGATGACGCCGTCGTCCCACAGCCGGGCCGTGGCGTAGTAGGCGTTGCCCTGCTCCTCGTACTGCGCGCGGACCGGGGCCTTGAAGGCCTCCTCGTCCTCAAGCGGCCAGTCCTGGCCCGCGCCCTCGATCTGGTCGCGCTTGACCGTCGCCAGGACGGACGCGGCCTGCTCGCCGCCCATCACCGAGATCTTGGCGTTGGGCCACATCCACATGAACCGCGGCGAGTACGCCCGGCCGCACATCGAGTAGTTGCCCGCCCCGTACGAGCCGCCGACCACCACCGTCAGCTTGGGGACGCGGGTGCACGCCACCGCCGTGACCATCTTCGCGCCGTGCTTGGCGATGCCGCCGGCCTCGTAGTCCCGGCCGACCATGAAGCCCGAGATGTTCTGGAGGAAGACGAGCGGGATGCCGCGCTGGTCGCACAGCTCGATGAAGTGCGCGCCCTTCTGCGCCGACTCGGAGAAGAGGATGCCGTTGTTGGCGACGATCCCGACGGGGTGGCCGTGGATCCGGGCGAAGCCGGTGACCAGGGTCTGCCCGAACTCCGCCTTGAACTCCTGGAAGCGGGAGCCGTCCACGACGCGGGCGATGATCTCCCGGGCGTCGTAGGGGGTGCGGGAGTCGACCGGGACGGCGCCGTACAGGCCGTACGGGTCCACCTTCGGCTCCTCCGGGGCCTCGACCGACCACGGCAGGGCCCCGCGCTCCGGCAGCGTCGCCACGATGTTCCGGACGATGCGCAGCGCGTGCGCGTCGTCCTCCGCGAGGTGGTCGGTGACGCCGGAGGTGCGGGAGTGGACCTCGCCGCCGCCGAGCTCCTCGGCCGTGACGACCTCGCCGGTGGCGGCCTTCACCAGCGGCGGGCCGCCGAGGAAGATCGTGCCCTGGCCGCGGACGATCACGGCCTCGTCGCTCATCGCCGGGACGTACGCCCCGCCCGCCGTGCAGGAGCCGAGGACGGCGGCGATCTGCGGGATGCCGGCGCCGGACATCCGGGCCTGGTTGTAGAAGATGCGGCCGAAGTGCTCCCGGTCGGGGAAGACCTCGTCCTGCATCGGGAGGAACGCGCCGCCCGAGTCGACCAGGTAGAGGCAGGGGAGACGGTTCTCCAGGGCCACCTCCTGGGCGCGCAGGTGCTTCTTGACGGTCATCGGGTAGTACGTGCCGCCCTTGACGGTGGCGTCGTTCGCGACGATCACGCACTCGCGCCCGCTGACCCGGCCGATGCCGGCGATGACCCCGGCGGCCGGGGCGGCGCCCCCGTACATCCCCTCGGCGGCCAGCGGGGCCAGCTCCAGGAAGGGCGACCCGGGGTCGAGGAGGGTGTCCACGCGGTCGCGGGGGAGCAGCTTCCCGCGGGCGGTGTGGCGGGCGCGGGCCTTCTCGCCGCCTCCGAGGCGGGCCGCGCCGAGCCGGGCGCGCAGCCCCTCGGCGAGCTCGCGGTGGGCGGCCTCGTTGGTCCGCCAGGCCTCGGACGCCGGGTCCGCGGCGCTCGTCAGCACTGGTGCCTGCTGCATCGGTCGAGCTCCCTTGCTCGGTCCTCGCGGTCAACGCGGTTAATGAGCGTTAACACTGATGGCGCCTAGGTTAACGAGCGCTAACGGCCCTGTCTAGAATGGATTCCCATGAGCACCAGAGCGGCCGCCCCGACCCGTCGCGAGCAGATCCTCAGTGAGGCCGCTCGTCTCTTCGCCGAGCGCGGGTTCCACGGGGTCGGCGTCGACGAGATAGGGGCCGCGGTGGGCATCAGCGGCCCCGGCCTGTACCGGCATTTCGCGGGCAAGGACGCCATGCTCGCCGAGTTGCTGGTGGGGATCAGCGAACGGCTGCTGACGGGCGGGCGCCGGCGCGCGGAGGAGGCCGCGGGGGACCCGCCCGCGGTGCTGGCCTCGCTGATCGACGGCCACATCGACTTCGCCCTGGACGACCGGGCGCTGATCACCCTGCACGACCGGGAGCTGGACCGGCTGCGGGAGGCCGACCGCAAGCTCGTGCGCCAGCTCCAGCGGCAGTACGTCGAGCTCTGGGTGGCGGTCGTAGGGGAACTGCACCCCGAGGTCGGCGAGGCGGAGGTACGGGTCGCCGTGCACGCCGTCTTCGGCCTGCTGAACTCCACCCCGCACCTGGCGGCGCTGGGCCGCGAGGCGACGGAGTCGCTGCTCAGGCGCCTCGCGCACGGCGCCTTCGGGGCGCTGTCGGGATGACCCGGTGACGCGGCGCGTCCACGGGGCGAAATGGGCCGCGGCGGCTCCGCCCGGGCGGCGGCAGAATGGGGCGCATGCCGAAGCCGATAGAGCAGCCCGTCCCCAGCCGCGCCGAACTCGTCGACCACCTCGTCCGCACGCGGATCGCGGGGCAGGTGGCCACCCCGCGCGAGAACAACCTCTCGCACTACCGCAAGCTCGCCAACGGCGACCGGCACTACTGGTTCGGCCTGGAGCTGGGCGACCGCTGGACGGACGAGCAGGACGTGCTCGCGGTGATGGCGGAGCGGTGCGGGGTCGTGGACGACGCCGCCCACCGGTACGGCCAGGACACCATCGACCCGGAGCTCACGGTCGACGCGCTCGACCGGATGGCGGCACGGCTGCGCAAGGCGGCACTGGACCGGCAGGGCGTGCTGCTGGCCACCGGCCACCCGGGCGGGCTGCTGGACGTCCACCGGGCCACCGCGGGCGCCCTGCGCGCGGCGGGCTGCGAGATCGTCGTCATCCCGTCCGGGCTGGTGGCCGACGAGGGCGCGGTGTGGCAGGTCGCGGACGTCGCGGTGCTGGAGCGGGGCGCGACCCTGTGGCACACCCACTCCCCGGAGCCGATGGCCGCGATCCTGGACGGGCTGGCCGCGGCGGGGCGCCCGCAGCCGGACCTGGTGGTGGCCGACCACGGCTGGGCGGGGTGCGCGGCGCAGCGGGGCCTCGACGCGGTGGGGTACGCGGACTGCAACGACCCGGCCCTGTTCCTCGCCGAGGCCGAGGGCACCCTCCAGGTGGCGGTCCCGCTGGACGACCACGTCCGCGACCCCCGCGCGTACGACCCGATGGTCGCGTACCTGCTGTCGGCCGCGGACCTGCTCTAGCGGACCTGCTCCGAGCCGGCGGGGCGGGGGCGGGTCCGCCCCCGGCCCGGCCTCAGCGGAGCCAGTCGGCGGTCATCGACTGGACGGCCGAGCCGTCGAGGTCGGCCAGCTTCGTCCCCACGAAGCTGCGGGCCCAGTCGGAGGTCTGGATCCGGAACGGCACCTTCTCGGCGGTCAGCGCCTCGACGACCGGCGCCGCCGCCTGCTCCGGGGTCTGCGCGGTGTCGCTGCCGAAGGACTGCATGGCGTGGTTGACGTAGGCCTGGAGCGCCGGGGCGTACGGACCCGCCTGGGTGAGCAGCGCCGGGACGTCGAGCCCGACGTTGTTCACGAACTCGCTGGCGACGGCGCCCGGTTCGACGAGGGCGACCTGTACGCCGGTGGTCGCGGCCACCGGCGCGAGGGCCTCCATGAAGCCCTCGACGGCGAACTTGGCCGCGCAGTAGGACTCGTTGAAGGGCTGGCCGATCACACCGCCGACGCTGGTCACCGTGATCACCCGGCCGCCCGAGGCGCGCAGGTGGGGGAGGGCGGCCCGGGTGAGCTCGACGACACCGAAGAAGTTGACCTCCATGACGGAGCGGACCTGCTCCATGCCGTGCTGCTCGATGGTGCCGACGAAGCCGGCGCCCGCGTTGTTCACGACGGCGTCGAGGCGTCCGTGCTCGGCGACGACCTCGGCCACGCACGCGGCCACGGAGTCCGCGTCGGTCACGTCCAGGCGCTTGACCTGGACGAGGTCGGCGACGCCGGCTTCGGCTGCGGCCTTGTGCAGGGCGTCGGCCCGGGTGGTGTCCCGCATGGTGGCGACGGTGTGCCACCCCGCCCGGGCGGCGGCGACGGCGGCGGCCAGCCCGATGCCCGAGGAGGTGCCGGTGATGAGGACGGTCTTCGTGGTCATGAGTCTCTCCATCTGAGTGCGTGTGCACGCACACATTACATTTCTGTGCGTGCGCACGCAACGTTCGCCTCCTGCCGGTACGCTGCTCCCATGGCGCGCAACGCACTCTCCCTGGGCACCCTCACCGCACGTGACCATGCCTTCTACGGTCTCGTCTGGGCCGGGTCCACGCTCACCGCCCGGGTCGACCAGGCCTTGGCGCGCCGCCACGACCTCCCGCTCTCCTGGTTCGAGGTCATGCTCTGGCTCAACTTCCAGCAGGAGCCGGTGGCCGCCTCGGAGCTCGGCGCCATGACCCTGCTCAGCCGCAGCCAGGTCTCCCGCGTGGTGGACTCGCTCCGGGGCCGGGGGCTGGTCGAGCGGATACCGTCCCCGACGGACGCACGCTCGGTGGGCATCGCGCTGACCGAGGCGGGCCGCCGCGCCTTCGCCGAGGCCGACGCCACCCGGCGCGAGGCCCTCGCCGAGGTGTTCGACGACGTGCTCGACGATGCGGACATCGACTGCCTGGAGGCGATCTGGGCCAAGCTCAAGGCCGTTCCCCGAAAGGACCGCCAGGCGTAGTCCCGGACGCCGGGGAGGGCGTGGGGGTCGGGTCCAGGTACACCCGGCGGATCGTCGGGAACCGCTCCCGCAGCTGTTCCTCCGCCTCCTCGCACGCCCCCTCCACCTGGCGCGCCGACGCCAGGTCGTGGAAGTCGATCTTCGCGGCGATCAGCACCTCCGAGGGTCCCTGGACCAGCGTGGTCAGTTCGAGTACACCCTCGATGTGCGGCACCGACAGCAGCTCCTCGCGCACCTCCGCCCGGGTCGGCGCCGGGAGCGGCCGGCCGATCAGGTAGCGGGCGTTCGAACGCCCCAACTCCCAGGCCACCCACACCAGCAGCAGCCCGATCAGCAGGGAGGCCACCCCGTCGTAGACCCCCGACCCGGTGAGCTGCGCCCCCAGCAGGCCCCCCGCCGCCAGGACCAGGCCGATCAGCGCGGCCGCGTTCTCCAGCAGCACCGCCTTCACCGCCGTGTCCGGGGTGTGCTTCACGTACCGGCCCAGGGGCGCACCGGCCCGCGCCACCTCCCCCCGTACCTGGCGCCAGGCCACCAGCAGGGAGTAGCCCTCCAGGACGAAGGCCACGCCGAGGATGGCGTACGAGACGGCGGGATCGCCCGGGTCCTCGCCCTGCACCAGGGTGTGGACGCCGTCGTACACGGCGAAGACCGCGCCGCCGACGAAGGTCGCGATCGAGGCCAGCAGCGCCCAGATGTAGCGTTCCGGCCCGTATCCCAGGGGATGGTCCTCGTCCGCGGGCTTGGCGCTGCGCTTCAACGCGGCCAGCAGCATCACCTCGGTCACGGTGTCGGCCACCGAGTGCGCGGCCTCCGACAGCATCGCGCTCGAACCGCTGATGATGCCGCCGACCGCCTTCGCCGCCGCGATGGCCAGATTGGTGACCACGGCGACGACGACCGTGCCCACGCTCTCGGATTCTCCGGGCATGAGGGGACGGTACGTCCGGCGCTCACGGCGACGAGGCCTGGCGCGCCGAGGCCCTGCGGCGCAGCCGGGGGCCGGCGGGGCCGCCGCCGCGCCGCGCACCGCCCCTTCGGGCGGTCCGCGGCGGGCGTCACTGCCCGCGCGGTACGCGGACCACGCCCTCCTGGATGACGGTGACGGCCAGCCGGCCGTCCTGGGTCCAGATCCGGGCCTGGCCGAGGCCGCGCCCGGCGGCGGCCGAGGGCGACTCCTGGTCGTACAGCAGCCATTCGTCGGCGCGGAAGGGCCGGTGGAACCACATCGCGTGGTCCAGCGAGGCGCCCACCACGTCGCCGACGGCCCACCCGCCCCGCCCGTGCGCGAGCAGCACCGAGTCGAGCAGGGTCATGTCCGAGACGTAGGTCGCCAGGCAGGTGTGGAGCAGGGCGTCGTCGCTCTCCAGCTTGTCGGCCGTACGGAACCACACCTGGGAGTGGGGCTCCACGGGCACGCCCACGCTGCCCCACGGCGGGGTCGTCGCGTACCGCAGGTCCACCGCGCCGCGGGCCTCCGCCAGCCGCTCGACCGTGCCCGGGTCCCGGAAGACCTCCCGGTACGCGGGCAGCGACTCGGCGGCCGTCGGCAGGGTCTCCGGGTCCGGGGCGGCCGGCATGGCGGCCTGGTGGTCCAGCCCCTCCTCGTACACCTGGAAGGAGGCGGAGAGGTGGAAGATCGGCTGGCCGTGCTGGACGGCGACGACCCGCCGGGTGGTGAAGGAGCGCCCGTCGCGGATCCGGTCGACCGAGTACACGATGGGCGCACCGGGATCACCGGCGCGCAGGAAGTACGAGTGCAGCGAGTGCGCGCTGCGGTCCGCGGGCACCGTACGGCCGGCCGCGACCAGCGCCTGGGCCGCGACCTGACCGCCGAAGACGCGCGGTACCAGCGAAGGGCGGCTGGTACCGCGGAAGATGTTCTCCTCGATCTGCTCCAGGTCGAGCAGATCGAGGAGAATCGTCAGTGCCTCGTTCATGGGACGGAGACGGGGTTCCTCACAGGCCCATCGACTTGGCGATGATCGACTTCATGATCTCGCTGGTGCCGCCGTAGATGCGGTTGACGCGGTTGTCGGCGTACAGGCGGGCGATCGGGTACTCGTTCATGTAGCCGTAGCCGCCGTGCAGCTGGAGGCAGCGGTCGATGACGCGGTGCGCGACCTCGGTGCAGAACAGCTTCGCGGAGGCGGCCTCGGCCGGGGTCAGCTCGCCCGCGTCCAGGGCCTCCAGGGCGCGGTCGGCCACGGCCTGGGCGGCGTCCACCTCGGCCTGGCAGGCGGCCAGTTCGAACTTGGTGTTCTGGAAGTGCGCGACCGGCTTGCCGAAGACCGTGCGGTCCGTGACGTACTGCTGGGCGAACCGGACGGCCGCGGCGGCCTGGGCGTACGCGCCGAAGGCGATGCCCCAGCGCTCGGAGGCCAGGTTGTGGCCGAGGTAGTAGAAGCCCTTGCCCTCCTCGCCGAGCAGGTCCTCGACCGGGACCTTGACGTCGACGAACGCCAGCTCGGCGGTGTCGGAGGTGCGCAGGCCGAGCTTGTCGAGCTTGCGGCCTATGGAGTAGCCCTCGGACTTGGTGTCCACGGCGAACAGGGAGATGCCGAAGCGGCGGTCGTCCTCGCGCGGGGCGGAGGTGCGGGCGCAGACGATCACGCGGTCGGCGTGGACGCCGCCGGTGATGAAGGTCTTGGCGCCGTTGAGGACGTAGTGCGTGCCGTCCTCGGAGAGCTTGGCGGTGGTCTTCATGCCCGCGACGTCGGAGCCGGTGCCCGGCTCGGTCATCGCCAGCGCCCACATCTCCTCACCGGAGACGAACTTCGGGAGGTAGCGCTTCTTCTGCTCGTCGGTGGCGAGCATCTTGATGTAGGGGAGGGCGAGCAGCACGTGCACGCCGGAGCCGCCGAAGTTGACGCCCGCGCGGGAGGTCTCCTCGTAGAGGACGGCCTCGAACTTGTGGGTGTCCAGGCCCGCGCCGCCGAACTCCTCGGGCACGTTGATGCCGAAGACGCCCAGCTCGCCGAGCTTGTAGTAGAAGTCGCGCGGCGCCTGGCCGGCGGCGAACCACTCGTCGTAGACGGGGACGACCTCGGCCTCGATGAAGGCGCGGATGGTCTCGCGGAATGCCTCGTGGTCCTCGTTGAAAACGGTACGGCGCACGGCCGGACTCCCCTCTGCGGCTGAACCGCCGCCGCTCTCGCGGTCATGGTTGCGCGCCGTCGCCGCTCAGTGGAGGGCGAACTCTAAGCGCTTGCTCAGACTAAGTTACTGGCGGGTTGTCCTCGGTGTCCAGAGTACGTAGCGCGAACCACAGTTCCATGCGGATGTCGGGGTCATCGAGGTCGCGGGCCAGGAGCGTCGCGGCGCGGGCGATGCGCTGGCGCACCGTGTTGCGGTGGACGCCGAGGGCGGCGGCCGTGCGGTCCCAGCTGCCGTGGTGGGCCAGCCAGGTGTGCAGGGTCCGGGCCTGCGCAGGGTTCAGCGGGGCGAGGAGCGCCTCGGCGTGGGCGCGGGCCTCCGCGGGGTCCAGCAGCCCGGACAGGCCGTCCCCGGCGTGACGGACCAGCGGGGTCCGGGCCGCCTCCGCCCGCTCCAGGGCCCGCCGGGCCTGCGCCTGGGCGGTACGCAGCCCCGTCGGCCCGGCCGGGGCGCTGACCCCGAGGCGCCAGCCGGGCTGCGGGGCCGGCTCCCGGGCGGTGAGCAGGCGCGCCGCGGGCCCGTCCGGGTCCAGCAGTACGGTGCCGAGGGCTGCCGCCAGGGCCTGCGGATCGCCGGAGCCGCGGGCGTGGACGACGTGCCAGGGGCCGGGCGCGAGTGCCCCGGCCGGATCCCCGTCCAGCAGCAGCCGGGTCAGGGAGGCCGCCTCGCCGGACCCGGCCGCCCGGCGGGCGGTGAGCAGGGTGAGCAGGACGGCGGCCACGGAGGCGATGGTGTGGTCGCCGGGTGCCCGCTCCGGTGCGGCGACCCCGAGCACGTGCCCCCCGCCGAGGGCGTAGGCGCTGAGCTGGGTCCCCCCGACGGTGGCGGTGGCCGTGGCGGCGGCCCCCGGCGCCACCCGCCCGGCCAGCGCGAGGAGCCCGCCGAGCACCTCCTCGGAGGGCTCGCCCCCGGCGAAGAGGAGATCCCGCACGGCCGGGGCCGGCGGGGCGGGAGCCGGCCCGGAGGGGGCGGGCGGGGCCGGGGGGAGGAGCACCGCCCGGCCGCCCAGGCCGGAGGCCAGGCGGCGCAGGACCGCGGGGACCGGGTCCGGGCGGGCGGCGGCCGCGGCCAGGGACTGCTGGGCCTCGGTGACCCGGCGCAGCTCACGGGTACGGGCCTCCGCCATCAGCCGTCCCACCGCGCGGGCGACCGCGGTGAACGGGGTCCGCGGCGGCACCTCCAGCAGCGGCAGCCCGTGCCGTGCGCAGGCGGCGGCCAGCTCCGGGGGCACCTCGACGTGCAGCGGCGCCAGCCCGAACCCGAGTGCGGCTGCGCCGGAGGCGGCCAGGCGCCGTACGTACGCGTCGGCCGGCCCGGCCGCGCCCTCCCGCGGCGCGGGGCCGGCCGCCGGGGCCGCCCCGCCGGGGTGGCGGAGGTCCACCTCCGGCTCCGTGAGCCCCGCGCCCGCCGTGAGGAGCAGTTCGCCGCCCAGCAGGTACGGGGAGGGGTCCGCCATCTCGGAGGCGTGCACCCCGTGCACCTCCACCCGCGCCGGCCCGGCGAGCAGGCGCAGCCCCAGCGCCTGCTCCCCGAGGAGCGCCGACAGCGGCACCGTCGGGGTGAGCGGCGCGTCGGACGAGGTCGGCATGGATACTCCGTACAGGTCGGCTTTGCCCAGTGGATAAAACGTACACTTCGCGCCGGCCGAACCGCGGCTTACGCTCGAAGCACCGCACACCCCCTCCCGACCCGGAAGGCCTTCCCATGAGCACGCAGCCGCGCGGCCCCGTCGACTCCTCCCGCATCCCGCGCTACGCGGGCCCCGCCACCTTCGCCCGGCTGCCCCGCCTGGACGAGGTCGGCTCCGCGGACGTCGCCGTCGTCGGTGTGCCGTTCGACTCGGGGGTCTCCTACCGCCCCGGCGCCCGCTTCGGCGGCAACGCCATCCGCGAGGCCTCGCGCCTGCTGCGCCCGTACAACCCGGCGCAGGACGCCTCCCCCTTCGCCCTCGCCCAGGTGGCCGACGCGGGCGACATCGCCGTGAACCCCTTCAACATCAACGAGGCCGTCGAGACGGTCGAGGCCGCCGCCGACGAGCTCCTCGGCTCCGGCTCCCGCCTGATGACCCTGGGCGGCGACCACACCATCGCGCTCCCGCTGCTGCGCTCGGTCGCGAAGAAGCACGGCCCGGTGGCGCTGCTCCACTTCGACGCCCACCTGGACACCTGGGACACGTACTTCGGCGCCGAGTACACGCACGGCACCCCGTTCCGCCGCGCCGTCGAGGAGGGCATCCTCGACACCGAGGCGCTGTCCCACGTCGGTACGCGCGGCCCGCTGTACGGCAAGCAGGACCTCGACGACGACGCCAAGATGGGCTTCGGCATCGTCACCTCGGCGGACGTCTACCGCCGCGGCGCCGACGAGATCGCCGACCAGCTGCGTCAGCGCATCGGCGACCGTCCGCTCTACATCTCGATCGACATCGACGTGCTGGACCCGGCGCACGCGCCCGGCACCGGCACCCCGGAGGCGGGCGGCATGACCTCCCGCGAGCTCCTGGAGATCATCCGCGGCCTGTCCTCCTGCAACCTGGTTTCCGCGGACGTCGTCGAGGTCGCCCCGGCGTACGATCACGCCGAGATCACCTCGGTCGCGGCCTCGCACACCGCGTACGAGCTGACCACGATCATGAGCCGTCAGATCGCCGCGGCGAAGGCGAAGTAAGAAGGGCACACCGCACCCGTGACGCACGACCACGACCTGGTACTCCGTCCCACCGAGGCCCAGACGGCGGCCGCCCTGGCGCCGCCGCCTGGCCGCACGGGCGGGGACCTGGTCGTGGAAACACTGCGTTCGCTGGGCGCCACCACCGTCTTCGGGCTGCCCGGACAGCACGCGCTCGCCCTCTTCGAGGCGGTGGGCCGCTCCGACCTGCGGCTCGTCGGGCTGCGGACGGAGAACAACGCCGCCTTCGCGGCCGACGCGTACGGCCGGATCACGGGCGAGGCCGTTCCGCTCCTGCTGTCCACCGGGCCCGGCGCCCTGATGGCGCTGCCCGCCCTGGCCGAGGCCGCGGCCGCCTCCGCCCCCGTCCTGGCGATCTCCTCACAGGTCCCGGTGGCGGGCCTGGGCGGCGGCCGGCGCGGGCACCTGCACGAACTGCGGGACCAGGCGGCGTCCTTCCGGGACGTGGTGAAGTCGGTCCACACGGCCCGCACCCCCTCCCAGATCCCGTCCGCCGTCGCCGCGGCCTGGGAGTCGGCGCTCACCGCCCCGCACGGGCCGGTCTGGGTGGAGATCCCGGAGGACGTCCTGCGCGCGGAGACCCTCGTCCCGCAGGTGACGGGCATGGACGCCACCCCGCACGAGCTCGCCCCGCGCCCCGAGCTGACGGCGCTGGCCGCGCACTGGCTGGAGACGGCCGCCCGCCCCGTGATCATCGCGGGCGGCGGGGTGATCCGCTCCGACGCGGCGGGCAAGCTGCGCCGGCTCGCGGAGCGGGTGAACGCGCCGGTGGTCACCACCTTCGGCGGCAAGGGAGCCTTCCCCTGGAACCACCCCCTCTCGCTCCAGTCCTGGCTGGAGGACCGCCACATGACCGACTTCCTGGAGGACGCGGACGTCCTCCTGGTGGTCGGCTCCGGCCTGGGGGAACTCTCCTCGAACTACCACACGTTCTTCCCCGAGGGCCGGGTCGTCCAGATCGAGGCGGACCTCGGCAAGCTGGAGTCCAACCACCCGGGCCTCGGCATCCACGCCGATGCCCGCCTCGCCCTCCAGGCCCTGCTGGAAACGGTGTCCGAGCGGGAGGACCCCTCGGCCCCGGCCCGGGTCCGGATGGTCCTCTCGGACATCGCGGCGCGCCTCGCCGCGCAGGACGTGGAGCTGGAGCAGCAGCTCCTGACCTCCATCCGGGCCGCGCTGCCGCCGCGCTCGCCGTCCTTCTGGGACATGACGATCCTGTCCTACTGGGCCTGGTCGGCGTTCGACGCGAAGCACCCCAACACCATGCACTCGGCGCAGGGCGCGGGCGGCCTCGGCTACGCCTTCCCCGCGGCGCTCGGCGCGTGCGCGGCGGAGCCGGGCACGCCGGTGCTGGCCGTCTCGGGCGACGGGGGAGCCATGTACTCGATCGCGGAGCTGGCCACCGCGAAGCAGTACGACATGGACGTCACCTGGCTGATCGTGGACGACGGCGGCTACGGCATCCTGCGGGAGTACGGCTGCGCCACGGGCACGGACGTGCCGGGCCCCGACTTCGTCTCCCTGGCTGCCTCCTTCGGCGTCCCGGCGGCCACCACCACGGCCGCCACCCTCAGCGAGGACCTCACCAAGGCCCTGACCACCCCGGGCCCCTCCGTCCTGGTCCTCCCGACCACCCTCAGGATGTTCACCCCGACGCACCTGTAGCCGTTGCCGGGGACCGCCACGGCGTGACCCCGTGCTCCGCCGCGTGGTGGCCGAGCCCTCGTGCGCCCCCCGGCCGGGTGAAGGCCGCTCGCCGCGCCCGTACGCCGGTGCGATTGTTGCAGGGGGATGAAATCCGCCGGTCACGGCGTTGGGGGAGGCGGCAGGACAGGACGAACGGGGAGGCACCACGTGGTGGCGGCGAAGAAGGCGACCGACCGGAAACAAGGCTGGAGCAGGCGGCTCGCCGCCTACACCTGGCGCTACAAGCTCAACGTGCTGCTCGCGCTCGGGTCCTCGCTGGCCGGCATGGCCGTCATGGCACTCGTACCGCTCGTCACCAAGGTCATCATCGACGACGTCATCGGCGACCAGAGCAAGCCGATGGGCCCCTGGGCCGGAATGCTCGTGGGCGCGGCCCTCCTCGTGTACGCGCTCACCTACATACGCAGGTACTACGGCGGCCGCCTCGCCCTCGACGTCCAGCACGACCTGCGCACCGACATGTTCGACACCATCGCCCGCCTCGACGGGCGCCGGCAGGACGAGCTGTCCACCGGTCAGGTCGTCGGCCGGGCCACCAGCGACCTCCAGCTGATCCAGGGCCTGCTGTTCATGCTCCCCATGACCATCGGGAACTTCCTCCTCTTCGGGATATCCCTCGGCATCATGCTGGCCCTGTCGCCGCTGCTGACCCTGGTCGCCCTGCTGATGGCCCCCGCCCTCTGGTTCATCGCCAAGCGCAGCCGCAAGAAGCTGTTCCCCGCCACCTGGTGGGCCCAGGGCCAGGCCGCCGCCGTCGCCGGGGTCGTCGACGGGGCCGTGACCGGCGTCCGCGTCGTCAAGGGCTTCGGCCAGGAGGAACAGGAGACCGGCAAGCTGCGCGCCGCCGGGCGCCGCCTGTTCGCCGGGCGGATGCGGACCATCCGGCTCAACTCCAAGTACACCCCCGCCCTCCAGGCCGTCCCCGCCCTCGCACAGGTGGCCATGCTCGCCCTCGGCGGCTGGATGGCCACCAACGGCCAGGTGACGCTCGGCACCTTCGTCGCCTTCTCCACCTACCTCGCCCAGCTCGTCGGCCCCGTCCGCATGCTCGCCATGGTCCTCACCGTCGGCCAGCAGGCCCGCGCCGGCGTGGAACGCGTCTTCGAGCTCATCGACACCGAACCCGTCATCCGCGAGGGGGAGCGCGAGCTGCCCGCCGACGCGCCCGCCACCGTCGCCTTCGAGGACGTCGTCTTCGGGTACGACCCCGAGCGGCCCGTCCTGAACGGCTTCTCCCTCTCCATCGGGGAAGGCGAGACCGTCGCCGTCGTCGGCTCCTCCGGCAGCGGCAAGTCCACCGTCTCCCTGCTGCTCCCGCGCTTCTACGACGCCGACCACGGCGCCGTCCGCATCGGCGGCCACGACGTGCGCGAGCTGACGTACGACTCCCTGCGCGCCGCCATCGGGCTCGTGCCGGAGGACTCCTTCCTCTTCTCCGACACCATCCGCGCCAACATCGCCTACGGGCACCCCGGCGCCACCGACGAGCAGGTCGAGGCCGCCGCCCGCGCCGCCCAGGCCCACGGGTTCATCGAGGCCCTGCCCGCCGGGTACGACACCAAGGTCGGCGAGCAGGGGCTCACGCTCTCCGGCGGCCAGCGCCAGCGCATCGCGCTCGCCCGCGCCCTCCTCACCGACCCCCGGCTGCTGCTCCTCGACGACGCCACCTCCGCCGTCGACGCCCGGGTCGAGCACGAGATCCACGAGGCGCTGCGCGCCGTGATGGCCGGCCGCACCACCCTCCTCATCGCCCACCGCCGCTCCACGCTCGCTTTGGCCGACCGGATCGCCGTACTGGAGCACGGGCGGCTCGCCGACATCGGTACGCACGAGGAGCTGGAACACCGCTCCGCCCTGTACCGGCGGCTGCTCACCGACCCGGACGCGCTCGCCGCCGGCTCCCCGCGCACCCCCGACGCGCCCGCCATGGCCGAGTTCGAGCGCGACCTCGAACGGGACATCGAGCTCGAAGCCGAGATCGACTCCGAACCGGTCAGCGCCAAGCGCCGGCCCGTGGACGGGGTCACCCCCGAGCTGTGGCGCCGCCGCGAGGAGGGGCCCGCCCCCACCGCCGTCCCCGGTGCGCCCGCCGCGCCCGGCGCCGGGCACTCCATGGCCGGGGCCGTCGCCGGCATGCCGGCCACCCCCGAACTGCTCGCGCAGGTGGCCGCGCTGCCGCCCGCCGACGACGAGCCGGGCGTGGACGAGGCCCGCGCCGCCTCCGCCGAGGACAGCTACAACCTGCGCCGGCTGCTGCGCGGCTTCTGGGCGCCGCTCGCCGTCAGCCTCGCCCTGGTCGCCGTCGACGCGGCCGCCGGCCTGCTGCTGCCCATCCTGATCCGGCACGGGATCGACAAGGGCGTCGAGCAGGCCGCGCTCGGCGCCGTCTGGGTGGCCGCCGGGCTCGCCCTCGCCGTCGTCCTCGCCCAGTGGGCCGCCCAGTTCGCCGAGACCCGGATGACCGGGCGCACCGGCGAGCGGGTGCTCTACGCCCTGCGCGTCAAGATCTTCGCCCAGCTCCAGCGCCTCGGCCTCGACTACTACGAGCGCGAGCTGACCGGCAAGATCATGACCCGGATGACCACCGACGTGGACGCCCTGTCCACCTTCCTGCAGACCGGGCTCGTCACCGCCGTCGTCTCCGTCTTCACCTTCTTCGGCATCCTCGTCGCCCTGCTCGTCCTCGACGTCGAGCTCGCCCTGATCGTCTTCGCCACCCTGCCCCTGCTGGTCCTCGGCACGATCGTCTTCCGCCGCAAGTCGGTGGCCGCGTACGAGCTCGCCCGCGACCGGGTCAGCCTGGTCAACGCCGACCTCCAGGAGTCCGTCTCCGGGCTGCGCATCGTGCAGGCCTTCCGCCGCCAGCGGGACGGAGCCGTCCGCTTCGCCGCGCGGAGCGACGAGTACCGCGAGGCCCGGGTGCGCGGCCAGTGGCTGATATCCGTCTACTTCCCCTTCGTGCAGCTGCTGTCCTCGGGCGCGGCGGCCGCCGTGCTGATCGTGGGCGCGGGCCGGGTGGAGGCCGGCACCCTCACCACCGGCGCGCTGGTGGCGTACCTCCTCTACATCGACCTGTTCTTCGCCCCCGTCCAGCAGCTCTCCCAGGTGTTCGACGGATACCAGCAGGCCACCGTCTCCCTCGGCCGGATCCAGGACCTGCTGCGCGAGCCCACCACCACCCCGCGGCCCGCCGACCCGCGCCCGCTGGCCGGGCTGCGCGGCGAGATCGCCTTCGAGGACGTGCGGTTCGCGTACGGGACCGCCGAGGAGCGCGGCGAGAAGGGGGACGCGCTGGCCGGAATCAGCCTGCGGATACCCGCCGGGCAGACCGTCGCCTTCGTCGGCGAGACCGGCGCCGGCAAGTCCACCCTGGTCAAGCTCGTGGCCCGGTTCTACGACCCGACCTCGGGCCGGGTCACCGCCGACGGCACCGACCTGCGGGAGGTCGACCTCTCGGCGTACCGCCACCGGCTCGGGGTCGTCCCCCAGGAGCCGTACCTCTTCCCGGGGACGGTCCGCGACGCCATCGCCTACGGACGGCCCGGGGCGAGCGACGCCGAGGTCGAGGCGGCGGCCCGCGCGGTCGGCGCGCACGACATGATCGCGACTCTCGACGGCGGCTATCTGCACACCGTCGCCGAGCGCGGCCGCAACCTCTCGGCGGGCCAGCGGCAGCTGATCGCACTGGCCCGCGCCGAACTCGTCGACCCGGACGTGCTGCTGCTCGACGAGGCCACCGCCGCGCTGGACCTGGCCACCGAGGCCCAGGTGAACCAGGCCACCGACCGGCTCGCGGGCAAGCGCACCACCCTGGTGGTCGCCCACCGGCTGACCACGGCCGCCCGCGCCGACCGGGTCGTGGTCATGGACCGCGGCCGCGTCGTGGAGGACGGCACGCACGCCGAACTCCTCGCGCGCGGAGGCCGGTACGCCGAGCTGTGGCGGACCTTCGCCGGCGAGGACGAGCGCGCCGCGGCCTGAACCGTCCCTGACCGGAACCGGCCCCCCGGAGCTTGCCGTGCGCAACCTTCCGGGGGGCCTGCGCGTCGTACGTGCGTACGTGTGACGTACGGCCGATCGGGGGACAGCGTGGAACACGGGCGGAAGAAGCACGGACGGACGGGGCGAGGACGCAAGGACCGCGGCCGGGGGAGCGCGGCCGCGGCGGTGGTGGCCGCGGTGCTGGCGCTGTGCGCCGGCGGCCTGCTGGCGGCGCCGTCCGCACAGGCCGCGTCCGGGTGCGCAGGGCAGCTGGTGCGGACCCTGCCGTTCTCCGGCGGCGAGGTGCGCGTGTACAAGAGCCGCACCCAGGCCTGTGCGATGACCGTCGCGAGTGATCCGGGCGCGCGCCGGCCGATGTCGGTGAGCATCCAGCCGCGCGGCGGGGTCCCGGTCCGCGACGCCGGACAGTTCACCCGGTACGCCGGACCCGTCACCGTCGGTGCGATCAACCGCTGCGTGTACGTCAAGGGGAGCGTTGCGGCCGGATCGGTGGAATCCGGCTGGATCCTGTGCTGAAGGAGCGGCCCAACTGGGTCTGGTCAGCGCTGCGTTGACCCCGCTAGGTTCACGGGCGACCGAAGTGAACTCAAGGGGAGGGTGAATGCGCAAGACGCTCGGCTGGCTCCTGTCGCTCGTGGTGCTGATCGGCACCATGGGCGCGGCCGGCTTCACGGCTCAGGCGGCCACCGCCGCAGGGCCGTCCGTCGCCACGGACATCAAGGACGACATCCTCGCCATCCCGGGGATGAGCCTGATCGAGGAGAAGCCGTACCCCGGCTACCGCTTCTTCGTACTCAACTACGAGCAGCCGGTCGACCACCGGAACCCGTCGAAGGGCACCTTCAAGCAGCGCTTCACCCTGCTGCACAAGGACGTCTCCCGGCCCACGGTCTTCTACACCTCCGGCTACAACGTCAACACCAACCCGCGCCGCAGCGAGCCGACGACCATCGTCGACGGCAACCAGGTGTCGCTGGAGTACCGGTTCTTCACGCCTTCCCGGCCCGACCCGGCCAACTGGGCGAACCTGGACATCTGGCAGGCCGCCAGCGACCAGCACCGCCTCTTCACCGCCCTGAAGAAGGTCTACAAGAAGAACTGGCTCGCCACGGGCGGCAGCAAGGGCGGCATGACCGCGACGTACTACGAGCGCTTCTACCCGCGGGACATGGACGGCGTCGTCGCCTACGTCGCGCCCAACGACGTCGTCAACAAGGAGGACTCGGCCTACGACCGGTTCTTCGCCAAGGTCGGCACCAAGGAGTGCCGCGACAAGCTGAACGCGGTGCAGCGCGAGGCCCTGGTGCGCCGTGAGCCGCTGGAGGCCAAGTACGCGGCCGCGGCCGCGGAGAACGGCTGGACCTTCACCACCGTCGGCAGCCTCGACAAGGCCTACGAGGCCGTCGTGCTCGACTACGTCTGGGCCTTCTGGCAGTACAGCCTGCTCGCCGACTGCGCCACGGTCCCGGCCGCCGCCACCGCGAGCGACCAGGAGATCTGGGACTCGGTCGACGCGATCTCCGGCTTCTCGGCCTACGCCGACCAGGGCCTGGAAACCTACACGCCGTACTACTACCAGGCGGGGACGCAGCTCGGCTCGCCCGACATCAAGCAGCCGCACCTGGGCAACCTGAGCCGCTACGGCTACCAGCCGCCGCGCAACTTCGTGCCCCGCGACATCCCGATGACCTTCCAGCCGGGGGTCATGGCGGACGTCGACAACTGGGTGCGCACGAACGCGAACCAGATGCTGTTCGTGTACGGGCAGAACGACCCGTGGGGTGCTGAACCGTTCCACCTCGGCTACACCGTGCGCGACAGCTACGTGATGATCGCGCCGGGCGCCAACCACGGTGCGAACGTGGCCAAGCTGCAGGACGGCGAGCGCGAGCTCGCCACCGCGAAGATCCTCCAGTGGGCGGGCGTGGCCCCGGCCGCCAACCTCGCCGGCAAGGCGCAGGCGCAGCCCCTGGCCAAGCCCGACCCGCAGCTCGACCAGCAGGACCTGGAGCGCGAGCTGCAGCTGCGCCCCTAGCGCGCTGCGGCCACCGGCCGGTCCCGGGCCGCGGGCTCGGCGTACGCCTCAGCCGTACGTCAGCCCGTGGCCCAGCGGGTAGCGGCCGGGCACCGGGACCGGGAGCCGGCCCGTGGGCCGTGCCGCCCCGGTGATCACCCGGGCGGCCGCCCGCATCTCCGCGTCGGCCCAGGTGTACGTGGCCAGCTCCGCGGCGCACGCCGGAAGGCGGGCCGCGTCGTACGGATTGCGGATCGCCAGCACCACCACCGGCACACCGGTGGCCAGGAGTCCGGCGACGAGGGTGCGTTGCGGACTGTCCCCCTCCGGGACGTTGTACGTGCACACCAGCACCGCCGCGTTGCCGGGCGCCGCGGCCGCCGCCCGGGCCGGAGCCACCGCCACCGCCGTGCAGCCCAGAGCGGTCAGCTCGCGGGCCAGGACCACGGTGGGCGGGCCCGTCGTACCGCTGGGGGAGACCGGGTCGGTCCCCGTCACCAGCAGCCGGGGCGCGGCCGACGCGTCCAGCGGCAGCAGCCCCGCCGGATTGGCCAGCAGGGTCGTCGTACCGGCCGCGATCTCGTCGGCGGCCGCCAGGTGCGCCGGGACGCCCACGGCCGCCTCCACCCGCGCGGCGGTGGTGTACGCCTCCCCGAACAGGCCGCGCCGGGCCTTGAGTTCGAGGATCCGCAGCACCGACTGCTCCACCCGGGCCCGCGACACCTCGCCCGACTCGACCGCCGCGAGCACGCTGCGGTGCGCGAGCCCCAGGTCCGGCGGGTTCAGCAGCTGGTCGCAGCCCGCCTTGAGGGCCAGCACCGGCACCCGGTCGTCCCCGTACTTCTGCCGGACCCCGGCCATGTCGAGGGCGTCGGTGACGATCACCCCGCGGAAGCCCAAGCGCTCGCGGAGGATGCCCGTCACGATCGGCCGGGAGAGGGTCGCCGGGTCCCCCGAGGGGTCGAGCGCGGGGAAGACGATGTGCGCCGTCATCACGGAGTCCACGCCCGCCTCCACGGCCGCCCGGAACGGCGGCTCGTCCAACTCCTCCCACTGCGCCCGGGTGTGCCGCATCACCGGCAGGCCGACGTGGCTGTCGGTCTCGGTGTCCCCGTGGCCGGGGAAGTGCTTGGCGGTGGCGGCCACCCCGACCCCCTGGTAGCCGCGCACCTGGGCGGCGACCAGGGCCGCGACGGCCTGCGGGTCGGAGCCGAAGGACCGTACGCCGATCACCGGGTTGGCCGGGTTGACGTTCACGTCGGCCACCGGCGCGTAGTCCTGGCGGATCCCCATCGCCACCAGCTCGGCCCCCGCGATGCGCGCGGCCCGCCGGGCCTCGGCGACGGAGTCCGCCCCGCCCGCGGCGGCCGCCGGGGAGGCGGTCGGGCCGGGCGCCGCGGCGGGCGCGTCGTCCGGCGCGCCGGACGCCGGGCCGCGCAGGGCGCCCAGGGCCATCGCCCCGGGCAGCAGCGTCGCCGGCTTGCCGATCCGCGCGACGGCGCCGTGCTCCTGGTCGATGGAGAGCAGCAGCGGGATCCCCGCGCCGGAGTCGGCCGCCGCCCGCTGGAGGTCGTTGGAGAGCTCGGCGATCTGCTGCGGGCTGCGGGTGTTGTGCGCCCAGGAGAAGTAGACGATCCCGCCGAGGTGGTAGCGGGAGACCACCTCCGCGGCGGTGCGCACCCCGAACAGGGCCGTGTTCTGCTCGGCGTCCGCCGGGTCGGGATCCGTCGCCGAATGCCCGTACGCCCGGGACACGAACAGCTGCCCGACCAGCTCCGGCAGGGTCATCGCCGACACCACCCGGCGCAGCCGCGCCCGGTCGGGCGCCGGCCCGGGCGCGCGGTCGCCGGGGCGGGCGTCGTCACGGCGGCCGCCCCCGCCCACGGAGTACGAGGCGACCCCGGCGGCCGAGACGGCGGCCACGGCGGCCGCGGTGAGCAGGGACCGGCGGGAGGCGTGGTACGGCACGCGCCGGACCCTACTGCCGGGCCGGGCCCGGGCACCGCCGGACACTCGGGAGGTCCCCCGGAAGGGCTCACGCCGGGGCGGCCCCGGCCCAGTGCTCCTGAAGGGTCCGCACCGCCTCGGTGATCGCGGGCCTGCGGGCCGCCCCCGTCCGCCACAGGGCGTACAGCCTGCGGACGGGACCCGGTTCCAGCGGTACGGCCACCGCCCCCGCGGGCAGCGCGCCGGTACCGAGCCGCGGCACCACCGCCACCCCGAGCCCGGCCGCGACCAGCGCGACGATGGTGTGGTTCTCCTCGGCGACGTGCGCGATGTCGGGCTCGAACCCGGCCGTCCGCAGCGTCCGCACCAGCCAGTCGTGGCAGACCCGCCCGGGCGGCTGGCAGACCCAGCGCAGTCCGCCGAGGTCCGCGCGGCGGACGACCGCCCGCGTGGTGAACGGATGCCCCCGCGGGACCACGAGGTCGCACCGGTCGTCCCCGATCACCGCCTGCTCGACGCCCTCGGGCGCGGGCAGCGGGGTGATGTCCCAGTCGTGGGCCACCGCCAGATCGGTGACGCCCCGGGCCACCAGGTCCACCGACAGATGGGGGTCCACCTCCGTGAGGCGTACGTCCAGCGCCGGATGGCGCAGCGCCAGCTCGGCCAGCACGCCCGGCAGCAGCCCGCGCGCCGCCGAGGCGAACGCGGCGACCGTCAGCAGCCCGCTCGGCTGCCCGCGCCGCTCCTCCAGCGTGGTCTCGGCCCGTTCCACGATCGCCAGCAACTCCCGGGCCGTGTCGGCCAGGTGCCGGGCCTCCTCGGTCAGGGCGACCCCGCGCCCGCGCCGCTCCAGCAGCGTGGTCCGGGTCTCCCGCTCCAGCTTGGCGATCTGCTGGGACACGGCGGAGGGGGTGTAGCCGAGGGCGGCCGCCGCCCCGGCGACCGAGCCGTGGACGGAGACGGCGTGCAGGGCGCGCAGCCGGGCGAGATCGAGCATGCGGCCATCGTAGGCGTAAGTGTTGCTTCATCCATCCCGGAAGAGATCCGCGCTGGTGCTTCACGGTCGGGGCGCCGATGCTCTGAGCATGCGTCCCGTACACACCGCTCTCGCGGTACTCGTCGCCGCCGTCTGGGGCTTCAACTTCGTCGTCATCCAGATCGGGCTCGGCCACTTCCCGCCCCTGCTCCTGTCGGCCCTGCGCTTCCTCGTCGCCGCCCTGCCCGCCGTCTTCTTCGTCGGCCGGCCCAAGGTCGCCTGGAAGTGGATCCTCGGCGTCGGGGCGGCGCTCGGAGTCGCCAAGTTCGGCCTGCTGTTCACGGGCATGGCCGCGGGGATGCCGGCCGGGCTCTCCTCGCTGGTCCTCCAGGTCCAGGCCGTCTTCACCGCGGTCCTCGCCTCCGTCGTGCTGCGCGAGCGGCCCGGTCCGGTCCGGGTGACCGGCATGGTCGTCGCGCTGGCCGGGATCGCCGTCGCCGCCGTCGACGGGGGCACCTCGGGGCCGGTGCTCGGCTTCACCCTGGTCGTCGCCGCGGCCGCCTGCTGGGGCGTGTCCAACGTGCTCACCCGCAAGGCCGCCCCGCCCGACGCGATGAACTTCATGGTGTGGGTGTGCACGGTGCCGGTGCTGCCGCTGTTCGCGCTGTCGCTGCTGCTGGAGGGGCCCGAGCGGGACCTGGCCGCCCTGCGCGGGCTGGACTGGTCCGGGGCGGCGGTCATCGCCTACGTCGCCTGGGTGTCCACGGTGTTCGGCTTCGGCGCCTGGAGCCATCTGATGCGCCGCTACCCGGCCTCCTCCGTGGCGCCGTTCTCGCTGCTGGTGCCGGTGTTCGGGATGTCCTCGGCCGCCCTGGTCCTCGGCGAGGGGATCTCCGGACTGCGCTGGCTGGCCGCTGTCCTGCTGGTCGGCGGGGTGGCGCTGACCTCGCTCGCCCCCGCCCGCGCGGGAACCCGTGCCGCAGGCCGCGGCAAGGGGGCCCCCGCGGCCGGGGTCAGTGCGGGGAGTCCTCCTGCAGCGGCAGCCGCCAGTCCTGCCCCGTGAGCTCGACCCCGTACGAGCGGTGCGGGCGCTCGGCGACCAGGGTGAAGCCGGCGCGCAGGTAGAGGGAACGGGCCGAGGTCAGCACGTCGTTGGTCCACAGCACCAGCTCGCGGTAGCCCACCGAGCGGGCGAAGGAGACGACCGTGTCCACGAGCAGGGCCCCGATGCCGTGCCCGCGGCCCTCGGGCTCCACGAGGAGCAGCCGCAGCCGCGCGGTGCCGGGCGAGCCGTCCTCGCGCACGCACATCACCGAGCCGACCGGGCGGCCGTCCAGCTCGGCGATCCACACCCGCTCCAGGTACGGGTCGTGGTCCTCGGCGAAATCGGCGACGATCCGCGCCACCAGGGCCTCGAAATCGGTGTTCCAGCCGTACTCGGCGGCGTACAGCGCGCCGTGTCGCTGCACGATCCAGCCCAGCTCCCCGGGCAGCGGGTCCCGCAGCAGTACGCGTGTGCCCGAGGTGTCGCCGGAGGTGTCCATGGCGCCCGAGGATAGCGCCCGCCGCCGTGGCGGGCCGCCGGGCCGTCCGGGTGCCCCGCCTACGGACCGTCAGGTAATGGAAACGTAAAGTTCCGGATCGGTGTGCAACCCCCGGGCGCCGTGGCGGGTCGTATGGTGCGTCGGGACTTCCGGGGGAGGATCTGGGGGGATCGGGAAGTCCGGCACGGGAGGGGTAACCGTGAGGGGGTCCGGCCGCGAGGCCGGACCCCCTTCTCGGTACCCGGGGCCTTGCCGGCCGCCGCCCTCCGCGCTTTTCCACAGGCCTGACGGGTTGTCCGCGCCGGGCGGTAGCTTCGTGCCATGGCAATCCACGGGGCGGTGCAACTGGCGGTGGTCGAGGGCGTTCTCGAACGCATCACCTATGCCAACGAGGAGAGCGGCTACACCGTCGCCCGGGTCGACACCGGCCGCGGCAGCGGGGACCTGCTCACGGTCGTCGGCGCCCTCCTCGGTGCGCAGCCCGGCGAATCGCTGCGCATGGAGGGCCGCTGGGGCTCCCACCCCCAGTACGGCAGGCAGTTCACGGTGGAGAACTACCGCACCGTCCTGCCGGCCACGGTCCAGGGCATCCGGCGCTACCTCGGCTCCGGCCTGATCAAGGGCATCGGCCCGAGGATCGCCGACCGGATCGTCGAGCACTTCGGCACCGACACGCTCGACGTGATCGAGAGCGAGCCGAAGCGGCTGATCGAGGTGCCGGGCCTCGGCCCCAAGCGGACGAAGATGATCGGCGCCGCCTGGGAGGAGCAGAAGGCCATCAAGGAGGTCATGGTCTTCCTGCAGGGCGTCGGCGTCTCCACCTCCATCGCCGTCCGCATCTACAAGAAGTACGGCGACGCCTCCATCTCCGTGGTCAGGAACCAGCCGTACCGGCTCGCCGCCGACGTGTGGGGCATCGGCTTCCTCACCGCCGACAAGATCGCCCAGTCCGTCGGCATCCCGCACGACAGCCCCGAGCGGGTCAAGGCCGGCCTCCAGTACGCCCTGTCCCAGTCCACCGACCAGGGGCACTGCTTCCTGCCCGAGGAGCGGCTGATCGCCGACGGGGTCAAACTGCTCCAGGTCGACACCGGGTTGGTCATCGAATGCCTGGCCGAACTGGCCGCCGACCCGGAGGGCGTGGTCCGCGAGCCGGTGCCCGACCCGCAGGGCGGCCCCCCGCTCACCGCCGTCTACCTGGTGCCCTTCCACCGCGCCGAGCTGTCGCTGGTGGGGCAGGTGCGCAGGCTGCTCCAGGCCGAGGAGGACCGGATGCCCTCCTTCCGCGACGTCGACTGGGACAAGGCGCTGGCCTGGCTGGCGACCCGCACCGGGGCCACGCTGGCCCCCGAGCAGCGGGACGCCGTCAAGCTGGCCCTCACCCGCCGGGTCGCCGTCCTCACCGGCGGCCCCGGCTGCGGCAAGTCCTTCACCGTGCGCTCGATCGTGGAGCTGGCCCGCGCGAAGAAGGCCAAGGTGGTGCTCGCCGCGCCCACCGGCCGGGCCGCGAAACGGCTCTCGGAGCTCACGGGCGCCGAGGCCTCCACCGTGCACCGGCTGCTGGAGCTCAAGCCGGGCGGGGACGCGGCGTACGACCGGGACCGGCCGCTGGACGCCGACCTCGTGGTGGTCGACGAGGCGTCGATGCTGGATCTCCTGCTGGCGAACAAGCTGGTCAAGGCGGTGGCACCCGGTGCCCACCTGCTGCTGGTCGGGGACGTCGACCAGCTGCCCTCGGTCGGTGCCGGGGAGGTGCTGCGCGACCTCCTGGCCGAGGACGGCCCGGTGCCCGCGGTCCGGCTGACCCGCATCTTCCGGCAGGCCCAGCAGTCGGGCGTGGTCACCAACGCCCACCGGATCAACACCGGCCTGCCGCCCCTGACCGACGGGCTGCCGGACTTCTTCCTCTTCCCCGAGGAGGACACCGAGGAGGCCGGCCGGCTCGCCGTGGACGTGGCCGCCCGCCGGATCCCGGCCAGGTTCGGCCTCGACCCGCGGCGCGACGTGCAGGTGCTGGCGCCGATGCACCGCGGCCCGGCCGGCGCCGGAAACCTCAACGGCCTGCTCCAGCAGGCGATCACCCCGGCCCGGCCGGACCTGGCCGAGAAGCGGTTCGGCGGCCGGGTCTTCCGCGTCGGCGACAAGGTCACCCAGATCCGCAACAACTACGAGAAGGGGGCCAACGGCGTCTTCAACGGCACCGTCGGCGTGGTGACCGCCCTCGACCCGGTCGAACAGCGGCTGACGGTCCGGACGGAGGAGGACGAGGAGGTGGGGTACGAATTCTCCGAGCTGGACGAGCTGGCGCATGCCTACGCCGTCACCATCCACCGCTCCCAGGGGAGCGAATACCCGGCCGTGGTGATCCCCGTCACCACCGGCGCTTGGATGATGCTCCAGCGCAACTTGCTCTACACGGCGGTGACCCGGGCGAAGAAACTGGTCGTCCTGGTCGGGTCCCGCAAGGCCCTCGGCCAGGCTGTGCGTACCGTTTCCGCAGGCAGGAGGTACACGGCGGTCGCCCCCAGGCTGTCCGGACGCATACCGGTGGGAAACATCACCTAGATGATCGATCATTTGGGGTTCCGCCACCCGTGCGGAGGGGGCAGGATGAGCAGGTTGAAGGCACTCAGTGCCGTCAAAAGGACCAAAGGCCGACCCCGAGTGCACTCTCCTGCGCCAAATGGGGGAAGGTAGAGGCAGTCAGGGCACCTCGAAGAAGAGGCACTACGTCGGTGAGGGATGACGTGAGCGACAACTCTGTAGTACTCCGGTACGCGGACGGTGAATACACCTACCCGGTGGTCGAGAGCACCGTCGGTGACCAGGGCTTCGACATCGCGAAGCTGAGGGCCCAGACCGGGCTCGTCACCTTGGACAGCGGCTACGGCAACACCGCGGCCTACAAGTCCGCGATTACCTACCTCGACGGTGAGCAGGGCATCCTGCGCTACCGCGGCTACCCGATCGAACAGCTGGCGGAGCGCTCCTCCTTCATCGAGGTCGCGTACCTGCTGATCAACGGTGAGCTGCCGACCGTCGACCAGCTCGCGTCGTTCCGCAACGAGATCACCCAGCACACGCTGCTGCACGAGGACGTCAAGCGGTTCTACGACGGCTTCCCGCGCGACGCGCACCCGATGGCGATGCTGTCCTCCGTGGTCAGCGCCCTGTCGACGTTCTACCAGGACAGCCACAACCCGTTCGACGAGAAGCAGCGCCACCTCTCGACGATCCGCCTGCTGGCCAAGCTGCCGACGATCGCGGCCTACGCGTACAAGAAGTCGGTCGGCCACCCGGTCGTCTACCCGCGCAACGACCTCGGCTACGTCGAGAACTTCCTGCGCATGACCTTCTCCGTGCCCGCCCAGGAGTACGACCTCGACCCGGTCGTCGTCTCGGCGCTGGACAAGCTGCTGATCCTGCACGCGGACCACGAGCAGAACTGCTCGACCTCCACCGTGCGCCTGGTCGGTTCCTCGCAGGCCAACATGTTCGCCTCGATCTCCGCCGGCATCTCGGCCCTGTGGGGCCCGCTGCACGGCGGCGCCAACCAGTCCGTCCTGGAGATGCTGGAAGGCATCAAGAACGACGGCGGCGACGTCGACGCCTTCATCCGCAAGGTGAAGAACAAGGAGGACGGCGTCCGCCTGATGGGCTTCGGGCACCGCGTCTACAAGAGCTTCGACCCCCGGGCGAAGATCATCAAGGCGGCTGCGCACGACGTCCTGTCCTCGCTCGGCAAGAGCGACGAGCTGCTCGACATCGCGCTGAAGCTGGAAGAGCACGCGCTGGCCGACGAGTACTTCGTCTCGCGCAACCTCTACCCGAACGTGGACTTCTACACCGGTCTGATCTACCGGGCCATGGGCTTCCCCACCGAGATGTTCACGGTGCTCTTCGCCCTCGGCCGCCTCCCCGGCTGGATCGCCCAGTGGCAGGAAATGATCAAGGAGCCGGGTTCCCGCATCGGCCGCCCGCGCCAGATCTACACCGGCGAGGTCCTGCGCGACTTCGTCCCGGTCGAGGCCCGCTGACCCGAGGCTCTCCCCGCGCGTGCGAAAAGCGCCCCGCCGTCGATCCCCCCACGGGTCGACGGGCGGGGCGCTTTCCTTTCCCCGGAACGGATTCCCCCCACGGGACCCGAGCCGGGGCGTCAGTGTGCCGGGACCCGTTCGGGTCGGGAGGGCCGCTCAAAGCTTCCCGCGGGCACGCGTCCCGGCCGGCTGGTGCCACGGACGTCCCCCAAGACCCCCGTGAACGTCCCCCAAGACGTTCCTGGCACCGCCCCATTAGACCCACTGCAGTGCCGGATGGTTACGTTGCAATCACTGTGATCTGCGTCTCCTGTGAAGGAAGTGTGGACGGAATGGGGAGGACGGACCCCTACCGGAAGGATCGCAACCGCAGGGAGTTGCTCACCACGAAAACGGAGGAGAACGCCATCGCGGCCCCCGCAATCATCGGGTTGAGCAGGCCGGCGGCCGCCAGCGGCAGGGCGGCCACGTTGTAGCCGAAGGCCCAGAACAGGTTGCCCTTGATGGTGGCCAGGGTCCGCCGCGAGAGCCGGATCGCGTCCGCCGCCACCCGCAGGTCCCCCCGTACGAGGGTCAGGTCGCCCGCCTCGATCGCGGCGTCCGTCCCCGTCCCCATCGCCAGCCCCAGGTCCGCCTGGGCCAGGGCCGCCGCGTCGTTGACCCCGTCGCCGACCATGGCGACGGTACGGCCCTCGGCCTGCAGGCGGCGTACGACGGCCACCTTGTCCTCGGGGAGCACCTCGGCGATCACCTCGTCGATGCCGACCTCCCGGGCCACCGTCTCGGCGACGGCCTTGTTGTCGCCGGTCAGCAGGACCGGGGTCAGGCCGAGCGCCCGCAGCCGGGACACCGCCTCGGCGCTGGTCTCCTTGACCGCGTCGGCGACGGTGAGGACCCCCCGCGCCCGGCCGTCCCAGGCCACGGCCACGGCGGTGCTGCCCGCCGCCTCGGCCTGCGCCTTCGCCGCGGCGAGATCGCCGGGAAGGCCGATCGACCACTCGGCCAGCAGCTGCTCCCGGCCGACCAGGACGGCGCGCCCGTCCACGAGGCCCTGGACTCCGAGCCCGGCGAGGTTGTCGAAGGACTCCGGCACGGGCAGCGCCCCCACCCGCTCGGCGGCCCCCGCCGCGACGGCGCGGGCGATCGGGTGCTCGGAGGCGTGCTCCAGTGCACCGGCCAGGCGCAGCAGCTCGCGCTCGTCCGTCCCGGCCGCGGCGTGCACCCCGGCGAGGGTCATCCGGCCGGTGGTGACCGTCCCGGTCTTGTCCAGGACGACGGTGTCCACGCGGCGCGTGGACTCCAGCACCTCCGGCCCCTTGATCAGGATCCCGAGCTGCGCCCCACGTCCGGTGCCGACCATCAGGGCGGTCGGGGTGGCCAGGCCCAGGGCGCACGGGCAGGCGATGATCAGGACGGCCACGGCGGCGGTGAAGGCGGCGGCCGGATCGTCGGTGATCAGCAGCCAGGTGACCCAGGTGCCGAGGGCCAGCAGCAGGACGACCGGCACGAAGACCGCGGAGATGCGGTCGGCGAGGCGCTGTACCTCGGCCTTGCCGTTCTGTGCGTCCTCGACCAGCCTGGCCATCCGGGCGAGCTGGGTGTCGGCGCCGATCCGGGTGGCCCGGACGACGAGCCGCCCGGAGGCGTTCACGGTGGCGCCGGTGACCGGGCTGCCGACGGTGACCTCCACGGGGACGGACTCCCCGGTCAGCATGGAGGCGTCGACGGCGGAGCTGCCCTCGACGACCGTGCCGTCGGTGGCGATCTTCTCGCCCGGGCGCACCACGAACCGGTCGCCGACCGCGAGCTGCGCGACCGGGATCCGTACCTCGCCGCCGCCGCGCAGGACGGCGACGTCCTTGGCGCCGAGCTCCATCAGGGCCCTGAGGGCCGCGCCCGCCTTCCGCTTGGAGCGGGCCTCCAGGTAGCGGCCGAGCAGGATGAAGGCGACGACCCCGGCGGCGACCTCCAGGTAGATCGTGGAGGAGCCGTCCGTACGGCTGACGGTGAAGGCGAAGCCGTGCCGCATGCCCGGCATTCCGGCGTGCCCGAAGAACAGGGCCCACAGGGACCAGGTGAAGGCGGCCAGGGTGCCGACCGAGACCAGGGTGTCCATGGTGGCGGCGCCGTGCCGGGCGTTGGTCCAGGCGGCCCGGTGGAAGGGGAGGGCGCCCCAGACGACCACCGGGGCGGCCAGGGTCAGGGAGAGCCACTGCCAGTTGTCGAACTGGAGGGCCGGGACCATCGAGAGCAGGACGACGGGCAGGGCGAGCAGGGCGGAGACCAGCAGGCGTACGCGGAGCGCGGCCGGTTCCGGGTCCTCGGCGGCCGGCCCGGTGGCCGGCGCCGACGGCGGCGCAGCGGCCGGTCCGGGCTGCGGCGGCGGGGGTTCGGCCGCCGTGTAGCCCGTCTTCACGACGGTCGCGATCAGGTCGGCGACCTGGACCGCGCCGCCGTAGGACACGCGGGCCTTCTCGGTGGCGTAGTTCACCGTGGCGGTGACCCCGTCCATCCGGTTCAGCTTCTTCTCGATGCGGGCCGCGCAGGAGGCGCAGGTCATCCCGCCGATCGACAGCTCGACCTCGGAGGTGTCCGCGGGCGGCGCCGCGGCTATGGGGCTGCTCGTGTTCGTGCTCATGCTGATCCGGCTCCAGGGGGTGGGCCGAGCCGTACAGGTCCAGTATCAGCTGGCCGGCACGGCTCGGCGGGGTACTGCACGGAGGGCGGCGGGCCCGGGTGCCCGAGGGGCCCCGGTCCGGGCCGGCTAGCGCCCGGAGGCGGTCCCGGCGAACTCGTATCCGGCCTCGTCCACGGCGGCGCGTACGTCCTCCTCCGCGAGCGGGGCCGCGGAGACCACGGTGACCTCGCCGGTCGCGGCGACGGCCTTGACCGAGCTGACGCCGGGCAGGGCGGAGAGCTCGGTGGTCACCGCGCCCTCGCAGTGGCCGCAGGTCATGCCCGTCACCCGGTAGACGGTGGTGGTCTGGGTGTCCGTCTCGGCGGTCATGTCGTTCTCCTCTTCAAGGGCGTATCGGGTCGCGGAAGGCCACGGTGTCACTCCACGGTCCTCCCGACACCCGAAGACTATACCCCTAGGGGGTATAAAGCGAGGGCGGCCCGCGGCCCGGTCCGAGATGACAACCCGGACGCGGCGTAGGTAAATGGCGCTGTGGATCACTCGGGGACGCTCATCCTGATCATGGCCATCGCCGTGCTCGCGCCCCCGCTGGCCTACGGGGTCTCCCGGTGGCTCCCGGTCCCGCTGGTGATCTTCGAGATCGGGCTCGGCGTGGTCACCGGCCCCGACGTGCTCGGCTGGGCCGAGACCGGCCCGGTGATCGACGTACTGAGCCGGCTGGGCCTCGCCATGCTGATCTTCCTGGCGGGCTACGAGATCCAGTTCGACCAGGTCAAGGGCGAGACCCTCACCCGCTCCGTATGGGCCTGGCTCGCCGCCCTCGCGCTCGGCCTGGGGCTCGGCACCCTGCTGGCCGGCGGCAGCTTCGGCAAGGGCGTCTACCTCGGCACCGCACTCACCAGCACCGCGCTGGGCACGGTCCTGCCGCTGCTGCGCGACGCGGGGGACCTCCCGAGCCGGTTCGCCGCCGTGATGACGGCCATGGGCTCGGTCGGGGAGTTCGGGCCGATCATCGCCATGGCCCTGCTGCTCAGCGGCCGGGCCCCGGCGCGCTCGGCGGCGCTCCTCGCGGTCTTCGCCCTCCTGACGGCCGCCGCGGTCTTCTGGGCGCTGCGGCCCAAGCGGCCCTGGTTCGCGCGGGTCATCGCCAGGACCCTGCACAGCAGCGCCCAGTTCGCGGTGCGGCTGGTGATGCTGCTGCTCGTGGTGATGCTCGGGCTGGCCCAGTGGCTGGGGCTCGACGTGCTGCTCGGGGCCTTCGCCGCCGGGCTGATCACCCGTCTGGTCCTGCACGGGGCGGCGCCCGAGAGCAGCGGGACCGTGCTGTCGAAGGTGGAGGCCATGGGCTTCGGCTTCCTGGTGCCGCTGTTCTACGTCGTGACGGGCATCGAGTTCGACCTGGACGCCCTGCTCTCGGGCGGCCGCCCGCTGCTGTTGCTGGTGGCGTTCCTGCTGCTGTTCCTGGTGGTGCGGGGGTTGCCGATGTGGCTGCTGGCGCCCAGGGACCTGGGCCGGCGCGACCGCGGGGCGCTCGTGCTGTTCGGATCCACCGCCCTGCCGCTGGTGGTGGCGATCGCCACGCTGGGGGTGCAGGACGGGCACATGGCGCCGGGGGAGGCCGCGGCGCTGGTGGCGGCGGCCATGGTCTCCGTACTGGTCTTCCCGCTGGTGGCGCTGCGGCTGCGGGAGGGTGCACGCAGGGGCACGGCCGGGGCCGGGGCGGAGGAGGGGGTGCGGACCGGCGGCGACGAGTCCTGGTGACGCCGCCCGCCCCCGCTCCGGCGCCGGGAGGCCGGGGTCAGTCCTCGCGGCGCCCCCGGTTCCCCGGCCGGCGGGCCACCCAGGCATGGATCGTGGCGGCGTACCAGTACGGCTTGGCGCCCTCCACGTGGTCGGGCGGGGGGAGCAGCCCGTGCTTGCGGTACGAGCGCACCGTGTCCGGCTGGACCCGGATGTGGGCGGCGATCTCCTTGTACGACCACAGCTGCCGGTCGCTCATGCACGACACCTCCTTGTCCGCGCCACGGGGCCGGCCGGGAGGCCGTCGGGGGAGCCGGCGCGCGGACACAGACGATCACTCGGGTAGTGCCCGGAGAACGACGAGCGGTGAAGGCGCGGGAGCAGCTGTCGACCGACCGTGACGGACATCCCGCGAAACGCGGACATGCGTGACACACCGGCGACATGCGTGACGTACGTGACACCAGGGCCGCGTGGGAGGGCGTGCAGGGGGATGCCGGCGACACCGGCCGGCCCGGCGGACCCGGCCCCGCCGGACCCGGCCCCGGCGGACCCGGCCCGGCCCGGCGTGGGGCGGCCGGCTCAGCGGTACAGCGCCGGCCGGTCCACCAGCTCGACCGCTCTGCGCACGCCGTCGCGCGCGGCCGCGATGCCGGCCCGGGAGACGGCGGCCGCCGCATAGCCGTCCCACGCGTCGGGCCCGGCCACCCGGCCCTGTGCCGCCGCGGCCACCCACCGCCGCAGCTGGCGGTCGTACGCATCGGCGAAGCGGACGGTGAAGTCCTGGGCGATCTCCCCGTACCGGCGGCCCGCGGACTGGACGAGCATCCCCTCGCCGCCGCCGCCGATGAGCGCGCTGCCGGCCTCGCCCACCGCCTCGCAGCGGACCTCGTAGCCGAACCCGCAGTTGACGAAGATCTCCACGTCGACGACCGCCCCGCCGGAGGTCTCCAGCAGGACCAGCCGCGGGTCGCGCAGCCCCTCGGGAGCCGCCGAGGTCGGGGTGGGGGAGAGCACCGAGACCGCCGTGATCTCCTGCCCCAGCAGCCAGCGTGCCGCGTCCACCTCGTGCACCACGGAATCGCTGATCAGCATGTCGCTGGTGAAGAAGGACGGCGAGGCCGCGTTGCGGTGCCGGCAGTGCAGGAACAGCGGCCGGCCGATCCCGCCCGCGTCCAGCAGCTCCTTGAGCCGCTCGTACTCGGCGTCGAAGCGCCGCATGAACCCCACCTGCACCAGCTTGCGGCCCAGACGCTGTTCGGCCTCCATCACCCGCAGCGCCCCCTTCGGATCCGGGGTCAGCGGCTTCTCGCACAGCACCGGCAGCTCCCGCCGCAGGGCGTGCAGGATCGCCTCCTCGTGGGCGGGCCCGGGGGAGGCGATCAGGACGGCGTCGACGCCCGGAGCGGCTGTCGCGGCCGCCGCATCGGTGTGGGCGCTCGCGCCGTCGAGACCCGCGGCGACCTCCTTGACCCGGTCCGCGTCGGGATCGGCGACGGCCACCACCCGGGCTCCGCCGACCGTCCGGCCGATCCGCCGGACGTGGTCGGCGCCCATCTTCCCCGTACCGAGGACGGCGATGCCGAGCATGCTCATGGTGTGGGTTCCCTTCAGGGTGCGGCTCTGGTCAGCGGGCGCCGCAGGAGCGCAGGTAGGCGCGGGTGCGGCGGGCGATCGGCAGGGGCCGCTCGGGCGGGCACGGGTACATGTCCTGCTCCACGATGGCGAACAGGTCCACCCCGAGCCGCTGCGCGGCCGCGAGTACGGGTTCCAGCGCGGGCACCCCCGACGGCGGCTCGCACATCACCCCGCGGGCGACGGCCGGCCCGAACGGCACCTGGTCCGCGACGACTTCCGCCAGGATCCGCGGGTCCACCTGCTTGAGGTGGAGGTAACCGATCCGCTCGCCGAAGGTCTCGACGGCCTGGACGCTGTCTCCGCCGCAGTACGCGTAGTGCCCCGTGTCCAGGCAGAGGGAGACCAGGTCCCGGTCGGTGGCGTCCAGGAAGCGGGCCACGTTCTCCGGGGTGTCGATGTGCGTGTCGGCATGCGGGTGGACGGCGATCCGCAGCCCGTACCGGTCGTGCACCTCCCGGCCCAGCCGCTCGGTCTGCCGGGCCAGTTCACGCCATTGGGCGGGGGTGAGGGTGCGGTCCTCCAGCACCTCACCGGTCTTGTCGTCCCGCCAGAACGAGGGGATCACGACGAGGTGCCGCGCGCCCACGGCCCGGGTGAGCTCGGCGATGCGCGACACGTGCTCCCAGGTGTCCTCCCAGACGGCGGGCCCGTGATGGAGTCCGGTGAAGACGGTGCCCGCGGACACCCGCAGACCGCGCTTGGCGGTCTCGTCGGTGAGCCGGGCGGCATCGGTGGGGAGGTAGCCGTAGGGCCCGAGTTCGATCCACTCGTACCCGGCGTCGGCCACCTCGTCGAGGAAGCGCTCCCACGGGGTCTGCAGGGGATCGTCGGGGAACCAGACACCCCAGGAGTCCGGAGCCGAACCGATGCGGATACGGGTCAACGGGGGTGGGGAGGACGTCATGACGGCCACCTTAGGGGTGTGGGACGAGTGGGAGGACTGCGTGTGACCACCGCGGAAGAAGTCATGTTCGACCTGATCGCGATGGGGCGGATCGGGGTGGATCTCTACCCGCTGAAAACGGGCGTACCGCTGGCGGAGGCGGACACCTTCGGGAAGTTCCTGGGCGGTTCGCCGGCCAACGTCGCGGTCGCGGCGGCACGGCTGGGCCGCCGGACGGCGATGATCACCCGGACCGGAGCCGATCCCTTCGGGGCCTATCTGCGCGCTGAGCTGCGGGCGTTCGGGGTGGACGACCGGTGGGTGGCGGAGGTGGACCGGTACCCGACGCCGGTGACGTTCTGCGAGATCTTCCCGCCGGACGACTTCCCGCTGTACTTCTACCGGTGGCCGAAGGCGCCCGACCTGGAGATCGGGGCCGGGGAGCTGGACCTGGCGGCGGTACGGGCGGCGCGGGTGTTCTGGATGACCGGAACGGGCCTGAGCGCGGAGCCGAGCCGGTCCGCGACCCTCGCCGCACTTCAGGCGCGGGCCAAGTCCGGGATCACGGTCTTCGACCTCGACTGGCGGCCGATGCTGTGGGAGGACGAACCGGGCGGTCCGTACGCGCACGCCCTGGGGCTGGCCACCGTGGCGGTCGGCAACGCCCGGGAATGCGCGATCGCGACGGGCGAGTCCGATCCCCGCGCGGCGGCACGGGCCCTGCTGGCGGCCGGGGTGGAGCTGGCGGTGGTCAAACGCGGACCGGACGGCGTGCTGGCGGCCCGGCGCGACGGAACGGTGGTGGAGGCGGCGCCCGTAGCGGTGGAGGTGGTCAACGGCCTGGGCGCGGGCGACGCCTTCGGCGGCGCCCTGTGCCACGGCCTGCTCGCCGGCTGGGACCTGGAGCGGGTGGTCCGCTACGCCAACGCGGCGGGGGCGATCGTGGCCTCGCGGCTGGCCTGCTCCTCGGCGATGCCGTACCCCGAGGAAGTGGAGGAGGTGCTCGGCGGTGCCGGTGGTGTCTGAGTGGGGGATGGCCTACACCCGGCTGCGGGTGCTGGCCCTTGAGCCGGGAGAGACCCACACGTTCGAGTGCGGGGACGCCGAGTGGATCGTGCTCCCGCTGGCCGGGGCCTGCCGGGTCCGCTGCGCGGAGCCCGTCCGGGAAGGTCCCCCCGCGGCGGAGACCGTGATCGAACTGCGCGGGCGGGACGGCGTGTTCACATCGGTGACCGACTTCGCCTACCTCCCCCGGGACGGGCACGCCGCGATCACCTCCCCCGCCGGGGGGCGCTTCGCGCTCGCCGGGGCCCGGTGCGAGAACGTCCTGCCCGCCCGCCACGGGCCGGCCCGCGAGGTCCCCGTCGAGCTGCGCGGGGCCGGCACCTGCTCGCGCCAGGTCAACAACTTCGCCGCCGCCGACGTCTTCGCCTGCGACCGCCTCATCGCCGTCGAGGTCCTCACCCCCGGCGGGAACTGGTCCTCCTACCCGCCCCACAAGCACGACGAATACCAACCCGGCCGGGAATCCCGCCTGGAGGAGGTCTACTACTACGAGATCGCCCCGCACGGGCGGATCCCCGGCCTCGGCTACCAGCGTGTCAGCCCCTCCCCGGCCGGGAAGACCGACATCCTCGGCGAAGTGCGCACCGGAGACGCCGTGCTCATCCCGGACGGCTGGCACGGGCCGTCCATCGCCGCCCCCGGGCACGACATGTACTACCTCAACGTCATGGCCGGGCCCTCGGACCAGCCCCGGCAGTGGCTCATCAGCGACCATCCCGACCACGGATGGATCCGGGACGGCTGGCCGGCCCAGGACACCGACCCCCGGCTGCCCTTCTACCGAGCGGAGGACGCGACCCGGTGAAGCTCACCACCGCCCAGGCCCTCGTACGCTTCCTCGCCGCCCAGTACACCGAACGCGACGGCCGCCACCACCGGCTGATCGCCGCCACCTGGGGGATCTTCGGGCACGGCAACGTGGCGGGCATCGGACAGGCCCTGCTGGAGACGGGCCCCGCCGCCATGCCCTTCCTCCAGGGCCGCAACGAGCAGGCCATGGTGCACGCCGCCGTCGGATACGCCCGCCAGTGCGGCCGGCTGTCCGCGCACGCCGTGTCCACCTCCATCGGCCCCGGCGCCACCAACCTCGTCACCGGCGCCGCCCTCGCCACCGTCAACCGGATCCCGGTGCTCCTGCTGCCCGGAGACACCTTCGCCACCCGCCCCGCGGACCCGGTGCTCCAGCAGATCGAGATCCCCCACGCCGGAGACCTCTCCGTCAACGACACCCTGCGCCCCGTCTCCCGGTACTTCGACCGGATCACCCGCCCCGAGGCGCTGGTCCCGGCCGCCCTGCAGGCCGCGCGGGTGCTCGCCGACCCGGTGCAGACCGGCGCGGTGACCCTCGCCCTGCCCCAGGACGTCCAGGCCGAGGTCCACGACTGGCCGCCCGCCTTCTTCGCCGAGCGGGTCTGGCACGTCCGCAGGCCCCGGCCCGACCGGGAGGAGCTCGCCGAAGCCGCCCGGGCCGTACGGGCCGCAGCGCGGCCCCTCCTCATCGCCGGCGGCGGCATCCGGCACAGCGGGGCGCAGGCGGCCCTGGCCGCGTTCGCCGAGGCCACCGGGATCCCGGTGGCCTCCACCCAGGCCGGCAAGGGCGCCCTGCCCTACGACCACCCCGCCGATGTCGGCGGGGTCGGGCACACCGGCACGCAGGTCGCCGACGAACTGGCCCGCGGCGCCGACCTGGTGATCGCCGCGGGAACCCGGCTGACGGACTTCACCACGGCCTCGGCCACCCTGTTCCAGAATCCGGCCGTCCGGTTCATCGGCCTCAACCTCGACGCGTACGACGCCCACAAGCTCGCCGCCCGGCCCCTGGTCGCCGACGCCCGCGAGGCCCTGGAGGAGCTCCGGCACGCCGTGACGGGCCACCGGGTCGACCCCGCGTACGAGACGGCGTACCAGCAGGCCAAGAGGGTCTGGGAGCAGCGGGTCGACCAGGCGTACGCCGTGCCGGCCGGCGACGAGGACGCCGTGCCCACCCAGGCGCAGGTGCTCGGACTGCTCGACGGCCTCGTCGACGCAGACGACATCCTGATCAACGCCGCCGGCTCCCTCCCCGGCGACCTGCACAAACTGTGGCGGGCCCGCTCGGCCGACCAGTACCACGTGGAGTACGGATACTCCTGCATGGGCTACGAGATCCCCGCCGCCCTCGGCACCGCCCTCGCCGCGCCGGGCCGACCGGTATGGGCGCTGGTCGGCGACGGCACGTACCTGATGAACCCCACCGAGATCGTCACCGCCGTGCAGGAGGGCGTACCGATCAAGGTGGTGATCCTCGACAACCACGGCTACGCCTCCATCGGAGGACTCTCCGCGGCGGTGGGCGGCGAGGGCTTCGGGACCGCGTACCGCTTCCGCGGGCCGGACGGCGCCTACGACGGCGCACCCCTGCCGGTGGACCTCGCGGCCAACGCGGCCTCCCTCGGCATGGCCGTCATCCGCACCCGCGCCCTCGGTGACCTGCGCAAAGCCCTCGCCGAGGCGCGTACGGCGGACCGGCCCACATGTGTCTACGCACAGACCCGAACACCCGACACTGTGTCGGGCCCGCCCCCGGCACAGGCGTGGTGGGATGTTCCTGTGGCCGAGACCGCGACCCGTACGGCGGCGGTCCGGGCCCGCGAGGAGTACGACCGGCAAGCCGCGCAGCGACGTCGCCATCTGTGAAGGAGCAAGGCAATGAAGACCGTCAACCACTGGATCGGTGGCAAGACCGTCGAGGGCGCGTCGGGCAACTACGGCCCGGTCACCGACCCGGCCACCGGCGAGGTCACCACCCAGGTCGCCCTGGCATCGGCCGAAGAGGTCGACGCCGCCGTACAGGTCGCCAAGGAGGCGTACCTGACCTGGGGCCAGTCCTCGCTGGCCGCCCGCACCAAGGTGCTGTTCGCCTACCGCGCCCTGCTGGACGCCAACCGCGACGCCATCGCCGAGCTGATCACCGCCGAGCACGGCAAGGTGCACTCGGACGCGCTGGGCGAGGTGGCGCGCGGCCTGGAGATCGTCGAGCTGGCCTGCGGGATCACCACCCAGCTCAAGGGCGAGCTGTCGACGTCCGTGTCCAACCGGGTCGACGTCTCGGCGATCCGCCAGCCGCTGGGCGTCGTCGCGGGCATCACCCCCTTCAACTTCCCGGCGATGGTCCCGATGTGGATGTTCCCGCTGGCCGTGGCCTGCGGAAACACCTTCATCCTCAAGCCGAGCGAGAAGGACCCGTCGGCCGCCAACAAGCTGGCCGAGCTGGCGGCGGAAGCCGGTCTGCCGGCCGGCGTCCTGAACGTCGTCCACGGCGACAAGGTGGCCGTCGACGCGCTCCTCGCCCACCCCGACATCGCGGCCGTCTCCTTCGTCGGCTCGACCCCGATCGCCCGCCACATCCACACCACCGCCTCCGCCCACGGCAAGCGGGTCCAGGCGCTGGGCGGCGCCAAGAACCACATGCTGGTCCTGCCGGACGCCGACCTGGACGCGGCCGCCGACGCCGCGGTCTCGGCCGCCTACGGCTCGGCCGGCGAGCGCTGCATGGCGATCTCCGCCGTCGTCGCCGTCGGCTCCATCGCCGACACCCTCGTGGACAAGATCCGCGAGCGCGCCGAGAAGATCAAGATCGGCCCGGGCAACGACCCGACCTCCGAGATGGGCCCGCTGATCACGGCCGCCCACCGCGACAAGGTCGCCTCGTACGTGAAGGGCGCGGCCGACCAGGGCGCCGACGTGGTCCTCGACGGCACGGGCTACACGGTCGACGGGTTCGAGAACGGCCACTGGATCGGCCTCTCGCTGCTGGACAACGTCAAGACCGACTCCGACGCCTACCGCGACGAGATCTTCGGCCCGGTGCTGTGCGTGCTGCGCACCGAGACCTACGAGGAGGGCGTGGCGCTCATCAACGCCTCGCCGTTCGGCAACGGCACCGCCATCTTCACCCGCGACGGCGGCGCGGCCCGCCGCTTCCAGCTGGAGATCCAGGCGGGCATGGTCGGGGTCAACGTGCCGATCCCGGTGCCGGTGGGCTACCACTCCTTCGGCGGCTGGAAGGACTCCCTCTTCGGGGACCACCACATCTACGGCAACGACGGCATCCACTTCTACACCCGGGGCAAGGTCGTCACGACCCGCTGGCCGGACCCGTCCGAGGCCCCCCTGGGCATCGACCTCGGCTTCCCCCGCAACCACTGACGGCGGCCGCCGCCGACGGCACGCCCGGTGCAACCGCTCGCCCCCCGCCACCCTCACGCGGGGGGCGAGCCCGTCCCCGGGCCGCCGCCGGCCCGGGTCAGCGGCCCCGTGCCCCCGCCAGGTCCGGCGCGGGCTCGGGCGCGTCCGCGGCGGCGCGGCGACGCCGCATGCGCAGGACCCGTACGGTGATCCCGGCGCCCGCCACGACCAGCAGCGCCCCCACCGCCGGCCACGGCACGGCGAGGAACTCCGCTCCCCCCTCGGAGGCCAGGTCCGGGTAGGCGGCGGCGCCCGCCGCGACGGTCACCGCCACGCGGTCCGACTGGGGGGCGTCCGGCCACGGCTCGGTCAGCTCGATCCGCTGGCCCGGAAGCAGCACCAGCTTCAGGTCGCGGGCCGGCCGCTCCAGCAGCCTCCGGCCGAACAGCCCGCGGGCGGACACGGACACCTTCGGCTCGACCACCACGTTCCCGCGGTTGACCAGCGCGTACGAGACCGTTGCGCGAGCCTTCCCGAGCCACGGCAGCACCGGAGCCGAGCGGCTGACCCGCACGTCCTCCACACTCAGCCCGGGCGTCATCGGTCCCGGCACCCGGAAGTACAGCCGCGCACCGACCTGCCGTTGCACCGCGACCCGCACTCTGCCGTCCTGCCGGCCGCCCTCCAGGGCGGTGTTCAGCGCGACGATCCCCCCGACGTGGTCGCCCGGAACCGCGTCCTGGGGCACCTTCACCGTGAACGGGATGTCCTTGCGGCCCTTGGGCGGCACGGTCACCGTGGTCGCGGCCTGCGGCGCGAGCGAGACCCACGCGCCGACGTCCTGCGGTTTGCGGTCCACCGGCAGCAGGGCGAAGGCCCCGCCGGCCGGGGTGTTCCTGGCGTCCGTGGCGAACACCCGGAACGTCAGCTCGGTGTCGGAGGAGTTCAGGATCGTCACGCTGTCGCCGACGGTGGTCCCGGCCGCGCCCTGGTGGAAGAAGTACGCCCGGTCGCTCGTCCCGGCGCCGGCCGCGGGCGTCGGGAACACCCCCCAGGTGCCGTTGTCCGCGGCCGCCGCCGGGGCGGCCGGGAGGAACAGGGCCGCCCCCAGCAGCAACAGAACGGGCAGCAGACCGTACGCGGGACGGGGACTGGTGCGGATGCGGGTGCGGATGCGCATGGGCGGTTCTCCCGGGGCGGACTGGGCGGACTGGGGGGACTCGGCGGACTGGGAACGGGAAGGGGTGGTGGGGGGGGGGGGGGGCCCCCCCCCCCCCGGGGGCGCGGGGGGGCGGGCG
>NZ_JBEXRC010000006.1:0-235643 GCF_040612915.1 Streptomyces sp. NPDC006326 | reverse complement strand
GTTGAGTTCTCAAGGAACGGACGCTTCCTTTGTACTCACCCTCTCGGGCTTTCCTCCGGGCTTCCCTTCGTTCTTGCGTTTCCGACTCTATCAGAGCCGGTCCCGCTTCGCTTTCCAGGTCCTTCGCTTTCGCGTTTTCCCTTTCCGGCGATTCCGACTCTATCAGACCCTTTCGGCCCCGACTGTCGGTGCTGCTCGGGCTGTTGGGCCCTTGCGGCGAGTGAGACAGTAGCGGATTCCTTGCCCCCGAACCTAATCGGCGGCCGCGTCCTCGGACACGGATTCCTCATTCGCAAATACGCATGAAAACGAGACGACCAAATGAGTCGTTCGTTCGAATGAGTAGTGCGGAATGGCTGTCCGGGGACCGACCAAGGTCGGCGCTCACGTCGGACAACTCGAAGAACCTTACGGATCCGGCAAGCGTGTGTCAACTCCCGGACAGCAGCCACCCGAACGGCTAGCCTGTCCCCATGACTACGCGTGCGCTCACGTCCAGCCTTCGCTGGTGGGCCGCCTGACGGCGGCCCACCTTCCACGCGAGCACACGCGCTCACGGCCGCCGCCCCCGGCGGCCGTTTCTGTTCCTCCCCCTCCGGGAGTGGCCCGGTCGCCCCACACGGCGGCCCCCACCACAGCCACTCGGCAGCGGAACCAAGAGGGAGACGGACATGACGACGAGGATCTTCAGCGGGATCAAGCCGACCGGGCACCTGACGCTGGGGAACTACCTGGGCGCCGTACGGCAGTGGGTCGCCGCCGACCAGGAGCCGGACGAGGCGCTCTTCTGCGTCGTCGACCTCCATGCGCTGACCGTCGAGCACGATCCTGCCCGGGTGCGCCGGCTAAGCAGGCAGGCGGCCACGCTGTTCCTGGCCTCCGGGCTGGACCCGGACAAGTGCACCCTCTTCATGCAGAGCCACGTCGACGAGCACACCCGGCTGTCGTACGTGCTGGAGTGCACCGCCACCGACGGGGAGCTGCGGCGGATGATCCAGTACAAGGAGAAGGCCGCGAAGGCACAGGCCTCCGGGGAGGGCGTCCGGCTGTCGCTGCTCACCTATCCCGTGCTGATGGCCGCCGACATCCTGGCGTACCGGACCGACGAGGTGCCGGTGGGGGAAGACCAGCGTCAGCACGTGGAGCTGGCCCGGGACCTGGCGGTGCGGTTCAACCAGCGGTACGGGCACACGTTCACGGTGCCGAAGGTGACGCTGCCGAAGGTGGCCGCTCGCGTCATGGACCTCCAGGACCCGACGTCCAAGATGGGGAAGTCCGGCGGGACGGGGCCCGGTGTGGTGTTCATGCTCGACGAGCCCGGGGTGATCCGGAAGAAGGTCATGCGGGCCGTGACGGACAGCGGGGACGGCGGGGTGGTCTACGACCGCGAGGCGCGGCCGGGCGTGGCGAACCTGCTGGACGTGCTGGCCGCCTGTACCGGGGCCGATCCGGCCGTGCTCGCCGAGGGGTACGGCGGGTACGGGGCGCTGAAGCGGGACGTCGCCGACGCGGTGGTGGAGTTGCTGCGGCCCGTGCAGGAGCGGCATGCCGAGCTGGCGGCCGATCCGGGCGGGGTGGAGAAGGTGCTGCGGGAGGGGGCCGAGCGGGCGCGGGCCGTTGCGCGGCCGGTGGTCGACCGGGCGTACGAGGCGATCGGGCTGCTGGCCCCGTAGCCGGTGGTGCGGGTACGGGGCCCTGCGCGCGCGGGGCCCCGTACCGCCGGGTCAGCTGTTGCCGGAGGCGAGCTCGCGGCTGCGGTCGCGGGCCGCTTCGAGGGCGGCGATGAGGGCGGCGCGTACGCCGTGGCGTTCCAGTTCGACGATGGCGTTGATGGTGGTGCCGGCGGGGGAGGTGACGGCCTCGCGGAGCTTGACGGGGTGTTCGCCGCTGTCGCGGAGCATCACGGCGGCGCCGATCGCGGCCTGCACGATGAGGTCGTGGGCCTGGGCGCGGGGCAGGCCGAGGAGGATGCCGGCGTCGGTCATCGCCTCGACGAGGAAGTAGAAGTACGCGGGGCCCGAGCCGGAGAGGGCGGTGGCCGCGTCCTGCTGGGATTCGGGGACGCGCAGGGTCTTGCCGACGCCGCCGAAGATCTCCTCGGTGTGGGCGAGGTGTTCGGCGGTGGCGTGGCTGCCGGCCGAGATGACGGACATGGCCTCGTCGACGAGGGCGGGGGTGTTGGTCATGACCCGGACGACGGGCGTGCCGGGGGCGAGCCGCTCCTCGAAGAAGGAGGTGGGGATGCCGGCGGCGCCGCTGATGACGAGGCGGTCGGCGGGGACGTGCGGGGCGAGCTCTTCGAGGAGCTTGCCCATGTCCTGGGGCTTGACGGTGAGGATGAGGGTGTCGGCGCGCTTGGCGGCCTCGGCGTTGCCGACGGCTTCGACGCCGTAGCGGGCGCGGAGCTCCTCGGCGCGTTCGGCGCGGCGGGCGGTGACGAGGAGTTTGGAGGCGGGCCGGCCGCCGCGGATCATCCCGCTGAGCAGGGCCTCGCCGATCTTGCCGGTACCGAGGACTGCGACTGTCTGGGTCATGCCCGATTCACCTCGCCGAACGAACCTTCAGGACGTACGTCCTCATCCTTGCACCCGTGGGTGTCGTGACGAGGCGCTGTCCGCTCCGTGGTCAGGGGGTGCGGCGGCGGAGGGTGGCCGCGCCGAGGGCGAGGACGAGCAGGGCGCACGCGGCGACGACGGCGGCGTCGCGGACGAAGTCGGCGGTCATGTCGGTGTGGGTGAGGACCTGGGTCATGCCGTCGACGGCGTAGGACATGGGCAGGACGTTCGAGAGTCCTTCCAGGACGGGCTGCATGGTGTCGCGGGGCGTGAAGAGTCCGCAGAGCAGGAGCTGGGGGAAGATCACCGCCGGCATGAACTGGACGGCCTGGAACTCGGAGGCGGCGAAGGCCGAGACGAACAGTCCGAGGGCGGTCCCGAGGAGGGCGTCGAGGAGGGCGACGAGCAGGAGCAGCCAGGGCGAGCCGACCACGTCGAGACCGAGGAGCCACAGGGCGAGGCCGGTGGCGAGGAGGGACTGGACGACGGCGACGGCGCCGAAGGCGAGGGCGTAGCCGGCGATGAGGTCGCCCTTGCCGAGCGGCATGGCGAGGAGGCGTTCGAGGGTGCCGGAGGTGCGTTCGCGGAGGGTGGCGATGGAGGTCACCAGGAACATGGTGATGAGGGGGAAGATCCCGAGGAGCGAGGCACCGATGCTGTCGAAGGTGCGGGGGCTGCCGTCGAAGACGAAGCGCAGCAGGGTGAGCATCAGTACGGGGACCAGCAGCATCAGGGCGATGGAGCGCGGGTCGTGGCGCAGCTGGCGCAGGACGCGGGCGGCGGTGGCGGCGGTGCGGGCGCCGCTCATTGCGGTGGTGGCGGTCACGGGGTCGTCTCCTGGGCGGCGAGGGTGTCGGCCTCGTCGACGAGGCGGAGGAAGCCCTCTTCGACGGTGGCGGAGTGGGTGCGGGTGCGCAGGGCGTCGGGGGTGTCCTGGGCGAGGATCCGGCCTTCGCGCATGAGGAGGAGGTCGTGGCAGCGCTCGGCCTCGTCCATGACGTGGGAGGAGACGAGGATCGTGGTGCCGCGGGCGGTGGTGATGTCGTGGAAGAGGTTCCACAGGTCGCGGCGCAGGACGGGGTCGAGGCCGACGGTGGGTTCGTCGAGGACGAGGAGCTCGGGGGTGCCGAGCAGGGCGACGGCGAGGGAGACGCGGCTGCGCTGGCCGCCGGAGAGGTTGCCGGCGAGGGCGTCGGCGTGGCCGGTGAGGTCGACGTCGGCGATGGCGCGGGTGACGGTGGCGGCGCGGCGGTCGGCGGCGGCGCGGCCGGGGGCGAGGACGGCGGCGAAGTAGTCGAGGTTCTGGCGGACGGTGAGGTCGTCGTAGACGGAGGGGGCCTGGGTGACGTAGCCGATGCGGGCGCGCAGTGCGGGGTGGCCGGCGGGGCGGCCGAGGACGTGGAGGGTGCCGGTGACGTGGGCCTGGGTGCCGACGACGGCGCGCATGAGGGTGGATTTGCCGCAGCCGGAGGGGCCGAGGAGGCCGGTGATGCGGCCGCGGGGGACGTCGAAGGCGAGGGAGTCGAGGACGGTGCGGGGGTGGCGGCCGGTGCCGCGGCGGACGGTGAGGTCGTGGGCGTGGACGGCGGCGGACGGGGGGCTGTCGGGGTCGTCGGCCGCACGGTCCCTGTTATTCATCATGTGATGAATAATGCTCCTGCGGGTGCCCGCCGTCAACGCGGCCGGGGACTACTTCTTGCGCTTGGGGCGGCGCGCGGCCGGGTTGCCCGTACGGGTGCTGCGGCGGCGGGCGTACTCCGCCGAGGCGCGCTCGTACTCGGCGCGGCGCAGCTTCTCGCCCGGGGCTTCGGCGAAGCACCGCAGGAAGTACGCGATGAGGGAGCCGATGAAACCGATCGTCTTCAGCCCCTTGAGGGCGGCCTCGTCGGAGGAGGGACGCGGGCGGCGGCTGAAGGAGTCCCAGGTCTTGACGAAGGCGATGGAGCTGGCGATCGCGAAGAGGACGACGACGGAGATGCTGAGGAAGGGGCCGACGTTGCCGATCTCCAGGCCCTCGTAGGAGAGGCGGAGCAGCACGGCGGCGGCGACGGCCGTGACCAGCGAGCCGAGGGCGAGGGCGGCGCGGCGCAGGGCGTAGCCGCCGTCGTGGTGCACCCAGGTGGTGCCGAAGAAGCGGATCGGCTCGGGCCGGGGGCCGGCGGTGCTCTGGTCGCGCTGGTCTCGCTGGTCGTCGCTCACACCGGCGATTATCCCCCGCGGGGTGGGCCGGGCCAGGGTTGTCTCACGTGTCAGACGGACGACTGGGGTGCCCGGCCCGGCGGCGCGGTCAGGCGCAGTGGGTGGCCACGTAGCCGTCGCTGCCCGTCTTCACGTAGGCGTCGGAGACGAAACGGCCGTTGCCGATGCAGTCCCAGATGTTCGAGGTGCCGTACGGGCCCGAGACGGTGGTGCCGTCGCACTGGCAGCGGATGGTGACGGTGGCGCCGTACGGCAGGGTGTCGATGACCGAGTAGTTGGTGCCGGGCCCGCTGCGGACGTTCAGCCGGTAGCCGGGAGCCACCGGGAAGGTCTGGAAACCGGAGCCCTCGGCCAGGCTCGCGATGCCTTCCGTATGGCTGGATTCGTTCTCGACCGACATGTGAAATCTCCCCCCGTGGGCGTTGCCGTGCGCAACTCGCGCAGGGTAGCAGGCCCTTGGAGATTCATACGGCGTATCGACTAGGCTCCGGCGGGGGTGGTGAGCGGTGCATGCGCTGCGCGCGGATCACGCGGGGTTTCCGGAGTACGCCGGGCAGTACCGGCTGGAGTCCGTGCTGGGATCCGGCGGCATGGGCGTGGTCCACCTGGCCACCTCGGACTCGGGGCTGAAACTCGCCGTCAAGATCGTGCACGCCGAGCATGCGGTCGACCCGGAGTTCCGGGCTCGCTTCCGGCAGGAGGTGGCGGCGGCCCGGCGGGTGAGCGGAGCCTTCACCGCGCCGGTCGTGGACGCCGATCCGGATGCCGAACGGCCCTGGATGGCCACCCTGTTCATCGACGCCCCGACGCTGGCCGAGCGCGTACGGGCGCAGGTGCTGGACCCGGCCGAGCTCGGCAGGCTCGCCGCGGGGCTGGCGGAGGCCCTGCGCGACATCCACCGGGCGGGGGTGGTGCACCGCGATCTGAAGCCGAGCAACGTGCTGATGGCCCCGGACGGGGTGCGGGTCATCGACTTCGGGATCTCGCGGCCTGCGGACAGTGATCTGCGGACGGAGACCGGGAAGCTGATCGGCACGCCGCCGTTCATGGCGCCGGAGCAGTTCCAGCGGCCGCGGGAGGTGGGCTCGGCGGCGGACGTGTTCGCGCTGGGGGCCGTACTCGTCCACGCGGCCACCGGGCACGGCCCCTTCGACTCCGACAGCCACTACCTGGTGGCGTACCAGGTGGTGCACAGCGAGCCCGATCTGACGGGTCTGCCGCCGCTGCTCGCGCCGCTCGTGGCGCGCTGCCTGGCCAAGGATCCGGCGCAGCGGCCCACCGCCGACGAACTGATCGCCTCGATGCGGGCGATCGCGTACCCGACGGGCGAGGACACCCAGGCCTTCGTCCCGCGGCCGCGCCGGCCCGTGGAGGCGTCCCCCGCCGGGGCCGGGGAGCCCACGCACCGGCGGGAGCGGATCGAAGCCCCCCTGCGGCGGCCCGCGGAGCGGCGGGGCAGGCGGGTGGCGGTGGCGGCCGGGGCGGGGGCGGCGCTGCTGCTGCTGGCCGGCGGCGGATACCTACAGTTCGGGGCGGGGGCGAGGACCGCGGCCGGGGCGACCGGGTCGACTGCCGCGGCGGCGCAGCCCGCGCCGGTCACGCCGTGGGCCGTGCAGCTCGCCAAGGCGGGCGGTGGCGCGGGCGGCCCGGGGGCGTGCTCCTGGCAGTCGGGGGCCCTGTACTGCGCCGCCCCCGGCCTGGCCGCGGCCCGGATCGACCCGGCGAACGGCTCGACCGTGTGGTCCGTGGCGGCGAGTGGCCCGGCCGCCCGGACGGCGACGGACGGTGCGCCGCAGCACGCGGGCGGGCTGGTCCTCGTCGTGGCGCCGGGCAGCGAAACGCTCCAGGCGCTGGATCCGGGTACGGGCGCGGAGCGCTGGAAGCGGAAGCTGGCCGGCGGGGCGCGGGCGGTGGCCGCGGGCGGGCAGGTGCTGCTCGTCGGGCCGACGGGCGAGGTCAGTGCGCTGGACGCGGCGAGCGGCCAGACCCGGTGGTCCCGGCGGATCGGCGGGACCGGATCGGTGTGGTGGGCGGCGCAGGCCCCGGCGGCCGCCCTGTACGTGGCGACGCCCGAGGGCGACGGCGGGGCGACGCAGGTCGCGGCGGTGGATCCGGCGAACGGAGCGCTGCGCTGGCAGGTCCGCACCCCGGGGCGGCTGCGGCCGGTCGGGACGGCGCGGGACGGCCTGTACCTGCTGGACGGCGACGCGTCCGGGAAGACGACGGCGGTGGTGCGGGTCGGGGCCGCAGGGCAGGGTGCGGCGCAGCGGGTGCGGTTGGCCGCGCCGCTGTTCGACGCCGAGGCGACGGTGGGTGCGGACGGGGTCGTGTACGTGTCGGGCACCTCGGGCGCGCTGGTGGCGGTCGGGCCCGGCAAGGAGCAGTGGCGGCTGGAGACCGGCGTGACGGTGGCCTCGCGGCCGGTTTCCGCCGACGGCCGGGTGTACCTGACGGCACCGGACGGGCGGCTGCTGGCCGTCGACGCGGGGACGGGGCGGCTGGCGGGCCAGACCGCCCCCCGGATGGGGGACGCCGGGAACCGCTTCACGGCGACGCTGGCGGCGCCGGTGGTTTCGGCCGGCCGGGTCTACGCCTCGTCCCCGGACGGCTCCCTCTTCGCGGTGCCGACCGCGAACCCGTCGGGCTGGTAGCGCGGCGGGTTCGGCCCGGCGGGGCCCGGAACGGCCCCCGGCAACGACCCCCGGAACGGCCCCGGGCCCGGCCTCCGCGTCCTCGGAGGCCGGGCCCGGGGGCCGGCAGGAAAGCCGTGGTGAACGGGCCGGCCTCAGCCCAGCCGGCTCACGTCCCGGACCGCGCCCTTGTCCGCGCTCGTCGCCATCGCCGCGTACGCGCGCAGCGCCGCCGAGACCTGGCGTTCGCGGTTCTTCGGGGCGTAGACCCCGCCGAGGGCCTCGCGGCGGGCCGCGAGGGTCTCCTCCGGGACCAGCAGGTCGATGCTGCGGTTCGGGATGTCGATGCGGATGCGGTCACCGTCCTCGACCAGGGCGATGGTGCCGCCCGAGGCCGCCTCCGGGGAGGCGTGGCCGATGGACAGGCCCGACGTGCCGCCGGAGAAGCGGCCGTCCGTCACCAGGGCGCACACCTTGCCGAGGCCGCGGCCCTTGAGGAACGACGTCGGGTAGAGCATCTCCTGCATGCCGGGGCCGCCGCGCGGGCCCTCGTAGCGGATGACGACGACGTCGCCCGCCTTGACCTCCTTGCGCAGGATCTTGTCGACGGCCTCGTCCTGCGACTCGCAGACGACCGCCGGGCCCTCGAAGGTCCAGATCGACTCGTCGACGCCGGCCGTCTTCACGACGCAGCCGTCCTCGGCGATGTTGCCGCGCAGGACGGCGAGGCCGCCGTCCTTGGAGTAGGCGTGCGCGACGGAGCGGATGCAGCCGCCCTCCGCGTCCAGGTCCAGGGACTCCCAGCGCTCGGACTGCGAGAAGGCGGTCGCGGAGCGCTTGCACCCGGGGGCCGCGTGCCACAGCTCCATGGCCTCCTGCGAAGCCGTGCCGGAACGGGCGTCCCACGTGCCGAGCCAGTCCTCCAGGTTCGTGGAGTGGACGGTGGTGACGTCCTTGTTCAGCAGACCGCCGCGGTGCAGCTCGCCGAGGATGGCGGGGATGCCGCCGGCGCGGTGGACGTCCTCCATGTAGTAGGTGCCGCCGGGCGCCACGTTCGGGGCGACCTTGGCCAGGCACGGGACGCGGCGCGAGACCTCGTCGATGTCCTTGAGGTCGTAGTCCAGGCCGGCCTCCTGCGCCGCGGCGAGCAGGTGCAGGATCGTGTTCGTGGAGCCGCCCATGGCGATGTCGAGCGCCATGGCGTTCTCGAAGGCCTCACGGGTGGCGATGTTGCGCGGCAGGACCGAGGCGTCGTCCTGCTCGTAGTACCGCTTGGTGATCTCGACGACGGTCCGGCCGGCGTTCTCGTACAGGGCGCGGCGGGCGGTGTGCGTGGCGAGGACGGAGCCGTTGCCGGGGAGGGCCAGGCCGATGGCCTCGGCGAGGCAGTTCATCGAGTTGGCGGTGAACATGCCGGAACAGGAGCCGCAGGTGGGACAGGCGTTCTCCTCGATCCGCAGCACGTCCTCGTCGGAGACGTTCTCGTTGGAGGCGTCGACCATGGCGTCGATCAGGTCCAGCTTGCGGACGGTGCCGTCCACCAGCGTGGCCTGGCCGGCCTCCATCGGGCCGCCGGACACGAACACGACCGGGATGTTCAGGCGCATCGCGGCCATCAGCATGCCGGGGGTGATCTTGTCGCAGTTGGAGATGCAGATCAGGGCGTCGGCGCAGTGCGCCTCGACCATGTACTCCACGCTGTCCGCGATCAGGTCGCGGGACGGCAGCGAATAGAGCATGCCGGCGTGGCCCATGGCGATGCCGTCGTCGACGGCGATCGTGTTGAACTCGCGCGGGACGGCGCCCGCTGCGCGGATGGCGTCGGAGACGATCCGCCCGACCGGGGCCAGGTGCGTGTGGCCGGGGACGAACTCCGTGAAGGAGTTGGCGACCGCGATGATCGGCTTGCCGATGTCCTCGCTCGCTACGCCCGAGGCGCGCATCAGCGCACGTGCGCCTGCCATGTTGCGGCCGTGGGTGACGGTGCGGGACCTCAGCTCGGGCATCGGGTTCACTCCCCATGAGTGCGGCTGCGCGAGCGCGGCCGCGACGGTAGGTATGACTCAGTTACGAGGCTACGCCCCTGGCCCGGGATACGGACAGGATGTCCGCATCCCGGGACGGGCGGCTCAGTCTTCGGTCAGATAGCGCTGGAGGGTCGGGGCGACCAGGGCCACGATGGCCTCCGGCTCCGCGGAGGCGAGCGGCTCGACCTGGACGACGTAGCGCAGGATCGCGATGCCGACCATGTGGGAGGCGGCGAGCTCGGCGCGGAAGGTGGGGTCGGGGACGTCGAGATCGGCGGCGACCCGTTCCAGGACCCGGCGCAGGACCAGGCCGCGCAGGACCTTGGCCGCCGCCTCGTGGGTGAGGGCCGAGCGCATGACGGCGAGGAGCGGGGCGCGGGTGACCGGGTTCTCCCAGATGCCGAGAAAGTAGCGGGCCAGGCGCTCGCCGATCCCGTCCGGGCCCTCGCCGAGGACCGCGGGGACGACGAGGGCGGGCTCCATGCTCAGCTCGATGGCCTCGGCGAAGAGATCGTCCTTGGTGCCGAAGTAGTGGTGGACCAGCGCCGGGTCCACGCCGGCGGCCTTGGCGATGCCGCGTACGGAGGTCTTGTCGTAGCCGCGGGCGGCGAACTCCTCGCGGGCCGCGAGCCGGATGCGCTCCTGGGCGCCCGGGCCGCTGTCGGCCTCGTCCTGGCGGGGGCGGCCGGGGCCGCGGCGGGGCTTGGCGGGCTGCGTCATCGGCGGGGGCTCTTGATCGGGCTCGCCGAGGTGGCGAGGTGGAGACGGGTGAAGGCGAGGGCCTCGGCGAGATCGGCTTCGCGCTCCGCGGAGGACATGGCGCGGCGGGTGTTGACCTCGATGACGACGTGCCCGTCGAAGGAGACCCGGGCGAGCCGCTCCAGCAGCTCCGCGCACGGCTGCGTGCCGCGGCCGGGGACGAGGTGCTCGTCCTTCGCCGAACCGTTTCCGTCGGCCAGGTGCACGTGCGCCAGCCGCTCCCCCATGCGGTCGACCATGGCGGCGGCGTCGGTGCGGGCGGTCGCGGTGTGCGAGAGGTCGACGGTGTAGTGCCGGTAGTCGTCCTTCGTCACGTCCCACTCGGGCGCGTAGGCGAGCATCTCCCTGTCGCGGTAGCGCCAGGGGTACATGTTCTCGACGGCGAACCGCACGTCCGTCTCCTCGGCCATGCGCCAGATGCCGCCGACGAAGTCGCGGGCGTACTGGCGCTGCCACCGGAAGGGCGGGTGGACCACGACGGTGCTCGCCCCGAGGCGTTCGGCCGCGGCCCGGGCGCGCTGCAGTTTGGTCCAGGGGTCGGTGGACCAGACCCGCTGGGTGATCAGCAGACAGGGGGCGTGGATCGCCAGGATCGGCACGTGGTGGTAGTCCGACAGCCGGCGCAGGGCGTCGATGTCCTGGCTGACCGGGTCCGTCCAGACCATGACCTCGACGCCGTCGTAGCCGAGGCGGGCGGCGATCTCGAAGGCGGTCGCCGTGGTCTCCGGGTAGACGGAGGCGGTGGACAGCGCGACCTTCGCGGTCGGAATGCGGACTGGTTTTGCCACGGGGACAGGTTACGGTCCCCGGCCCGCCCCCCGCCGTGACAACGACCACCCTCGCCCCGTTCCGGGCCCGCCGGGCGGCAGTTGCGCGCCGGCCCCGGGCCGCGGCCTCCCGAAGGGCGTGGAGGTACGGCGCCCCCGGCCGGACCTCAGGACGGCAGGTGGTCCAGCCGCCGCAGGATGACGCCCTCACGCAGGGCCCAGGGGCAGATTTCGAGGTCGTCCACCCCGAAGAGGTCCATCGCGCCCTCCGCGACCAGGGCCCCGGCCAGGAGCTGGCCGGCGCGGCCCTCCGAGACGCCCGGGAGGGCGGAGCGCTGCGAGGTGGTCATCGCCGCCAGCCGCGGGACCCACTCCTCCAGGGACTTGCGGGTCAGATCGCGCTGCACGTACAGCCCGTCCGCCGAGCGGGCCGCGCCCGCGATGCGGGCCAGCTGTTTGAACGTCTTCGACGTCGCCACCACGTGGTCGGGGGTCCCGAAGCGGCTGAACTCGCCGACCGTGCGCGCGATCTGCGCCCGTACGTGGCGGCGCAGCGCCCGGATGTCCGACGGGTCCGGCGGGTCGCCCGGGAGCCAGCCCGTGGTGAGGCGGCCCGCGCCGAGCGGGAGGGAGACGGCCGCGTCCGGGTCCTCGTCGATGCCGTACGCGATCTCCAGCGAGCCGCCCCCGATGTCCAGGACCAGCAGCTTGCCCGCGGACCAGCCGAACCACCGGCGGGCCGCCAGGAAGGTCAGCCGCGCCTCGTCCTCGCCGCTGAGGATCGGCAGGTCGATGCCGGTCTCCAGCTTCACGCGGGCGAGCACCTCGTCGGCGTTCTTGGCCTCGCGCACGGCGCTGGTCGCGAAGGGCAGTACGTCCTCGCAGCCCTTGTCCTCGGCGGCCTGCACGGCGTCGCCGAGGACCGCGAGGAGGCGCTCGATGCCGTCCGGGGTGACGGCGCCGTCCTGGTCGAGGAGCTCCGCCAGCCGCAGTTCCACCTTGTGCGAGTGCGCGGGCTGCGGGCGCGCACCGGGGTGCGCGTCCACCACCAGCAGATGGACCGTGTTCGAACCCACATCAAGGACACCGAGTCTCATACGAGGAAACGCTACTGTGCGCCAGGATTCGGGGTGGAGTAAGGGGCGCTTAGGCTTGGGTTTGTGCCACATACGAAGAAGGCCAACAAGTCCAAGATCATCAAAACGCCGAAGAAGCCCAAGCCCGCCCCCGTCAGCGACGAGAAGGGCCTGGACTTCCCCCGGGCGTGGGTGGAGTTCCCGGACCCCGCCGACGACGAACAGGTCTTCCGCTGCGACCTGACGTGGCTGACCTCCCGCTGGACGTGCATCTTCGGAAGCGGCTGCCAGGGCATCCAGGCGGGCCGCGCCGATGACGGCTGCTGCACCCTCGGCGCGCACTTCTCGGACGAGGACGACGAGAAGCGGGTGGCCGAGCACGTGGCACGGCTGACGCCCGAGCTGTGGCAGTTCCACGACGTGGGCACCACCTCGGGCTGGGTGCAGAAGGACGACGACGGCGAGCGCCAGACCCGCCGCTGGGAGGGCTCCTGCATCTTCCAGAACCGGCCCGGTTTCGCGGGCGGCGTCGGCTGCTCCCTGCACATCCTGGCGCTGCGCGAGGGGCGCGAGCCGCTGGAGACCAAGCCCGACGTGTGCTGGCAGCTGCCGATCCGCCGGACCTACGAGTGGATCGACCGGCCCGACGACACCCGTGTGCTCCAGGTCTCGATCGGCGAGTACGACCGGCGCGGCTGGGGCCCGGGCGGCCATGACCTGCACTGGTGGTGCACGTCGGCCACCTCGGCGCACGGGGCCGGCGAGCCGGTGTACGTGTCGTACCGCGCCGAGCTGACCGAGCTGATGGGCAAGGAGGGGTACGAGGCCCTCGTGAAGCTGTGCGAGGCGCGGCTCTCCTCGCTGCTCCCGATGGCCCCGCACCCCGCGGACCCGGCCTGAGGCCTGGCCGGCCGGCCGGCCGGTCACCGGCGTACTACGAGGAGCCGGCGTCCGGCGTGCCCGCGTCGGGGGACGGGGAAACCGTTCCTCCTGACGGGCTGGGCGTCGGCGTGGCCGTGGGGGTCGGAGTGGGCGTGGGCGTCGGGGTCGGCGTCGGGGTCGGAGTGGGCGTGGGGGTGGGCGTCGGCGTCGGGGTGGGCGTCGGCGTGGCGGCCGGGCGGCCCCGGCCGCGGATGGAGACCACCGCTCCGCCCGGGTCCACACCGACCCGGGCCGACCAGGCGCCCACCGGCTGGGCTTCGGTGTCGACGGTGATCCACAGGGTGACCGATTCTCCGGGGGCGAGGGTGCCCGAGGTACGGCTCGCCTGCAGCCAGGGGGCGTCGGACCACAGCCGCCAGTCGACCGGGGCGCCGGACGCGGTGAGGGTGAGCATGGTGGTGCCGCCGTGCGGTGAGGCGGCCACGCTGAGCCGGCCCGCGGGGCCCGGCTGGTCGGGGGCGGCCGGCGGCCCGGAGCTGATCACCTCGACGGACACGTCCGGGGCCGCATCGGCGCGGGCGCCCGTGGCGAATCCGGGCTCGCCGGTGGTACGGGCGGTGTTGCCGGCGTTCTCGAAGGCCCGCAGCGGACGCCCGTCGGTGTGCGGCAGCGGGATCTCGGACTCGCTCGCCGAGATCCGGGTGGAGTCCGGGCCGGCGGATTCGCCGGTGCCGGGGGCTCCCCGGTAGGCGGCCCACAGCGCGATCACCGGGGCCGCGACGACGGTGGCGACGACGGTGGTGGTGACGGCCCGCGCGCGCAGCCGGTCCCGGCGGGCGGCCCGGTCCCTGGGGTCCATCGGGAAGCCGTTGCGGTCGAAGCGCGGGGCGGGCCGCCCGCGGCCGCGGCCCCCGGAGCGCAGCAGGGCCGAGCGGACGGCGGTGCGGGGGGCGGGTACCAGCGGGAGGGCCGCGTCGATGCCGCCGGAGCCGGGCCAGGGCGCGGCGGCGCCCACCCGTTCGGCGACGCGGCGACATCGCGGGCAGTCGTCGACGTGGCGGACGAGCTCGGCCCGCAGGCTGGTGGACAGCAGCACCTGTCCGTCGCCGGTCAGCCGGGACACCGCGGGGCAGCCGCCGGTCTCGACGACGGCGAGGGCGGCCCGGGTCCGCTCCACCTCGCAGGCGGCCCCGGAGAGCAGTTCGCGGGCGCTGGCGGCGGGCGTGCCGAGGACGGCGGCGAGCTCGGGGACGCCCAGGCGGTGGCGGACCGCGAGCTCCAGGGCCTCGCGCTGCTCGGGCGTGGTCCCCGCGGCCTCGGGCCAGGCGAGCCGGGCCAGCTCGGTCCGGCGGTACGCGCTCACGTCAAGGGAGCGGTGCGCCCCTGGCGCGCGCTCACCGTCACCGTGCTCCGGCGTGCGCCGGGCGGAATGCGCCCCCTGCCGGCCTCGCCGCTGCTCGCCCAGCCTGCGCAGGCAGGCCCAGCGGGCGAGCGCGTACAGCCAGGCCCGCCGGCCGCCCTCGTCCGGGCAGCGCCCGGGATGCCGCTCGGCCACGGCGAGTACGTCCGCCAGGACCTCGGTGGCGGTGTCGTGATCGCACAGGACCGACAGGCAGTACGTGAACAGCCCGTCCAGGTACGGCTCGTGCCGGAAGGGCGGCGGCTGTTCTCCTTCGGGGCCCTCGGGGACCTCGGAGGGCGTGCGCCCGTGCGCCCGGTGTGCGCCGGTGCGCTGGGCGGAGGTTTCCTGGTTGCGGCTGCTCACCCTGGCGAAGGTAGGCGGCACGCCGCTGACGGCCGTGAAGCCTTCAGCTGTTTTAGCCCTTACGGGTGAACAGATCGAACGCGCGCTGACCGCGGTCCTGACGCCCCGGTCCGTGCGGGACGGGGACCGGGGACGGCAGCACTGTCACCGGCTGCCGCTACGGTGGGCCGCATGGCTGCCCGTACATCCCGCTCATCCGCCAAGGACCGGCCGTCCTACCGCTGCTCCGAGTGCGGCTGGACGACCGCGAAATGGCTCGGCCGGTGCCCCGAATGCCAGGCGTGGGGCACCGTCGAGGAGATGGGCGCGCCCGCCGTGCGCACCACCGCCGCGGGCCGGGTCTCGACGGCGGCGCTCCCGATCGCGCAGGTCGACGGCCGGACGGCGACCGCCCGCAGCACCGGCGTCGACGAGCTGGACCGGGTCCTGGGCGGCGGGCTCGTCCCCGGGGCCGTGGTGCTGCTCGCCGGCGAGCCGGGCGTCGGCAAGTCGACGCTGCTGCTCGACGTGGCGGCGAAGGCCTCCAGCGACGCCCACCGCACCCTCTACGTCACGGGCGAGGAGTCCGCGAGCCAGGTGCGGCTGCGGGCCGACCGGATCAACGCGCTGAGCGACCACCTCTACCTGGCCGCCGAAACCGACCTGTCCGCCGTCCTCGGGCACCTCGACGCCGTGAAGCCGTCCCTGCTGATCCTGGACTCCGTGCAGACGGTGGCCTCCCCGGAGATCGACGGCGCCCCCGGCGGCATGGCCCAGGTCCGGGAGGTCGCGGGCGCGCTGATCCGCGCCTCGAAGGAACGGGGCATGGCCACCCTCCTCGTCGGCCACGTCACCAAGGACGGCGCCATCGCCGGCCCCCGCCTGCTGGAACACCTGGTGGACGTCGTCCTGAGCTTCGAGGGCGACCGGCACGCGCGCCTGCGCCTCGTCCGCGGCGTGAAGAACCGGTACGGCGCCACCGACGAGGTCGGCTGCTTCGAGCTGCACGACGAGGGCATCACCGGGCTCGCCGACCCCAGCGGTCTGTTCCTGACCCGGCGGGCGGAGGCCGTCCCCGGCACCTGCCTGACGGTGACGCTGGAGGGCAAGCGCCCCCTGGTCGCGGAGGTGCAGGCGCTGACCGTGGACTCCCAGATCCCCTCGCCCCGGCGGACCACCTCGGGCCTGGAGACCTCCCGCGTCTCGATGATGCTGGCCGTACTGGAGCAGCGGGGGCGGATCACCGCCCTGGGCAAGCGCGACATCTACAGCGCGACGGTGGGCGGCGTGAAGCTCACCGAGCCGGCCGCCGACCTGGCGATCGCGCTCGCGCTGGCCTCCGCGGCCAGTGACGTCCCGCTGCCGAAGAACCTGGTGGCGATCGGGGAGGTCGGCCTGGCGGGCGAGGTGCGGCGGGTGACCGGCGTACAGCGCCGGCTCGCGGAGGCGCACCGGCTCGGCTTCACCCACGCCCTGGTTCCGGTCGACCCCGGGAAGGTGCCGGCCGGCATGAAGGTGCTGGAGGTCGCCGACATGGGCGACGCCCTGCGGGTCCTGCCGCGCGGCCGGTCGCGGGCCGCGGCGAAGGAGTAGCGGCCGCAGGCGCACCAGCGGGGAGGAGTCGCTGCTCAGGGGCCGGTGAGGGGGTCCGCGAGGGGGCCTGTACGGGCCCCGGCGGGGGCGCACCTGGCCAAGCCACGGCGGGCGCACAGCGCGCGCCGGTAGACTTTGTGCTGGTCCGCCCGGCCGTACGCAGGCGGCGCAACCCGCGACCGGAGGAGTGCAGTGGCAGCCAAGGACGGGGCAGCAGCACCCGGGAAGTCCGGCGCGAGCTCCAAGCACGAGGCGTTGATGCGCGCTTCCCTGAGCGCGGTCGCCCCTGGTCAGCCGCTGCGCGACGGTCTGGAGCGGATCGTCCGCGGCAACACCGGCGGCCTCATCGTGCTGGGCATGGACAAGACCGTCGAGGCGATGTGCACGGGCGGATTCGTCCTGGACGTGGAGTTCACCGCGACCCGGCTGCGCGAGCTCTGCAAGCTCGACGGCGCGCTGATCCTGGACAAGGACATCACCAAGATCCTCCGCGCCGGCGTGCAGCTGGTCCCGGACGCGTCGATCCCCACCGAGGAGACCGGCACCCGGCACCGCACCGCCGACCGCGTCTCCAAGCAGTGCGGCTTCCCGGTCGTCTCCGTCTCCCAGTCGATGCGGCTGATCGCCCTGTACGTGGACGGCGAGCGGCGCGTCCTGGAGGAGTCCGGGGCGATCCTGTCGCGGGCGAACCAGGCCCTGGCCACGCTGGAGCGGTACAAGCTGCGCCTGGACGAGGTCGCGGGGACGCTGTCCGCGCTGGAGATCGAGGACCTGGTCACGGTCCGCGACGTGACGGCGGTCGCCCAGCGGCTGGAAATGGTTCGCCGCATTGCCACGGAAATCGCCGAATACGTGGTGGAACTCGGCACCGACGGCCGCCTGCTCTCCCTCCAGCTGGACGAGCTGACGGTCGGGATCGAGCAGGAGCGGGAGCTCGTGATCCGGGACTACGTGCCGGAGCCCACGGCGAAGCGTTCCCGCACGGTGGACGAGGCGCTGCCCGCGCTGGACGCGCTGACGCATCCGGAACTGCTGGAGCTGGCGATCGTGGCGAAGGCGCTGGGCTACAGCGGCTCCCCCGAAACCCTGGACTCGGCGGTCTCCCCGCGCGGCTACCGGCTGCTGGCGAAGGTTCCCCGGCTCCCGGGGGCCATCATCGAGCGGCTGGTGGAGCACTTCGGGGGCCTGCAGAAGCTGCTGGCCGCGAGTGTGGACGACCTCCAGGCGGTCGACGGCGTCGGCGAAGCCCGCGCCCGCAGCGTCCGCGAGGGCCTGTCCCGCCTGGCGGAGTCCTCGATCCTGGAACGCTACGTCTGACCGACGCAGGCACGGCCGTGCGAGGCGGGGCCGCCCCGCCGGCCGCCCCGGCACCGGCCGGCACCGGCCCCACCGCAGCCTCCCCGGCCGCGAACCGGCACCGCACCCGCCCCGGCAGGGCACCGGTCTAGTCGTGCTTCAGGACGAACGAGGTCCGGGCCACCGGCATCCCCGGCGACTTGACCTCCACCACGTACGTGTCGGCAACCGCGCTCCCCGCCGGAGGCGACTGGCACTGGTCGGCCGCGCTGAACCGCCGGTCCCATTCCACCGCCTGCTTCGCCTCGCCTTGCGCCGGCACCCGGAAGAACGCGTTGGCCGCGCCCGCCGGGCAGTCCGCCGAGGACCAGACGGCCTTGCTGGTGCTCGCCTGAAGGATCGTCACCACCGCCTGCCGCGGCCCGAGGTCGACCTTGCAGGTGGTGCCGGAGACGTTGCGGGTGACGAGTTCGAGACGGGGCTTCTCGTTCGTCTCGTACTCGTTCTTCACGCTCTTGACCTCCCACTGCAGCCCGCTCGGGGCGCAGGAGGGCAGCGGCGAGTCCGCCGGGACCTGAACGCCCGCGCCCGCGCCGCCGGCCCCGTCGCCGCCGGGCGCCGCGGACGATCCCGCGCCGCCCCCGCTCGCGCCACCCGCGGGCGGTGAACTCGCCCCCGGGTCGGTGTTCTTGCCGGCGCCGGCCCCCGAGTCGCCCCGCCCGCCCGGCGCCTGACTGATCGCCGGACCCGTCCCCGAGGGGCCGGGCGTGATCGAGGCGGCCGGATGCGGGCCCTTCTCACCCTTGCCGTTCGTACTGCTCGACTTCCCGCCACCGGAACTGACGGTCCATACGGCGAGGAGCGCCAGGAGCGCGACGACGGAAGCCAGCACGGCCCTCCGTCGCCAGTAGATGGAGGAGGGGAGCGGCCCGACCGGATTGCGCATAGATCCCACGGACGGAACTTTACGAGAACCGGCGGGCCGATCCGCGCCCCACATGCCGCGCACGCGGCGTGTTTTGGCGATGATCATTCCGGGAGAGGACGTCCGACGGTCGAGAACCGGCCACGCACCCGACCTGCCACGGAGCACCCTTGAACACCCTCGGTGAGCACGGACACCTCGGCGGCCCGTCCACCGCCGCCACGCCAGGGGGACCGAAACGTGCCAGGATGCGGAGTGCCATGACTGCATCCCCCGTCTCCACCGCGTCCCCCGCCGTCTCCCACGCGCTGCACTCCCCCGTCATCGCCTGGTTCGACGAGCACGCCCGCGATCTGCCCTGGCGCCGCCCCGAGGCCGGCCCCTGGGGCGTCATGGTCAGCGAGTTCATGCTCCAGCAGACCCCCGTCAGCCGGGTGCTGCCGGTGTACGAGCAGTGGATCGCCCGCTGGCCCCGCCCCGCCGACCTGGCCGCCGAGTCCCCCGGTGAGGCCGTACGGGCCTGGGGGCGGCTCGGCTACCCCCGCCGGGCCCTGCGCCTGCACGGGGCGGCCGTCGCGATAACGGAGCGGCACGGCGGCGACGTACCGCGCGAGCACGCGCAGCTGCTCGCGCTGCCCGGGATCGGGGAGTACACCGCGGCCGCCGTGGCCTCCTTCGCGTACGGGCAGCGGCACGCCGTCCTCGACACCAACGTCCGCCGGGTCTTCGCCCGCACCACCACGGGGGTCGAATACCCGCCCAACGCCACGACGGCCGCCGAGCGCCGCCTGGCCCGGGCCCTGCTGCCCGAGGACGAGGCCGTCGCGGCCCGCTGGGCGGCGGCGTCGATGGAGCTCGGCGCGCTGGTGTGCACGGCCAAGTCCCCGGACTGCGGCCGCTGCCCGGTGGCGGGGCTGTGCGCGTGGCGCCTGGCCGGCAAGCCCGCGCACGACGGACCGCCGCGCCGCGGGCAGACGTACGCCGGTACCGACCGGCAGGTGCGGGGCAGGCTGCTCGCCGTGCTCCGCGAGGCGGTGGGCCCGGTTCCGCAGGCCGTGCTGGACACCGTCTGGGACGAGCCGGTGCAGCGGGCCCGGGCGCTGGACGGGCTGGTCGCGGACGGGCTCGTGGAGCCCCTCGCCGGGGGCGCGTACCGGCTGCCGCAGGGCCCCGCGACGAGCTGAGCACGGGCCGGGGCCACGTCGGCCGGAAGCCGGGTACGTGCCCCATACAAGTTGAGTCGAAGGTTCCGCTTGACTCGGAGTCACCGCAGCTCACAGGCGTTGTTACACAACCTATGGGTGTCCGTGCGCCCACCGCAGGCTGGCTCGCACAGGCTCGTGACAACGCCTCCGTACCGTCGCATCCGAAGGGCAGCGGATGAGCGGTGCAGGGAACGGAGGCGGTCTGAGATGGCGCACGGCGAGGTACTCGGGTTCGAGGAGTACGTACGCACTCGGCAGGACGCGCTGCTGCGCAGTGCCCGGCGCCTGGTTCCGGACCCCACCGACGCACAGGACCTCCTCCAGACGGCCCTCGTCCGCACCTACGGCCGCTGGGACGGCATCGCCGACAAGTCCCTCGCCGACGCCTACCTGCGCCGCGTCATGATCAACACCCGTACCGAGTGGTGGCGCGCCCGCAAGCTGGAGGAAGTCCCCACCGAGCAGCTGCCCGACGCCTCCGTCGAGGACGGCTCCGACCAGCGCGCCGACCGCGCCCTGCTGATGGACATCCTCAAGGTGCTCGCACCCAAGCAGCGCAGCGTGGTCGTGCTGCGACACTGGGAGCAGATGAGCACCGAGGAGACGGCCGCGGCGCTCGGGATGTCGGCGGGTACCGTGAAGAGCACTCTGCACCGCGCACTGGCCCGCCTCCGGCAGGAGTTGGAGAGCCGGGACCTGGACATGCGCGCGCTGGAGCGCGGTGACCACCGCGGAGACCACACCATCCGGTACGAGGGGCGTGAGCGGTGCGTGGCCTGATGGGCCGAAGTCCGGATCAGAGTCCGAGCCAGGGTCCGGGGCAGGATCCGGGCCGGAGTCCGGGCAGAGGCCCGGGCCGGCCTCCGGGCAGAGGCCCCGGCCAAAGCCTGAACGGCAAGAGCTCTTTCGTACTGATGTCGGCGGGGACGGTCGTCCTCGCCGGCACCGTGCTGTTCGCGGCCGGATGCTCCGGCGGCGGCACCGGGCTGCGCGACGGGGGACCCGCGCGGACCGAGTCCGTGGGCAAGACCAGTGCCCCGGCCACCCCGCCCGACCACGTCCCGGCCTCCGCGGAGCCCTCCGTCAAACCCGCCCGGAACGTCGACCCGGTCGCCCTGCTGCGGGCGGACCCCAAGGTCAGCGCCGAAGTGAAACGGGATCTCAAGCCCTGCAGCGGCAAGGAGTACCCGGTCGACGTGAGCTACGGGAAGATCACCGGGAGCAGCGCCGTCGACATCGTGGTCAACGTGCTGTCCTGCGCCGACGCGCTGGGCCGCGGCTCGTACGTGTACCGGGGGGACGGCACGACGTACGAGAATGTGTTCGCCGACGAGACGCCCCCCGTCTACGCGGAGATCGACCGGGGCGAGCTCGTGGTCACCAAGCCGGTGTACGCGAAGAGCGACACGCTCACCTATCCGTCGGGCGAGGACGTGATCACGTACCACTGGGGCGGGGAGGCGTTCGCCGAGCAGGACCGGGTGCACACCGACTACAGCAACATCGACGGCGGAGGCCAGCCCGCCCCGGCGACCAGCCAGAAGAACTGACACCACCAGAAGCACCGCGAAGCGAAGAACCGAGGCGAGGCGTGCGCATGGCCGAGACCCATGTCCTGTTCGTGGAGGACGACGACGTCATCCGTGAGGCCACGACCCTGGCGCTGGAGCGCGACGGGTTCGTGGTCACCGCCATGCCCGACGGCCTGTCCGGCCTGGAGTCCTTCCGGGCCCGGCGGCCGGACATCGCGCTGCTCGACGTGATGGTGCCCGGCATGGACGGCGTCAGCCTGTGCCGGCGCATCCGCGACGAGTCCACCGTCCCGGTGATCATGCTGTCCGCGCGGGCCGACTCGATCGACGTGGTGCTCGGCCTGGAGGCGGGAGCCGACGACTACGTCACCAAGCCCTTCGACGGCTCGGTCCTCGTCGCCCGCATCCGTGCGGTGCTGCGCCGCTTCGGCCACGCGGGCGGCCCGCAGAACGGCGCTGCGGGGCCCAACGGCGAGGACCCGGACGAGGAGCAGGGGGTGCTCGTCTTCGGCGACCTGGAGGTCGACACCGAGGGCATGGAGGTCCGCCGGGCGGGCGACCCGGTGGCCCTCACCCCGACGGAGATGCGCCTGCTGCTGGAGTTCTCCTCCTCCCCCGGCACCGTGCTGTCGCGCGACCGGCTGCTGGAGCGGGTCTGGGACTACGACTGGGGCGGCGACACCCGCGTCGTGGACGTCCACGTCCAGCGGCTGCGCACGAAGATCGGCCAGAACCGGATCGAAACGGTCCGGGGCTTCGGATACAAGCTCAAGGCATGAGGCGCTTCACCCTCCGCACGGGGATCCGCTGGAAGATCACACTCGCCATCGCCGCGGTCGGCGCGCTCGTCGCCGTGGCGCTGAGCCTGGTGGTGCACAACGCTGCCCGCGTGTCGATGCTGGAGAGCGCCCGCGACGCCCAGCTGGAACGCGTGCAGTTCATCGCCCGCTACGCCGAAGCCGGGCGCAAACTGCCGTTCGGCGCCAAGCTCAACGACCCGGAGCTGCCGGGCGAGCTGCGCGAGAAGGCCCGGTCGGGCCGGCGCGGGACCTACATCCAGGAGCACCCGAGGGCGGTCCCGGAGGTCTGGGCCGCCGCGCCGCTGGGGAACGGCCAGGTGCTGTCCCTGCACAGCGCGTTCAAGGAGAGCGCCAACCTGGTCCGCGACCTGGACCGGGCCCTGGTCGTCGGCTCGCTGTCCGTGGTGATCGCCGGTTCGGCGCTCGGCGTGCTGATCGGCGGGCAGATCTCCCGCCGGCTGCGCAAGGCCGCCGTCGCGGCCCAGCGGGTGGCGCACGGGGACCCCGACGTACGGGTCCGGGACGCGGTCGGCGGCGTCGTACGGGACGAGACCGACGACCTGGCCCGGGCCGTGGACGCCATGGCGGACACCCTCCAGCAGCGGCTGGAGGCCGAGCGGCGGGTGACCGCGGACATCGCGCACGAGCTGCGGACCCCGGTGACGGGCCTGCTGACCGCGGCGGAGCTGCTGCCTCCGGGGCGGCCGACCGAGCTGGTGCTGGACCGGGCGCGGGCGATGCGGGCGCTGGTCGAGGACGTGCTGGAGGTGGCCCGGCTGGACAGTGCCTCCGAGCGGGCGGAGCTCCAGGACGTGGCCCTCGGCGAGTTCGTGAGCCGGCGGGTGACGGCGCTGATTCCGGAGGCGTCCGTACGGATCGTCGCCGACGAGGTGGTGAGCACCGACCCGCGCCGGCTGGAGCGGATCCTCGGCAACCTGCTGGCCAATGCCTCGCGGTACGGGCGGCCGCCGGTCCAGGTCGACATCGAGGGCCGGGTGGTACGGGTCCGGGACCACGGGCCGGGCTTCCCGGAGGCGCTGCTGCGCGAGGGGCCGAGCCGGTTCCGGACCGGGTCCACGGACCGGGCCGGGGTGGGCCACGGGCTGGGGCTGACCATCGCGGAGGGCCAGGCCCGGGTACTGGGCGCCCGGCTGACGTTCCGCAACGTGGCGGCGCCCGGCGGTACCGACCGCGCGGGGGCGGCGGCGGGCGCGGTGGCGGTGCTGTGGCTGCCGGAGCACGCGCCGACGGTGACGGGCAGCTTCCCGGTGATCCGGCTGCCGGGGTGACCGGCCTCGGGGTGTGACGGGGCTCGGTGACGGGCTTCGGGGGGTTGCGGCTCGGGCGGGGTGACGGCTTGCGGCGGCCGTTCCAGCGGGACCGGGCCGTTCGGCCCGGCGGGCCCGTGTTTTAGCATCCCTGGCATGACCGACGGTACGCATCCCTCCAGCCACCCTCAGCCCGAGCCCGCCCCGGGGAACGGGGGCTACGGGTTCCCGCCGGTCCCCCCGGCCCCGGGCAGCGGCTACGGCTTCCCGCCCGGCGCGCCCGCCGCCGGCGGCGGCTTCGGCCCGCCGCCGCAGGTCCCGCCCGCGGACGGCGGCGGCTACGGGTACCCGCAGCAGGGCGCCGCCCCGCCGAACCCGTACCAGCCGAACCCGGTCGGACAGCCGCAGCCGTGGGCCCAGGGGCTGCCGGTCCAGAGCACGCAGCCGCCGGTCGGGCCGGCGCCCGTACCGTTCCCGCCGCAGTCGGACCAGCCGGACTGGGAGGCCATGGCCGACCGTTCGGCGGCCGAGCAGCGCAAGAAGCGGCTGTGGATGATCGGCGGCGGCGTGACCGTACTGCTGCTGCTCGCCGGTGGTGGAACGTTCCTGCTGCTGGGCGGCGACAAGGGCGAGGACGAGCCGGTGGCCCAGCCCTCGGTGTCGACCTCGGCCTCGCCCTCCCCCAGCGGGTCCAAGAGCAAGGCCCCCGTCGACAACACCCCCACCGTCAAGGACGACCCCACCCGGATCCGGGACCGCAGCGGCAAGGCCCCGCTGAAGATGGGGCCGGACGCCGGGGTGTTCCCCATCGACAAGCGCTTCGAGCTGCGGACGAAGGGCAACGAGAACTCGTACGCCGAATCCGAGAAGCGCGTCGTGGACACGTCCAAGAGCTTCACCGTCTCGGCCCACGTCTGGAACCGGGCTCCGAAGGGGCGGCAGATCGCCGTCAGCCAGGGCAACGAGAAGTCCTTCTCGTTCGAACTGGGCCTGGACCAGGTGAACGGCAAGCCGAACTGGATCTTCCGCGTCCAGACGGGCGACCAGGGCGCGGAGGCGACCACGGTCACCGTGACCGGCGAGAGCCCGAAGATGGAGAAGACCTTCTCCACGCTGACGGCCACCTACGACGCCGAGCGCAAGCTGATCGCCCTGTACGTGAACGGGAAGAAGAGCGGCGAGGCGCCGGTCCCGGGCATCTACCAGGCCCAGGGGCCGCTGGAGATCGCCCGCTCGCGCCACGAGGACAAGTGGACGGCCCCGTGGAGCGGCGCCATGGAGACCCTGCAGACGTACGACGCGCTGCTCTCGCCGGCACAGATCGACACCCTCAAGCCGGGCCGCGTCGACGCGAAGACCAAGCCGGCGGGCTCGTGGCTGCTGTACTGAGCCCCGGCCCGGAGGGGCCCGGAACGGGGCTCAGGCAGCGGGGCCCGGCAGCGGGCGTACCGCGGAGGGTCAGAGGGTGACGCCGGCGCTGCGCAGGAAGGCCACCGGGTTCACGGCGGAGCCGTAGTTCGGGGTGGTCCGGATCTCGAAGTGCAGGTGGGGGCCGGTGGAGTTGCCGGTGTTGCCCGACAGCGCGATCTGGGCGCCCTTGGAGACCTTCTGGCCGATCCGGACCTGGATCTTCGAGAGGTGCGCGTACTGCGAGTACGTGTTGTTCGCGTGCTTGATCACGATGGCGTTGCCGTAGGCCGGGCCGTCACCGCCGCCGTTCGGGCCGGCCTTGACGACGACACCGTCGTGGACGGCCTTGACGGGGGTGCCGACGGGGCAGGCGAAGTCCTGGCCGGAGTGCTTGTGCGACCACAGGTTGCCGCCCTTGCCGAAGGTCGCGGACAGCGTGTAGCGGGCGACCGGCTTCTGCCAGGAAACGGTCTTCGAGGCGGCGGAGGCCTGGGCGGCGGCCTGGGCCGCGACCAGCTGGGCGGTGCCCGTCAGGGTGGGGGCCTCGTCGGCGAAGGCGGCGGTCGTCCCGGCACCGAGAGCCAGGGCCGCACCGAGAGCGGTGGCGCCGATGGCAAGACGGGTACGACGGGTGCTGACGCGCTTCGCGGACATAGGAGGACCTCCGGGGCCGGGGACAGGAGCGGTTCGCGGGCTCCGGCCCGCTGGGGCACGAAGCGACCCGGCACGCTGAGCGGGGTGCCGGGCTTGCCCACCCTTGGTAACCCGTGTCCCGGCGCATCCTCAAACCTCCCTTTTACTACGGGGGCTCGTAGGTGCGGAGTGTGACGCAGTCCCGCTTGACCGGGCCCTTCCAGGGGCAACGTGGGGGACAAATCGGACACTGGATCTACGAAAGGTTCTAGTAGGTCCTTTTTGCCCTGTGCGGCTTGTCACCGCCGAGCCCCCCTTTGGATCTCCACGACCCACCCCGCCGGGGCGTCCTGGACGATCCCCCGGCCCGCGCCGCACCCCCTTGCCCACAGGCGGCAAGGGCCCCCGGCAGCCCAGGCCGGCGCCCCGGGCCGCAGGCGTGCTTCCCGGCCACCGGGCGGCCACTGCCTCGGTCAGAGGCCAGGCCTCTTAGGGCCCTGCGGCACCGCGCGCCTGCAGGCGGGTTCCCTACCCACGGGCGGCGACTCCGCAGGGTGCGACGCCGACATCCCAGGCCCCGTCCCGGCCGGCGCCCCCGCCCGCGTCCAGCGGGCCGGCAGCCGCCCGGGGCCCACGGAGCCGGCTGTCGGTTCACCGCCGTCGGCGACCGGAGGCCCGCCACGCCGGCCGGCGCACCGCCGCGCACCCGGCCACGAAGGGGGGCGGCGGAACCCGGCGCCCCGGCCGGCGGGCCGCGGGCCGACGCACGGCAGCGGCAGCCGGTCGACTTGGTCCGGCCCTGCGCGGGCCCGATGGAGGCCGAGCATCGGCGCGGGTCCCCCTGGGGAGGCTGCTGCGCAGGCGGCTCCAGCCTGCGCCGCCGGGAGGATGCCGACGCGGGTCGTTCGGCGCAGCTCCCGGTCGGCGGATGTGCCGCGCTCTAGCCCAGGGCAGAGGCCGAGTACGGGCGACCACGGGCGCCCTGGCCGCGGCAGCGACGGGCCCGGGGCCACGCAGGCCCGCCGCGGCCCTCCACCCGCATCCGCGCGACTTCCCCCCGGTGGCACGTCGGGTGCAGGCGGACGGCCGGCCCCCACGTCAGCGCCGCCGGCTCACCGCGCCCGACCAGCACACGGCTGCACTACCCGAGCCCGCACAAGAGCGGGTGGCACACCGCCGCGCCACCAAAGGCCGGCGGGGGCGAGCCACAGCTGCCCCTGATCGCCGTAGCGGGGCTCCCCAGGGCCGCCCCAGCCCCGGGGAGCCCGCCCAGGCACCGGCCCGCCCCTGGCTGCTGCGAGCCACTCCGGCGCACGGCGCGGAACCCGGGCCACAGAAGGGGGCGGCGGACCCGGCGCCCCGGTCGGCGGGCAGCCGGCCGACGCACGGCTGCGGCAGCCGACGCGGACCCGGCGCCGCCGTCAGCGGCTCGTCATGCCCGTCGGCGCACGGCCGCGGCACCCGGCCGTAAGCGAAACCCCCGCCGCACGGCTGCGACGACATACGGGGCGCCAAGGCACATAGGCCGGGGGTCCGGCGCCGCGGGTTGTGGGCAGCGGCTCGCCAGGCCGGGCAGTGCAGGGGCCGGGCACGGGAAAGGGGCGGCCCCGGAACCGTGGTTCCGGGGCCGCCCCTTCGTGCATGCCGAGCGGCAGCGGTTACGCGCCCTTGCTCAGGTCCGGGCCCGAGCCCGTGGCCTCGATCGGGGGGAGGTCCGGCAGGGCCGACTTCTCCTCGCCGCGGAAGGTGAACTTGGCCTCCTCGCCGTCACCCTCCTTGCCGACGACCACGATGTGACCGGGGCGCAGCTCGCCGAAGAGGATCTTCTCCGACAGGATGTCCTCGATCTCGCGCTGGATGGTCCGGCGCAGCGGGCGGGCGCCCAGGATCGGGTCGTAGCCCCGCTTCGCGAGCAGGAGCTTGGCGTCGCCGCTCAGCTCGATGCCCATGTCGCGGTCCTTCAGGCGCTCGTCGACCTTGGCGATCATCAGGTCGACGATCTGGATGATGTCTTCCTGCGACAGCTGGTGGAAGACGACCGTGTCGTCGACGCGGTTCAGGAACTCCGGCCGGAAGTGCTGCTTGAGCTCTTCGTTGACCTTCGCCTTCATCCGGTCGTAACCGGTCTTGACGTCGCCCTGGGCGGCGAAGCCCAGGTTGAAGCCCTTGGAGATGTCCCGCGTACCCAGGTTGGTCGTCATGATGATGACCGTGTTCTTGAAGTCCACGACCCGGCCCTGGGAGTCGGTCAGACGACCGTCCTCCAGGATCTGGAGCAGGGAATTGAAGATATCCGGGTGCGCCTTCTCGACCTCGTCGAAGAGGACGACGGAGAACGGCTTCCGGCGCACCTTCTCGGTGAGCTGGCCGCCCTCTTCGTAGCCCACGTAGCCGGGGGGCGAACCGAAGAGACGGGAAACCGTGTGCTTCTCGCTGAACTCGGACATGTCGAGCGAGATCAGCGCGTCCTCGTCGCCGAAGAGGAATTCGGCGAGCGTCTTGGAGAGCTCGGTCTTACCGACACCGGACGGGCCGGCGAAGATGAACGAGCCACCCGGGCGCTTCGGGTCCTTCAGACCCGCACGGGTACGGCGGATCGCCTGGGAAAGCGCCTTGATGGCGTCCTTCTGGCCGATGACCCGCTTGTGGAGCTCGTCCTCCATGCGGAGCAGTCGCGAGGACTCCTCCTCGGTGAGCTTGAAGACGGGAATGCCGGTCGCGGTCGCGAGGACCTCGGCGATCAGCTCGCCGTCGACCTCGGCGACGACGTCCATGTCGCCGGCCTTCCATTCCTTCTCGCGCTTGGTCTTCGCCGCCAGCAGCTGCTTCTCCTTGTCACGGAGAGACGCCGCCTTCTCGAAGTCCTGGGAGTCGATGGCCGACTCCTTGTCGCGCCGCACGCCCGCGATCTTCTCGTCGAACTCGCGGAGGTCCGGCGGTGCGGTCATCCGGCGGATGCGCATCCGGGAGCCGGCCTCGTCGATCAGGTCGATCGCCTTGTCCGGCAGGAAGCGGTCCGAGATGTACCGGTCGGCCAGCGTCGCCGCCTGGACGAGGGCCTCGTCCGTGATGGAGACGCGGTGGTGGGCCTCGTAGCGGTCGCGCAGGCCCTTGAGGATCTCGATCGTGTGGGGGAGGGAAGGCTCCGCCACCTGGATCGGCTGGAAGCGGCGCTCAAGAGCCGCGTCCTTCTCAAGGTGCTTGCGGTACTCGTCGAGGGTCGTGGCACCGATGGTCTGGAGCTCACCACGGGCCAGCATGGGCTTGAGGATGCTGGCGGCGTCGATCGCGCCCTCGGCGGCGCCCGCACCCACGAGGGTGTGGAGCTCGTCGATGAACAGGATGATGTCGCCGCGGGTGCGGATCTCCTTGAGGACCTTCTTCAGGCGCTCCTCGAAGTCACCGCGGTAGCGGGAGCCCGCGACCAGGGCGCCCAGGTCCAGGGTGTAGAGGTGCTTGTCCTTGAGGGTCTCGGGCACCTCGCCCTTGACGATGGCCTGGGCCAGGCCCTCGACGACGGCGGTCTTGCCGACGCCGGGCTCGCCGATGAGGACCGGGTTGTTCTTGGTGCGGCGGGACAGCACCTGCATGACCCGCTCGATCTCCTTCTCGCGCCCGATGACCGGGTCGAGCTTGGATTCGCGGGCGGCCTGCGTCAGGTTGCGGCCGAACTGGTCCAGGACGAGCGAGGTCGAGGGGGTGCCCTCGGCCGGGCCGCCGGCCGTCGCCGACTCCTTGCCTCCGCCGGAGTATCCGGAGAGCAGCTGGATGACCTGCTGCCGGACCCGGTTGAGATCGGCGCCCAGCTTCACCAGGACCTGGGCGGCGACGCCCTCGCCCTCGCGGATCAGGCCGAGCAGGATGTGCTCCGTGCCGATGTAGTTGTGGCCGAGCTGGAGGGCCTCTCGGAGCGAAAGCTCCAGGACCTTCTTCGCCCGCGGGGTGAAGGGGATGTGCCCGGACGGGGCCTGCTGGCCCTGGCCGATGATCTCCTCAACCTGCTGGCGAACAGCCTCGAGCGAAATCCCGAGGCTCTCCAGGGCCTTAGCGGCGACACCCTCACCCTCGTGGATCAAGCCCAGGAGGATGTGCTCGGTGCCGATGTAGTTGTGGTTGAGCATCCGGGCTTCTTCCTGAGCCAGGACGACAACCCGCCGCGCGCGGTCGGTGAACCTCTCGAACATCGTTTATCGCTCCTCAGAGCGGTCGGGCAGTTCGGGGTCGGTCCCCGCCCTGTCCTTCCGCATGCTAGTCCCGCGGGGCGGGACAGCTCATTCCAACTGCCGACATCCGTCCGCGGCTCACCCCCGTGTGCGGGGGGAAAACCAGCTTCAACAGCCGACAACTGCTCCAACCCGATGGTGCGAGACGATGTTCCCGCAGGCCAGGCAGATACCCGTCACAGGTGTACGCCGATGGCGAACGGAACCCGTCCAAATCAGCGTGTCGCCCCCCATCCACTAGGAATGTCTTACCCGCAAGGTCTGACACTCCATGCCGGGGGCACCGGTTCCCTCCGCTGAGGGCGAACAGGAATCTGTCCCGAATGTGGGACTCCGCCTCGATGGACCTTTACGTTCCGCACCGAGTCCGGTGCTGAACGTAACCCGGGGCCCTCTCGGGAGTTGCTCCGGGCATGGCCCTCACCGTTCCGCCGCCACGCGTCACGCCCGAGGATGCGCACACGGATACGAACACCCGTGCGTACGCCGCCTGGTACGAGCGCGTGCTCGGCTGGAGCACCGCGGGCGGTCCGCCCGCCCAGCTGATCACCGGGATCGGGTTCGACGTCCTGGAGCTTCCCGCCGACGCGGGGGCGGAGCTGCTGCGCAGGCCGGTCGCGACCGGTCCGGTGGCGCTGATGGGCCGCAGGATGCGCTTCCTGGTGGCCGCCGGCAGCGCGGAGGAACTGGAGGGGCTGCTCGACTGGCTGGAGTGGGGCGGGGTCGCCCTCGATCTCGGCGCCGTCGGTACGGGAGGCCGGATCACGGCCCCGGTTCCTCCAGGCTATCCCGTGGTGGGGAGTCCCCGGGGGGCCGCCGTGTGGCTGCGACCCCCCGAGCAGGGGTGTGAAGCACTGCTGCCGTCCCTGCCCGGTCCCGGGCAGGGAGCTGCCGGGCCCGCGCGCGGGCCCGATCTCGTACGCCTGGTGGCCGCGGCGGCGACGGAGTGCCACCGGGCCCGCCTGCGTCGGCGTACGCCGCTACGGGGTGCCGCGGGTCAGCCCTTGGCGTTCTCGTAGGCGTCGCGGATGTCCTGCGGGACGCGCCCGCGGTCGTTGACGTTCATCCCCTGGGCCTTGGCCCACGCGCGGATCTCGGCGGTGTCCGGGTTGCCCGAGGGCGCGGCCGCCCGGCCCTTGGTGCGGCCGGCGGCGGCACGGCCACCGGTACGGCGGCCGCTCTTGATGAACTGCTCAAGCGCGCCACGGAGCTTTTCCGCGTTGGCGGTGGTGAGGTCGATCTCGTAGGTCTTGCCGTCCAGAGCGAACGTCACGGTCTCGTCCGCCTCGCCACCGTCGAGGTCGTCGACAAGAAGGACCTGAACCTTCTGTGCCACCGGATTTCCTTTCATCGAAAAGCAGTACGCGGAAAGGAAACCGCTTTTCCCAGGAAAACACAAACCCCCCGGGAGAGGTTCGAGACCGCAACGGGGCGGGAAACGTGCGCGATTCGGACATAGGCCACAGGTGTGCGGAGCACGGGAAAAGCCGCCGTGATCGTTCAGAGGTGCAGAAGCATCCGGCTGTTGCCCAAGGTGTTCGGCTTCACTCGTTCGAGACCGAGGAACTCGGCGACACCCTCGTCATAGGAACGCAGGAGCTCCATGTACACATCGGTCGCGACCGGGGTCTCGCCGATCTCGACGAAGCCGTGCTTGGCGAAGAAGTCCACTTCGAAGGTCAGGCAGAAAACCCTGCTGACGCCCAGAGCCCGGGCCGTGTCCAACAACTGCTGGAGCAGTTGGTGGCCGACTCCGCCGCCCTTCAGCGTGCGGTCGACGGCGAGAGTGCGGACTTCGGCGAGGTCTTCCCACATGACGTGGAGAGCGCCGCAGCCGACCACCTCGCCGTCGGAGTCGCGTTCCGCGACCCAGAACTCCTGGATGTCCTCGTAAAGGACGACGGGGGCTTTGTCGAGGAGGATCCGCTGCTGCACGTACTGGTCGAGCAGGCGGCGCAGCGCGGGAACATCACCGGTGCGGGCACGGCGGATCGTCACTGTTTTTGCTTCTGCAGCGGAAAACTCAGCCATGCCCGGACGCTATCGCCCCGGCTCGGCCGGGCGCCCGGCGGAGTCGTCTTCGGCGGGAGGCGCCCCGGGAGCGACTTCGGGGGCGGCTTCGGGGGCGGCTCCGGCGGCCGCCGCGGGGGCCGCTTCCGCATGCGGGCCGGGGTGGGCCTCCGGCCCTGACTCGTCGTCGTAGCCCACGATCCGGAAGGCGTCGCGAAGGGCTTCGCGCTGCTCCGCGGACATCATGCCGAAGAAGGCCACGAGCGCGGCGGCGGGGTTGTCGCTCGTCGACCAGGCTTCGTTCATCAGTGCGGCCGAGTAGGCGGCGCGGGTGGAGACCGCGGTATATCGATAGGCGCGGCCTTCGGCTTCCCGGCGGACCCAGCCCTTCTGATGGAGATTGTCCATAACGGTCATGACCGTCGTGTAGGCGATGGACCGTTCCTGCTGAAGGTCTTCCAGGACTTCCCGGACGGTGACCGGGCGGTTCCACTGCCACACCCGCGTCATGACCGCGTCTTCGAGTTCTCCCAGGGGGCGAGGCACAACAGCACGATAGTGCGGGTTGTGCGGAATTGCCCGACTATTCCGGGGGCAACGCGCAAGAAAATCGGGCGCGCGCTCCGCGGAGCGTGCGCCCGATGTCCTGCGGTACCGCAGCGCGCGGACCGCGTCCGCGCCGCTGTTTGCTTTTGCCTGCTGCTACTTCTGCGAGGGGCGGGCGGCCTCGGCGCGGGCGAGCACGGCGTCGACCGCCGCGTCCTCCTTGGCCTTGTTGGCGCCGCCCTGGCTCTTCACGATCGTCACGACGAGGGCGATGAAGAACGCGGCCATCACGATGGGGGGCACGAGCGCGGAAACGTAGTCCATGGCCCCCAGCGTAGCTACCCGGCGGCCAGGTCCGCCCCGGGGGGCGGGGCGGGCTTGCGGCGCGGCGGGAAGACCTCGCCGGGCGTCGGTACGGGCCGCTCCGGCCGCGACGGCCCCTTGGGTGCCGGAGTGGGGGCGGGCCCGGGTGCAGGGGCGGGCGCGGGCCGCGAGGGCTCGTCCTTGTCCTTGCCGCCGGCCAGGGCCAGCAGCCGGGTGCGGGGGGCCGGGGTGGTGGTCAGCCGGCGCCGTACGGAGCGTTCGGCCACGGCCTGGCAGCGGTCGAGCACCGCCGAGGCGACCGGATTGCCGCGCAGGGCCCGCAGGGCGGCGAGGTCGTCGGAGGCGGGCTCGTACCCCGCGGCCAGGGCGTCCTGGAGCAGCTCCAGGTATCCGGAGAGGCTCCCGGGCAGGGCGCCCCGGTAGCGGGCCAGGTCGGCGAGGAGGAACTCTCTGAGCCGGCCCGCCTCCTGGACCGCGTCGTCCACCGACTGCGCGAGGCGCAGGCAGTCCTGGACCTCGGAAGCCGTCAGGGGGGCCGAGGAGGACGGGAGGGCGAGGGCGAGCGTTCGCCTGAGCAGGTGCAGCTCGGCGGCGCTGAACGCCATGCCGCCGCGGGATCCGTAAGGCGTGGGCATGCGCCGAAGATACGCGCTAATCGGACAAAATCCCCTGAGGGGCGCGATTCCGGCGCGGCGGGTGCGGGGCGGCCGGGGTGTCCGCGGCGCCCGGGCCGTCCGACGTCTTGACGGCGTCCAGGAAGGCGGTCCAGGCGGCCTGGGTGGTGGCCAGAACCAGGTGGGCCGGGTCGGCCCGGTCGGCCACCCGGACGAGGTGGCCGGGGGCGGCGGCCACGTACACGCAGGCCTCGCCCTCGCCGCAGTACGAGGACTTCCGCCAGGCGGGTTGAGCGGTCATGGAGTGTCTCCTCCGGTCGACGGCGCAGGTGCTTCCCGTGGCAGGACGGTAACGCCGAGTGGGCCGCGTACCGGCGATTTCCGTGAAATCCGCCCCGTCATGCCCCCGCCGCGCGCCCGGACGCCCCTGCCGTGCGGGGCCGGAAACGGCGCCCCCGCCCACGCTTCCCGGCCACGGCTCCCGCCCGGCTCCGCCTCTGCCCTCGGACCGGGGTCAGGGGTGGAGGCGGGCGGTGAAGGCCTCGGCGGCCCGGTGGACGTCCTCGGGGGTCCAGGTGAGGCCCGGGGCGGTGACCTCCAGTTCCGTCACGGCGATGCCGGGCGCGCCGCCCTCCGCCGACCAGGTGCGGAACAGCACCGTGCCGGTGTCCTCCGCGAGCCCGGCCGCCGCCTCCGTCAGCCGGTCGGCCTCGTACGGCAGCCACACCTGGAACTGGTGCGTGTGCGGGACCTGCGGGTGGATCCGGAACCACGGGAGCCCGGCCGCGGCGAAGGCCGAACCCAGCTCCCGGGCGACCATCCGCGCCTGGGCCACGTACGAGGGCAGCAGCGGCAGCTCCCGCTCCAGCCCGGCCAGCGCCGACAGCGCCTGCGGGAACTGGCGGAAGACCTGGCCCCCGTACCGGTGCCGCCAGACCCGGGCCTCGGCGATCAGGGAGGACGGGCCGGCCAGGGCCGCCCCGCTCAGCCCGCCCAGCGACTTGTAGAAGGACACGTACACGGAGTCCGCGAGCCCCGCGATCTCCGGCAGGCTCCGGCCGAAGTGCACGGTGGACTCCCACAGCCGGGCCCCGTCGAAGTGCACCACCGCATCGCGCTCCCGGGCCGCCTCCACGAGCGCCTCCAGCTCCTCCCACGAGGGGAGCAGGAAGCCCGCGTCCCGCAGCGGGAGCTCCAGCATCAGCGTGCCGAAGGGCTCCGGCAGGTCCGTGACCTCCGCGGCCGTCGGCTGGCGTGCCTCCGACGTCGGATGCACCGTGCGCAGACCGGAGACCAAGGGCAGCGCGCCGCCCTCCCAGCGTTCCGGATGGCTCATCGGGTGCAGGGCCACCACCGGGTTCCCGGTCCGCCCCGCCCAGCAGCGCAGCGCCACCTGCTGGGCCATCGTCCCCGTCGGGAAGAACGCCGCCTCCTGCGTTCCGAGCAGCTCCGCCACCCGCCGCTCCAGGAGGCCCACCACGCCGTCCCCGTACAGGTCGCCCGGCTCGTCCGGATCGGGAACGTCCAGCCCGGTCAGCTCGGCCATCAGTTCCCCCGCCGTCGGCTCGCGCAGACTGCGGGAGAGCATCCGCTCGGCCCCGCGCCCCGCCGCGACCAGCCTCTTCCTCAGTGCCTCGTTGCCGCTCATGGCCCTGATCATCGCCGACCGGCCCGTACGCCCAGGGGCTAGCATGGCGGCGTATCGTCCGGTACCCCCCGCGGACTGGAACGGAAGGCCCTCCCCGCGTGAACGCACCCCCACAGACGGAGCCACGGGATCCGTCCGACCGCCCTGCCCGGCTCACCGTCGGCGTCGTCGGCGCCGGCCGGGTCGGACCCGCGCTGGCGCGTGCCCTCCAGCAGGCCGGGCACCGGCCCGTCGCCGTCTCGGGCGTCTCCGACGCCTCGCGCCGCCGGGCCGAGCGGATGCTGCCGGACGTGCCGCTGGTACCGCCCGCCCAGGTGCTGGAGCGGGCCGACCTGGTGCTGCTCACCGTGCCCGACGACGCACTGCCCTCCCTCGTCGAGGGCCTCGCCGGAACCGGGGCCGTCCGCCCCGGCCAGCTCCTCGTCCACACCTCCGGGCGCTACGGGACCGCGGTGCTGGACCCGGCCCTGCGCGCGGGTGCGCTCCCGCTGGCCCTGCACCCCGCGATGACCTTCACCGGCACCGAGGTCGACGTCCAGCGCCTGGCGGGCTGCTCGTTCGGCGTCACGGCCCCCGAGGAGCTGCGGCTGGCCGCCGAGGCCCTCGTGATCGAGATGGGCGGGGAGCCCGAGTGGATCGCCGAGGAGGCCCGCCCGCTCTACCACGCGGCGCTGGCCCTCGGCGCGAACCACCTGGTCACGCTGGTCGCCCAGGCCATGGAGCTGCTGCACAAGGCCGGTGTCGAGCACCCCGACCGGATGCTCGGCCCGCTCCTCGGCGCGGCCCTGGACAACGCCCTGCGCTCGGGCGACGCGGCATTGACCGGGCCGGTGGCCCGCGGGGACGCCGGTACGGTCGCCGCGCACGTCTCACAGCTGCGCGAGCACGCCCCCGGCGCGGTGGCCGGATACCTCGCGATGGCCCGCACCACCGCCGACCGGGCCCTCGCGCACGGTCTGCTCAAGCCCGAACTCGCCGAGGACCTGCTCGGGGTCCTGGCCGACAGCGCGAACGGCGCGGAAGGGAGCACGGACCGGTGAGCCGAGACCTGACCCGGGATCCGGCCCGCGATCTCCTGTTGATCGACACCGCCCGGGAGCTGGCGGGGCTCCCGCGCTCCGGCGCCGGCCCCCGGGCCGTCGTCATGACCATGGGCGCCCTGCACGAGGGGCACGCCACCCTGATCCGTACGGCCCGCGAGCAGGCGGGACCGGACGGCCAGGTCGTGGTCACCGTCTTCGTCAACCCCCTGCAGTTCGGGGCGAACGAGGACCTCGACCGCTATCCCCGCACCCTCGAAGCCGATCTGGTGATCGCCCGCGGCGCGGGCGCGGACGCCGTGTTCGCCCCCGCCGTCGACGAGGTCTACCCGGGCGGCGCACCCCAGGTGCGGATCAGCGCGGGGCCGATGGGCGAGCGGCTCGAAGGGGCCACCCGTCCGGGCCACTTCGACGGCATGCTGACCGTCGTCGCCAAGCTGCTCCACCTCACCCGCCCGGACCTGGCCCTGTTCGGCCAGAAGGACGCGCAGCAGCTGGCGCTGATCCGGCGGATGGTGACCGACCTGAACTTCCCCGTGGAGGTGGTCGGCGTACCGACCGTCCGCGAGGAGGACGGGCTCGCGCTGTCGTCCCGCAACCGCTACCTGTCCGCGCAGGAGCGCCGTACGGCCCTGGCCCTGTCGCGCGCCCTGTTCGCCGGCCAGGACCGCCTCGCCGCGCAGGCCGCGCTGCTCGCCCGCGCCGAGGCCGCCCCGGCCAGCGACGAGCGGGCCACCGCGCTCGCCCGGCTCGGGGAGATCCGCGCCTCCGCCGACGCGCACGCCGTGTCCGCGGCCTGCGCCGCCGGCACCGACCTGCCGGAGGGCGTACGGGCGGCGGCACGCCACGTGCTGGAGGAGGCGGGCCGGCACGAGCCGCCGCTGGTCTTGGACTACCTGGCGCTGGTGGACCCGCAGGACTTCACCGAGGTCGGCCCCGACTTCACCGGGCAGGCCGTGCTGGCCGTCGCCGCGAAGGTCGGCACGACCCGGCTGATCGACAACATCCCATTGGAGTTCGGAGCACACACGTGAGCACCCCTGGCACCAGCGCCGCAGGCACCGGTCCTGCCGGTTCCGGCACCGGTATACGGCTGCACGCCCCCGCCCCCGGCTGGGCCGTCGAAGCCGACGTCGTGGTCGTCGGCTCCGGCGTCGCCGGCCTGACCGCCGCCCTGCGCTGCGCCGCCGCGGGCCGCCGTACCGTCGTGGTCACCAAGGCCCGGCTGGACGACGGCTCGACCCGCTGGGCCCAGGGCGGCATCGCCGCCGCGCTCGGCGAGGGCGACACCCCCGAACAGCACCTGGACGACACCCTGGTCGCCGGCGCGGGTCTGTGCGACGAGGCCGCCGTACGGCTCCTGGTGACCGAGGGCCCCGATGCGGTGCGGCGCCTGATGGCCGCCGGCGCCGTCTTCGACACCTCCGCCGAGACCGGCGAGATCGAGCTGACCCGCGAGGGCGGCCACCACCGGCGCCGGATCGCGCACGCGGGCGGCGACGCCACGGGCGCGGAGATCTCCCGGGCCCTGGTGGAGGCGGTGCACGCGGCCGGCATCGAGACCGTCGAGAACGCGCTGGCCCTGGACCTGCTCCAGGACGCCGAGGGCCGGACGGCCGGCGTCACCCTGCACGTCATGGGCGAGGGCCAGCACGACGGCGTCGGCGCCGTCCACGCGCCCGCCGTGATCCTGGCGACCGGCGGCATGGGCCAGGTCTTCTCCGCCACCACCAACCCGTCGGTGTCCACCGGTGACGGGGTGGCGCTCGCGCTGCGCGCCGGGGCGGAGGTCTCCGACCTCGAATTCGTCCAGTTCCACCCGACGGTGCTCTTCCTCGGCCCGGACGCCGAGGGCCAGCAGCCCCTGGTGTCGGAGGCGGTCCGCGGAGAGGGCGCACACCTCGTCGACGCGGACGGCGTGCGCTTCATGGTGGGGCAGCACGAACTGGCCGAGCTGGCCCCGCGCGACATCGTCGCCAAGGGCATCATGCGGCGCATGCAGGAGCAGGGCGCCCGGCACATGTACCTGGACGCCCGGCACTTCGGCGCCGAGATGTGGGAGCAGCGCTTCCCGACCATCCTGGCGGCGTGCCGCGCCCACGGCATCGACCCGGTGACGGAGCCGATCCCGGTGGCGCCCGCCGCGCACTACGCGTCCGGCGGCGTCCGCACCGACCTGCACGGCCGGACGACCGTCCCGGGCCTGTACGCGTGCGGCGAGGTGGCCTGCACCGGCGTCCACGGCGCGAACCGGCTCGCCTCCAACTCCCTGCTGGAGGGCCTGGTCTTCGCCGAGCGCATCGCCGAGGACATCGTCGCGCACGCCCCGTCGGGCACCGGCCCGGTCGTCCCGGAGCCCTCGACGGGCCCGCTCCAGCCGGCCGAGGCCCGGTACGAGGTCCAGCGCATCATGACGGAGGGCGCGGGCGTGCTGCGGTCCGCGCAGTCGCTGGCCGGCGCCGCGACGGCGCTGGAGGACCTCTACCTCGCCGCCCTGAACGGCCTGGAGACCCACGGCAAGACCGCCGAACCGGGCGTGGACACCTGGGAGGCCACCAACCTGCTGTGCGTGGCCCGGGTGCTGGTCGCCGCCGCGCAGCGGCGGGCGGAAACCCGCGGCTGCCACTGGCGCGAGGACCACCCCGACCGGGACGATGCCGCCTGGCGCCGCCACCTCGTCGTGCGGCTGTCGCGCACCGAGAAGCGCGCCCTGGTCGTCACCACCACCGACTCCGCGGGCTTCCCGCCCGTACAGCACCCGTACCCCGAGCACCCCCTGAGCCAGGAGCAGTCATCGTGAGCACCCCCGAACAGCACGACCACGAGCACGGGCACGCGGAGCTTCCGCTGCTCGACGAGTCCGCGGCGGGCGGCGGCTGCGGTGACGGCTGCGCCTGCGGTGACGGCGAGGAGAGCGGCCTGGACCCGGCGCTGGCGCAGCTGCTGGCCGACTCCGGACTGGACCCGATCGAGGTCGAGGACATCGCCCACATGGCGATCTCCGAGGACCTCGACGGCGGCGTGGACGTGACCACCGTCGCCACCGTCCCCGAGGACGCGGTGGCGTACGCGGACTTCACCGCGCGCGAGGCCGGCACGGTCGCCGGTCTGCGGGTCGCCGAGGCGGTGCTCTCGGTGGTCTGCGAGGACGAGTTCGAGGTCGAGCGGCACGTCGAGGACGGCGACCGGGTGCGGCCCGGCCAGGTGCTGCTGACGGTGAAGGCCCGGACCCGGGACCTGCTGACGGGCGAGCGCAGCGCGCTGAACCTGCTGTGCCTGATGTCGGGCATCGCGACGGCGACGCGCACCTGGGCCGACGAGCTGGAGGGCACCAAGGCGAAGGTCCGCGACACCCGCAAGACCACGCCCGGCCTGCGGTCGCTGGAGAAGTACGCGGTGCGCTGCGGCGGCGGCGTCAACCACCGGATGTCGCTGTCGGACGCGGCGCTGGTCAAGGACAACCACGTGATCGCGGCCGGCGGTGTCCGGGAGGCCTTCCAGGCGGTGCGCGAGCAGTTCCTCGACCTGCCGATCGAGGTCGAGGTGGACACCCTCCAGCAGGTCCGCGAGGCCCTGGACGCGGGCGCGGACCTGATCCTGCTCGACAACTTCACCCCGATCGAGACCGAGGAGGCGGTGGCGCTGGTGCACGGGCGGGCGCTGCTGGAGTCCTCGGGCCGCCTGACGATGGCCAACGCCCGCGCGTACGCCGAGACGGGCGTCGACTACCTCGCGGTCGGCGGGCTCACGCACTCGTCCCCGATCCTGGACATCGGCCTGGACCTGCGCGAGGAGCGGTAATGCTGCTGACCATCGACGTCGGCAACACGCACACCGTGCTCGGCCTGTTCGACGGCGACGACATCATCGAGCACTGGCGCATCTCCACGGACCCGCGCCGCACGGCCGACGAGATGGCCGTGCTGATGCAGGGTCTGATGGGCATGCACCCGATGCTCGGCAGCGAGCTCGGCGACGGCATCCACGGCATCGCGATCTGTTCGACGGTGCCGTCGGTGCTGCACGAGCTGCGCGAGGTCACCCGCCGCTACTACGGGGACGTCCCCGCGGTCCTGGTCGAGCCGGGCATCAAGACGGGCGTCCCCATCCTCATGGACAACCCGAAGGAGGTCGGCGCGGACCGCATCATCAACGCGGTCGCGGCCGTGGAGCTGTACGGGGGCCCGGCCATCGTCGTGGACTTCGGCACGGCGACGACCTTCGACGCGGTGTCCGCGAAGGGCGAGTACGTGGGCGGGGTGATCTCCCCGGGCATCGAGATCTCGATGGAGGCGCTCGGCGTACGGGGCGCCCAGCTGCGCAAGATCGAGCTGGCCCGGCCGCGCAACGTGATCGGAAAGTCGACCGTCGAGGCGATGCAGTCGGGCGTGGTCTACGGCTTCGCGGGCCAGGTCGACGGGGTCGTCACCCGGATGGCGAAGGAGCTGGCGGGTCCGCACGGCGACCCGGACGACGTCCGCGTCATCGCGACGGGCGGCCTCGCGCCGATGGTCCTGGGCGAGTCCTCGGTGATCGACGACCACGAGCCGTGGCTCACTCTGATCGGCCTGCGCCTGGTCTACGAGCGCAACGCGCCGAACTTCGACTGAGGCCGGCGCCGCCTCCCGTGCTGCCCGGTCCGGGTCAGGAGGCGGCGCAGGGCGGCGTGCCAGGGGTGGCCGGCCGGGCGGCCGTCCAGGACGGCCCGGAACTGCTCGTGGGCGCGGGCGGCCCGGAAGACGGCGACGTCGTCCCGGCCCGGCGGCGGGGGCATCGGTTCGCCGTGCCGGGACGCCCGGTAGGTGTCGAGGAGGTACTGCTCGATGGCGGTCATGCCTCCACCCTCGCCCCGTCGGCGGGTGCCCGCACGACGATTGGCCGTCCCCGTCAATCGGACGGTGTCCGTGCTGGTCGCAGCGGTGCGCCGGGGAGAATGGGGCGATGAGCGTCACCATCGACATCGCCGGGCTGCCCGTCGAGCGGATCACCTTCGCGCCCTCCCCGCTCGCGGAGCTCTGCATGGCCCTGCACGCGCTCTCGCAGCCAGCCCACCACCCGGGCCTCGCCTCGTGGACCACCGCGACCGCCGCCGCGCTCGACCGCAGCCTTGCGGAGCGGCTGCTCGAAGCCGAGTTCATGTGGCGCAGTTCGTTCTCCGACATCTTCATGGCCTTCGCCGGGGTGCCCGGCGGGACCGGGCGGCCCGCCGCGACGCTGGCCGAGGAGCTCGACGTACTGGACCGGATGGATGACGAGCGGTTCGTGATGGCCGCCCTGGAGCACTGCTGGCTGGCGCTCTACAACGAGGGCGGCGGTCCGTCCCCGCTGCGGGACCCGGCCGCCCGGGCGAAGGCCCTGGAGGTGGCGGCCGCGCGCGGTCCGCGCCAGTTGGAGTTCTCGGTCCGGCTGCTGGACGACACCGCCGCGATGCGGGTGTGGCTGCGCCGGCTGCTGGAGGACTGCGACGAGGCCTTCTTCGCGGAGACCTGGCAGCGGATCGAGGCGCAGCAGGGCGCCGACGCCCGGCACAAGACGCAGGTGCTGCGGCGCAAGGGGCTGGCCGCCGTGCTCCAGGAGGTGTCCCCGGCGCTGAGCGTCGACGAGCACCACACGGTGATCACCGCCGACAAGATGGTCAACGGCTCGGCCACGGCCACCGATCCGGCGGCCGGCCGCGGGCTGGTGTTCGTGCCGACCCACTTCGGCTGGCCGCACCTGCTCGTCCTGCACGCCCCCGGCTGGATGCCGGTGGTCCACTACCCGCTCGGCTCGCCCGGGCTGCCCGCGCCCGGTTCCGTGGAGCTGCTGCAGCGGCGGATGGAGGCGCTGGCGCACCCGATGCGGATGCAGCTGTGCCGGAGCCTGGCCCGGGCCCCGTACACGACGAGCGAGCTGGCGACGGTGTACGGGATCACCGCCCCGGAGGTGTCCCGGCACCTGTCGGCGCTGAAGAAGGCCGGGCTGCTCCACACTCGGCGCCAAGGCCGGTACGCCCAGCACCAGTTGGACCTGGCGGCGGTCGCCCGCATCGGATCCGACTTCATCGAGGGCATCCTCCGTTAGGCCCCCGACCGGTTGCAGGCAGCGCAGATTGACCGATATACGGATTTCACGAACCGGAATCAGTGAAAGCTATGGCCAGATCGGCTTCTGCGTCTATAGCGTGCGTCCACCGCTCGCCGTTTGCCTGCTCGCATCTGTCGTGGAAGGAACTTCATGCCCTCACGCCGTATAGCCGCAGCCACCGCCGCCCTGGCAGCCGCGGCCCTCGTCTCCCCCCTGCTGCTCGCCGGCCCCGCCGGAGCCGCAGGCAGCCCGCAGAGCGACGCCGCACGGGGTGACGCCCTGGCCAGGAAACTGGTCAAGGACGCGACCGGCAAGGGGGCCTTCAACCACCTGAAGGTCCTTCAGTCCATCGCCGACTACAACAACGGCACCCGGGTGGCCGGCTCCAAGGGCCACGTGCAGTCCGCCCAGTACGTCGAGGCCGTCATGCGGGCCGCCGGCTACAAGGTGACGAAGAACGAGTTCGAGTTCGTGTACGTCGAGACGATCGCCGAGACCCTCAAGGTCAACGGTGCGGCGGGGCGCGACGTCCCGCTCAAGCTGATGACGTACACCGCGAGCGGCCCGGAGGGCGGCGTGACGGCCCCGCTCGCCGTCGCCCCGGTCGACGCGGACGGTACGAACGGCTGCGAGCCCGGCGACTTCGCCGCGGGCGCCTTCACCGGCAGGATCGCCCTGATCAAGCGCGGCGGCTGCACCTTCGCGGTCAAGCAGGCCAACGCCGCCGCGGCGGGCGCGGTCGGCGCGGTCATCTACAACAACACCGAGGGCGCCCTCAACGGAACCCTGGGCGACCCGAACGCGGGCAAGGTCCCGACCGGTGGCGTCACCAAGGCCGAGGGCGAGCGGCTCGCCGCCGAGGCCGCGGCCGGCCCGGTCGAGGTCACCCTGGACGTCCGGGAGCTGCGCGAGAACCGCAAGACGTACAACGTCGTCGCGGAGACGCGGGGCGGCGACGAGAACAACACCGTCTTCCTCGGCGCCCACTTGGACTCGGTCTCGGCGGGCCCCGGCATCAACGACAACGGCTCCGGCTCGGCCGGCATCCTCCAGGTCGCCCAGCGTCTCGCGAGCAGCCAGAACAAGATCAAGAACAAGGTCAAGTTCGCCTGGTGGTCGGCGGAGGAGTTCGGCCTGCTCGGTTCGGAGGCGTACGTGGGCGGGCTGACGCCGGAACAGAAGAAGCAGATCAGGCTGTACCTGAACTTCGACATGATCGCCTCGCCGAACGCCGCGTACTTCGTCTACGACGGCGACGACTCCGACCACGTCGGCTCGGGCCCCGGCCCCGAGGGCTCGGCGCAGCTGGAGAAGGGCATCACCGACTTCCTCGACGCGCAGAAGATCCCGCACGAGGGCTCCGACTTCACCGGCCGTTCCGACTACGGCCCGTTCATCGAGGCGGGCATCCCGTCCGGCGGTACGGACACGGGCGCCGAGGGCATCAAGACGGCGGCCCAGGCCGCGAAGTTCGGCGGCCAGGCCGGGATCGCGTACGACGTGAACTACCACGGCAAGGGCGACACGATCGCGAACATCGACCAGAAGGCCCTCGACATCAACGTGGACGTCATCGCGAACGCCGTCGGCCACTACGCCTTCGACCTGGCCCCGCTGTCGCAGCCGGTCGTCGCGAAGCCGACGGACGGCGGCGCGGGAGCCGGCGGCGGCCTCCGCGAGGGCCACGGCCACGACGTCACCGAATAGCCCCACGGAGCGAGGGGTGCGCCGCGCGGGGCTCGGCCCGGCGCGGCGCACCCGGTTCGGCCCGGGCCGGCGGTGGGCCCGGTCAGCCCGGCCAGGGTGCGGTGCCGACCGGCTGGACCAGCCACAGGAAGTCCCCCAGCCCGCCGCGCGCGGTGAGTTCCGCCGCCTCCCCCGCGGAGGCGAGCGCGCGGACGTACCCCGCCGGGTCGGAGGAGGCCAGGGCCAGCGGGGGCCGGGCCCCCGAGACGCCGAGCAGGCCCAGCGCCTCCCGCTGGCTCAGCAGCGCCGACCCCGGCCCCGCGCACGCGTCGAGCGCCACGTGCGCGGTGACGTCGCAGCTGCCGTCCGGCACCGGCCGCACCTCCCGGCCTCCGCGGAACCCGGCCAGCGTCCCGTGGGGAGGCCGGGCACCGCGGATGTGGGCGTAGTCCACGGCCACCGCCAGCCCCCGCTCCAGCGTCGCGACGGCCGCCGCCCAGGCCTCGTCACGCGGCCTGCCGATCTCCGCGCGCCCCTCGGACCGGGCGTCCGGCCACCACCGCTCCAGCCAGGCCCGGTCCGGGCCGTCCACCTGCGGGCCCGGGCTCTCCGTACCGTCGGGCGCGACCAGCACGTAGCGCCCGTCCTGCACGACGTCCACGGGCACGTTGTCCAGCCACTCGTTCGCGAACAGCAGACCCCTCGTCCCCCCGGGCGGCTCCGGCACCCACCGGATCCGCGCGTCCAGGCCGTCCGGCCGCCCGGCGCGCTCCACCGCGTACGGCCGCACCCGCTGCGCGACCTGCGCGGGCAGCGCGGCCAGCACCCCGGCCAGCAGCTCGCCCCGCCCGGCGCCGACGTCGACCAGGTCGAGGTCCTCGGGGTGACCGAGCTCGGCGTCCACCCGTCGCAGCAGCCGCGCCACGGCCCCCGCGTACAGGCCCGAGGCGTGCACCGAGGTGCGGAAGTGCCCGGCGGGTCCCGGCCCGCCGGGGCGCACGTAGAAGCCGTCGGGCCCGTAGAGCGCCCGCTCCATTGCCGTGCGCCAGCGGACGGGCCCCGCCCCTACACCCCGAGTGCTCTGCGTGCTCATCCCCCACAGGCTAAGGGCGCCCTCCACCTTGCGGAGTACACCCCGGTCACGAGGTTCGCACCTGTGGTTGACTCCGGCACCCATCGGCGTTGCCTACGCTGGGTTACGTGCAGCGCCTCTACGACTTCCTCCGCAGACACCCGACGGGCGTCGACAGTTTCTGGGCTGTCCTCCTCGTCGGGATCGCGATGCTGGAGGTCGCCGAGCCCGGCCCCGCGGGCGCCGCGCCCCGTTTGGTCGCCCTGCCCTCGGTGCTGGCGATGGGCGCCGTCGTGGCCCTGCGCCGCAAGTGGACCGTGCCCATGTTCTGGCTGGCCGTCGGCACCGGCGTCTACCAGCTGCTGACCGGCACCGACGTGCACGCCGGGGACTTCGGGATGCTGGTCGTCCTCTACACGGTCGCCGCCTCGGCCGAGGTCTCGCGCCGGCTCTCCCGTACGGCCTTCGCCATCGGGCTGACCGCCTCCCCGCTGTACGCGCTGCGCTTCCACGTGGACAAGGGCGGCACCACCGACAACGTCTTCTTCACCCTGTTCGCCATCGTCCCCTTCGCCCTCGCCTGGGTGCTCGGCGACTCCCTGCGCACCCGCCGCGCGTACTACGCCCAGCTCGTCGAGCGCAACCAGCGCCTGGAGAAGGAGCGCGAGGCCCAGGCCAAGGTCGCCGTGGCCGCCGAGCGGGCCCGGATCGCCCGCGAGCTGCACGACGTCGTCGCGCACAACGTGTCGGTGATGGTGGTGCAGGCCGACGGGGCGGCGTACGTGATGGACGTGGCGCCGGACCAGGCCAAGGAGGCCCTGCAGACCATCTCCGGCACCGGCCGCCAGGCGCTGGCCGAGATGCGCCGCCTGCTCGGCGTGCTGCGGACCGGCGAGCCGCAGGAGTCCGAGGACTACGTGCCGCAGCCGGACGTCGAGCAGATCGAGGTCCTCGTCGAGCAGGTACGGGCGGCGGGTCTCGCGGTGGACTTCGAGGTCGAGGGCGCCCCGCGCCGGCTGCCCAGCGGTGTGGAGCTCACCGCCTACCGGATCGTCCAGGAGGCGCTGACGAACACGCGCAAGCACGGCGGCCCCGACGCGAAGGCCAGCGTCCGGCTGGTCTACTTCGACGACGGGCTCGGGCTGCTGGTCGAGGACGACGGCCGGGGCGCGGCCCACGAGCTGTACGAGGACGGCGGCGCCGACGGTGCCGGGCACGGGCTGATCGGCATGCGGGAACGGATCGGTATGGTCGGCGGAACCCTGGACGCGGGCCCCCGCCCGGGCGGGGGCTTCCGGATCAGCGCCCTGCTCCCGCTCAAGAAGAAATGACGAGGTCGAGGTAACTGATGTCCATCCGAGTGATGCTGGTCGACGACCAGGTGCTGCTGCGCACGGGTTTCCGGATGGTGCTCGCCGCCCAGCCGGACATGGAGGTCGTCGCCGAGGCCGGTGACGGCCTGGAGGCGCTGGAGGTGCTGCGGGCCACGAAGGTGGACGTGGTGCTGATGGACGTGCGGATGCCGAAGCTGGACGGGGTGGAGGCGACGCGGCGGATCTGCGAGCGGCCCGAGCACCCCAAGGTGATCATCCTGACCACCTTCGACCTGGACGAGTACGCCTTCTCGGGCTTGAAGGCGGGCGCGAGCGGCTTCATGCTGAAGGACGTTCCGCCGGCGGAGCTGCTGGCCGCGATCCGCTCGGTGCACAGCGGCGACGCGGTGGTGGCCCCGTCCACGACCCGGCGCCTGCTGGACCGGTTCGCCCCGCTGCTGCCGACCGGTACGCAGGAGCCGCAGAACAAGGAGATCGAGCGGCTGACGGAGCGCGAGCGGGAGGTCATGCTGCTGGTCGCCCAGGGCCTGTCGAACGGCGAGATCGCGGGCCGCCTGGTGCTGTCCGAGGCCACGGTGAAGACGCACGTGGGCCGGATCCTGACGAAGCTCAGCCTGCGCGACCGGGTCCAGGTCGTGGTCCTCGCCTACGAAACGGGCCTGGTCCGCGCGGGCGGCGGCGCCGCGGGCTGAGCCCGGCCCGCACCGGCCGGGCCGTCCGGGCCGGTGGCCGGGGCGAGGCCCGTACCGCCGGGCGGGGGACGAACTGCGAGGAGGGACCGTGACCGAACGCAAGCCCCCGGGCGTCAGCGTGGAGTCCTGGGTGGACCGGCAGATCAGGGAGGCCGCCGAGCGCGGCGAGTTCGCGGACCTGCCCGGCCTGGGCAAGCCGCTGCCCTCGCTCGACGCCCCGTACGACGAGATGTGGTGGATCAAGGAGAAGATGCACCGCGAGGGCTTCGCGGTCCTGCCGCCCGCGCTCGCGCTGCGCAGGGAGGCCGAGGACGCCCTGGAGGCGGTCTCGGCGGCGCGCTCCGAGCGCGAGGCCCGCGCGATCCTCTCCGAGATCAACGAGAAGATCCGCGCGGCACTGCGCAGGCCGCCGCCCGGCCCGCCCCTGGGCCTCACCGAGTTCGACGTCGAGGAGGTACTGGCGGCCCGGCGCCCCGGCGGCCCCCGCGGCATCGGCCCCGGCACCGGCCCCGGCCCGGGCCCCGGTTAGAGCGAGCCGGGCCTCAGGTCATCCACCGGTCCGGGCGGGCGTCCGCTCGGGAGGTGCGGGAGAGGGACGCCTGGGCCGTCAGCAGGGCGGCGGCGTCGGCCGTCGCCCGCAGCCGGGCGGTGACCGTGCCGTTCGCCCCGGTGTCCACGTGCACGTCGGCCACCCCGCACACCCGCTCCCAGGGGCCCTGGCTCAGCCGCACGCTCTGCACCTTGGCGTGCGGGACGATCTCCGTACGGCGGCACAGGCGCCCGCTGCGCGCGGCGAACACCTCGGCCGAGACGGCCACCGCGTAGCCCTTCCACCACACCGGGACCACCCACCGGGCCCCGCCGGGGGCGGGCGCGAAGCCGAGGGCCGCGAGGTCCACGCCCGGCAGCACCCGGGCGATCACCGCCTGGGCGGCGGCCCGCGTGGCCACCGGGACCAGGACCCCGTTCTTCGAGCCGGCCACGGCCAGCTCCACCCGGACCCAGCCCCGGCGCCGCCACAGCAGCGGCTCCACGATCCGCACGCTCTGCACCCGCCCGGGCGGCACCGTCTCGTGGGCCCGGTCCAGCAGTCCGTGGTCCAGGCGCAGCCCGTCCGGGGACTCGGCGACCCGCCAGTCGTACTCGGCCAGGAAACGGCCGGCGGTGCCCGCCCAGACCCCGCCCAGGACGGGCAGCAGGGTGCCCAGCGCCACCCACGGGTTGTCGCTGACCCACCACACCAGCACAGGAGCGGCCAGGCCGACGGCGACCGCCGCCCACACGGAGAGGGTGAGGGCCAGCGAGCCGAGGAGTTCACGGGGGCGGACGCGGAGCAGTTCGTGCTCCGGGGCCTCGCCCACGGCGGCGGCCCGTTCGGGCGCGAAGCCCGCCGCCCGGGCCAGCAGTTCGGCGCGCAGCGCCACCGCCTCCCGCTCGCCGAGGAAGGCCAGCTCGTCCTTGTCGCCGGTGCCGATGACGTCGAGCCGGAGCTTGGCGACGCCGGCCAGGCGGGCCGCGAGGGGGCGGGTGACGTCGACGGCCTGGATACGGTCGAGGCGGATGTGCGCGGTGCGGCGGAAGAGGAGCCCGCTGCGGATGCGCAGCTCGGTGTCGGTCACGGCGTAGTGGGTGAACCACCAGCTCAGGAACCCGTACAGGCCGAAGAGCAGGAGCAGTGCGGCCGCCCCGGCGGTCCGCTGGGCGGTGGACAGCTCCGCCAGCCACTGCGCCGCCCGCTCGCCCTGGTGGCCGGCCGCGCCGAGGAGCGCGGCGATCGGCACCCAGGCGCGGCGCAGCGGGGTGAGCACGTGCAGCCGCCGCTCTCCGGCCGCCGCGGCCGCGGGGTCGCCGCTCACAGCCCCGCCGACCTGGCCTCGCCGAGCTCCGTCAGCCGGTCCCGCAGCCGCTCCGCCTCGGCCGGCGCCAGCCCGGGGATCTTGGCGTCCGTCGCCGCGGCCGCCGTGTGCAGCTGGACGGAGGCCAGCCCGAAGCGGCGCTCCAGCGGGCCGGAGGTGACCTCGACCAGCTGCATCCGCCCGTACGGGACGACGGTCTGGGTCCGCCACAGCACCCCGCGGCTGATCAGCAGGTCGTCCGCCCGCTCGGCATACCGCCAGGACCGCCAGTTGCGGCCGAGCAGCACCCCTCCCCAGGCCGCGACGGCGAGCCAGACGAGCCCGCAGGCCGCCCAGGCGGGCCCGGCCAGCAGCCCGGGCACCAGGGCGGTGACGGCGGTCAGCGGCACCGTCCACAGCACCAGGAGCAGACGCCTCAGCCGCAGCAGTCCCCCGGGCAGCCCCACCCACTCGGGGCGGCTCGTCTCACCCTCTGTCCCCGTTTCCATGCCTTCACCCTAGGGCTGAGACAATGCGGCCATGACGGAGACCACGGTCGGCATCGGCGGTGCGGCGGAGAGCACCGACATGGTGCTCAACATCGGACCGCAGCACCCTTCGACGCACGGCGTGCTGCGCCTGCGCCTCGTCCTGGACGGCGAGCGGATCGTCAGCGCCGAGCCGGTCGTCGGCTACATGCACCGCGGCGCCGAGAAGCTCTTCGAGGCCCGCGACTACCGCCAGATCGTGATGCTCGCGAACCGCCACGACTGGCTCTCCGCGTTCTCGAACGAGCTCGGCGTGGTCATGGCCGTCGAGCGGATGCTCGGCATGGAGGTGCCCGAGCGGGCCGTGTGGATGCGGACCCTGCTCGCGGAGCTGAACCGGGTGCTGAACCACCTGATGTTCCTCGGCTCGTATCCCCTCGAACTGGGCGGAATCACCCCGATCTTCCACGCGTTCCGCGAGCGTGAGGAGCTCCAGGCCGTCATGGAGGAGATCTCCGGCGGCCGGATGCACTACATGTTCAACCGCGTCGGCGGCCTCAAGGAGGACCTGCCGGCCGGCTGGCTCGGCCGGGCCCGCGCGGCGATCGCCGACGTGCGCACCCGCATGGACGTGTACGACAAGCTGGTCCACGGCAACGAGATCTTCCGCGGCCGCACCCGCGGCGTCGGCGTCCTGTCCGCGGAGGCCGTCCATGCGTACGGGGTCTCCGGGCCGATCGCCCGTGCCTCCGGGGTCGACTTCGACCTGCGGCGCGACGAGCCCTACCTCGCCTACGGGGAGCTCCAGGACGTCCTGCAGGTGGTCACGCGCACCGAGGGCGACTGCCTGGCCCGGTTCGAGTGCCTGCTGGACCAGACCCACAACTCCCTCGACCTCGCCGTCGCCTGCCTGGACCGGATGGACGAGCTGCCGCCCGGCCCGATCAACCAGCGCCTGCCGAAGGTGCTGAAGGCGCCCGAGGGGGCCACGTACGCCTGGACCGAGAACCCGCTCGGCATCAACGGCTACTACCTGGTCTCGAAGGGCGACAAGACCCCGTACCGGCTGAAGCTGCGCTCGGCGTCGTACAACAACATCCAGGCCCTGTCGGTGCTGCTGCCCGGCCAGCTGGTCGCGGACATGGTGGCGATCCTGGGCTCGCTCTTCTTCGTCGTCGGGGATATTGACAAGTAGCGGTCAGGAGCCGGGGAGTTGTCAGTGGGAGCCCCTACTCTGCGGGGATGACCCCAGAGATATCCGACGGCTACCTCCGGCGGCTGGGCCTCGCCCGGCCGCCGCGTCCCACCGTCGCGGCGCTGTTCGCACTCCAGCGCGCGCACCTCGAACGCATCCCGTACGAGAACGTCGACATCCAGCTCGGCCGGGCGCCCGGCATCGACCCCGAGCTGTCGGCGCGCCGCTTCGCCGCCGGGCGCGGCGGGTACTGCTTCCACCTCAACGGCGGGTTCGCGCTGCTGCTCGAAACCCTCGGCTACGAGGTGACCCGGCACCTCGGGGGTGTCCTCGGCGCGGCGGACCGCGAGCGGCGGGACGTCAGCGGCGACCACCTCGCGCTGACGGTACGGGCGGAGGGCGAGGAGTTCTTCGTCGACGCCGGGCTGGGTGACGGGCCGTACGAGCCGCTGCCGCTGCGGGCGGGGACGTACCGGCAGGGCGGTTTCACCTACGAGCTGGCCCCGCTGGAGGACGGCGACGGGGGCGGCGGGGCCGGCTGGCGGTACGTCAACGACGGCGGCCCCTGCCCGGTGGTCAACTTCCGCTCGGCGCCGGCCGTCACGGCAGACTTCGAGGCCGAGCACCTGCGGCTGTCGACCTCCCCGGACTCCGGTTTCGTGCGGACCCTCGCGCTGCTGCGCCGCGACGCGACGGGCATCGACGTGCTGCGGGGGCGGGTGCTGAGCCGGATCGAGCCCGGGAAGGAGACGAGCGAGCAGGTCCTGGACGCGCCCGAGGAGCTCTGGGCGGTCGTGGGCGGGGTGTTCGGGCGGGAGCTCGACGATCTGACGCCGGTGGACCGGGCGGCGCTGTGGGCCGCGGTGTGCCGGTCCCACGAGGCGTGGCTGGCCGACCGCGCGGGCAGCGCCGTCGGCTGACGCCGGCGGCGCGGGTACGGGCGGCGGTCCGTCGGACGTTGTCGGTGCGGGGGTGCAGACTGGGGCCATGTCCCACTCCCCCAGACGGGCCTGCCCCGTATGCGGGCGCGACTGCGCCGTGACCGCCGGCCGGATCGCCCGCCACGACCCTCCCGCCGGGCGGGGCCGCGGCGATCTGGTGTCCTGTCCGGGCTCCCGCGCGCGGGTGGTGCTCGGCGCCTCCGCACCGACCCTGGACGGCTTCGTACTGCCCCCGCATCCGGGCCAGTTGCCGCTGTTCTGAGCCCAGTACGCACCTGCGCGGCGCCGAGTACCGCGCGGGTCCCCGTACCGCCCGCGGCTGACGGTCCCCGCCTATCCCTGAACCGGGTTCCCCAGCAGCTGCACCAGCCGTGAGCTGCTCTCGCCGCCGAAGCCGGCGTCGACCCCGCGCCGGTACAGCTCGGCGTGCGCGGCGAGGATCCCGGTGTCGACGCCCGAGTCGGCGGCGGTGTGCAGGATGTGCTCGACGCTCGCGGCACACATGGACAGGCGCTGGGCCCGGCCGGCGTGGTCGTCGGCGTCGAGGGCGGCGGCGCTGTGGGTGTAGAAGCCCCGCAGGCTGTCCGCCGTGTACCCCGCATACGGCAGGATGTCGGCCGCCGTCAGCCCGTTGGCGCGGGCGACGGCGACGGCCTGGTACCAGCCGGTGTACGCCGTCCAGAACATGATCATGTTGAGCTGGTAGTAGAGCTGCGCGTAGCCCGGGTCCTCGCCCCGGTAGTCGGTGGCGGCGAGCACGTCGAGCGTCTCGCGGTGCTCCGCGTACGCGCGCTGCGGACCGCTGACGAAGATCGAGGAGCCCTCCTGCCCGATCCCGGCGGGCGGCACGTTCACACCGCCGGTGAGGTACGAGGCGCCGCGCGCCGCCGCCCACTCGGCGGCCTTGCGCGCCTTGTCCGGGACGTCGGAGGACAGGTTGGCCAGGACCCTGCCGTCGAGGTCGGCGTCCGCGAGGACCGGGTACATGGCCTCGACGTCGATGAGGCTGAGGACGGCGAGGGGGCCGGCGGCGACGGCCTCCGCGGCGGAGCGGGCCCGCCGGGCGCCGCGTCCGACCAGGTCGGCGTCCTTGCCGGGGCTGCGGTTCCAGACCGTGACCTCGTACCCCGCGTCGAGGTAGGCGGCGGCCATGGCGCGGCCCATGGGGCCGAGGCCGATGACGGTGACCGCGGCTTTGGCGCTGCTGCTGCTCTGCTGCATGGCGGAGTTCTCCTGGATCCGGTGGCATGGCGAGGGCGGTGCGGTGGCACGAAGCCGACGCTGTGACAGAACTAGAACGAGCGCTCTATCCAGCGCTCGGGGCCGACCGTAGCACGGACTAGAACGAGCGCTCTATCCAATTGCGGAGGTAGGATCCGGCCCATGACAGCGACGAAGCCCGAACTGGGGACGCGCGAGCGGCTGGTCCGCACGGCCTCCCGCCTCATGCAGCACGGCGGGTACGAGAACACCCCGGTCAAGCAGCTCGTCCGCGAGGCGGAGGCCACCCTGGGCTCCCTGTACCACTTCTTCCCCGGCGGCAAGCAGGAGCTGGCGGTCGCCGCGCTCCGGTACGGGGACGCCGAGTTCGCGGAGCTGCTGAGGGCCGGACTCGCCGCGCAAGCCGACCCGGCACGGGCCCTGGAGGAGGTCACGGTCCTGCTGGCCGACGCCCTGGCCGCCTCGGACTGGCGGGACGGCTGCCCGGTGACGGCGACGGCCCTGGAGACGGTCGGCCGCCTGCCCGAACTGCAGGCCGCCTGCGCGCAGGCCTTCGCGCACTGGCAGGAGCTGGTGGCGGCGAAGCTCCTGGCCTCGGGCTGGCCGGAGCCGGAGGCCCGCGACCTCGCGGTGACCGTCGTGAACACGCTCGAAGGCGCGGAGATGACCGCCCAGGTCACCCGGAGCCGGACCCCGCTGCTGCTGGCCGGCCGTCACCTGGCCCGGCTGGTGGGCTCGTACGCCCCGTGAGGAACGAGGGCGCCAGGACTACGAGATGGCGGTGCGCAGCCGCGCGACGTCGATCGGCTCGGTCTCGTCGTGGGCCGTCAGGTCGATGACATTGCCCGGCGCGGCCTGCTCGGGAGCGGGCTTGAACCCCGGCTCCCCGGCGGCCTGCTCGCTCTCCGCCTTGTGGACCGCGAGGGCCTCGGCGCCGACCACGTCGGCCAGGTCCTCGTTCTGCACCGACTCGATCGCCGCCCGGGCCTGCGCCGCGTTCTTCGTGCCGAAGAAGTCGAAGCCGCCCTCGGCGCGGGACGCCCGCCGCGGGCCCGCGTACGGGGCCACGGTCGCCGCCTGCCGCCGCGCCGGGACCGCGGAAGGAGCGGGAGCGGAGAGGGCCGGAGCGGAGAGGGCCGGAGCGGCCGCCTGCTCCGCCCGGCGGGCCAGGGCCACCAGCGCCGCGTGGGCGCGGGCGTAGCCGACCGAGGTGGGCGCGCCGCTCGACGTGCGCTCCTCGGAGACCGGCGGGAGCTCCTTCGGGGCGGCCGGGGCCGCCGCGGCCTCGATGGCGAGCAGCCGGCGGCCCTCCAGGGCGCTGGCCCGCTCGGTCTCGGCGGTCGCGTACCGCCGCAGCAGCGCCGCGTGCTCGCCCCGCAGCCCCGCCAGTTCGACCCGCTTGGCCCGCAGCTTCGCGTCGAGCTTGGCGCGCAGCATCCGGGCCTCTTCGAGGTCGGATTCGAGCTCGGCTATGCGCTCTTCGGTCTTCCACTCGTCCTTGACCCGCTCCCGGGCCAGCTCCGCGACGCGGCGCCCGGCCGCGCGGTCCCAGGCGCGCATGACGACGGCGCCCGCGACACCCGCGGCGGCCGTGGCAGCGACGAGCAGCCGCAGCGCCACGGGGTCCGCGAGCAGCCAGGCCACTGCCGCGCTCGTGAGGGAGACACCGGCCACGGTCGTCGGCGTGAGCAACCGGTGCAGGGGTTCGGGATTGCGGTGGCGTCCACGGGGCATGGCCTGAAATTTACAGGGCGTGGAGGTCGAGTGGGGTAACTGCCCGGCAATCTGTAGCCGGGCAGTTACCTGTCATTTCTCCATCAAACCGGTAGCTACTCCTACTTCAGCAGGCCCTTCGCCTTGAGGTAGGCCTTGGCGACGTCCGCCGGCTTTTCCCGCTGGGCGTCCACGCGGCGGTTCAGGTCGACGAGGTCGGCGGTCGTGAGGACCTTGGTCAGCTTGTCGAGTGCCGCGGCGACCTCGGGGGAGCCGGCGTCCTCGGCGTTGACCACCGGCAGGACGTTGTCGGCGTTCTGCAGCTTCTTGTCGTCCTCCAGCAGCCTCAGGCCGAAGCCGTCGAGGGTGGCGTCCGTGGTCGTGGTGAGCGCCAGCTGGTCGACGCCGTCCTTCACGGCCTGCTTGGCCTGGGGTGTGCCCACCCCCTTCGGGTCAATACCGGAAACGTCGATTCCGTATGTCTTCTTCAACCCGGGAGCACAGAAGGGCCGTACGGCGCATTCGTCACCGGCCGCGATCTTCACCTTCAATCCCGACCCACCAAGATCGGAAAGTGTCTTGAGGTTGTTCTTCGCGGCGAATTCGGCCGACACCGCGAACGCGTTCTGGTCGACCGCCGGCCCCGCCGGCAGCACCTTCAGCCCGAGCGGCGCCGCCAGCTTCTCCAGGGCCGACACCGTCGCCGCCACGTCGCTGGAGGCGACCGGCTTCTCCTGCGGCGCCTTGGGGCCGTTCACCTTGGCGTTGAGGAACTCCGCGAGGGTGGCCGCGTACTCCGGGACCACGTCGATCTCGCCCTTCTCCAGCGAGGGCTCGTACAGCTCCCGGTTGTTGACCGTGTGGATCGACGTGCTGTAGCCCGCGTCCCGCAGCACCTGCGCGTACAGCTCCGCCAGCACGGTCGACTCGGTGAACCCGGCCGCGCCGATCACCAGCTCGCCCTTGCCGGACCCGGAGCCGGACCCGGCCGAGGCGCCGCCGCCCGCGTCCTTGCTCTTCTCCAGGCTGTCGCCGCCGCACGCGGTCAGCGAGACGGTCAGGGCCACCGCCCCCAGGGCCGCGCCGAGGACGCGCGTGGACTTGCTCATGGTTGCTCCTCCAAGGGAGATGGGATGACAGGGACAGAGGGTGACCGGCGGGCCGGGAGGGGCCGGCCGGGCAGGTCTCAGCGCCCCGCCGGGCGCGGGAAGAGCCGGTCCGCCGCCACCAGCACGCCCTCCACCAGCAGGGCCAGCGCCGCCACCAGCAGGGCTCCCGCGACGACCTGCGCCGTGTTGTACGTGTTGAAGCCCGCCGTGATGATCCGGCCGAGGCCGCCCTGCCCGACCATCGCCGCGATGGTGGCCGTGGCGACCACCTGGACGGCGCCCGAGCGCAGCCCCGTCATCACCAGCCCGCGCGCCAGCGGCAGTTCCACCCGCCAGAACAGCTGGCCCCCGGACATCCCCATGCCGCGGGCGGCCTCCACCACCGAGCGGTCCACCTCGCGCATGCCCACGTACGCGTTGGTCAGCAGCGGCGGGACGGCGAAGAGCACGAGCGCGACGACCGTCGGCAGGTAGCCCGCGCTGCGCAGCGGAGAGACCATGAACAGCGCCAGCACCGCGAAGACCGGTACGGCCCGCCCGGCATTGGACACGTTCACCGCGAGGGCGCCGCCCTTGCCGAGGTGGCCGAGCCACAGGCCGATCGGCAGCGCCACCGCACAGGCGAGACCGAGGGCGAGCCCGCTGACGTAGACGTGCTCGCCGAGCCGGTGCCACACGCCGTTCTCCCCGGACCAGTTGGCGCCGTCCGCCAGCCAGTCCCAGGCCCCTGACAGCGCACCCATCCGCTCAGGCCCCCTTCGCGGATCGGGCGGCCCGCGTCCACGGCGTGAGCAGCCGCTGGAGGCCGAGCAGCAACAGGTCCGCCACCAGGGCGAGCAGGACGCACAGCACGGACGCGGTGAGCACCTGGGCCTTGAAGGAGCTGTTCACGGCCGGGGCGATGAGGTTGCCCAGGCCCCCCTTGCCCACGATGGAGCCGACGGTGGTCAGCGCCACCGTCGACACGGTGGCGATCCGCACCCCCGCCAGCAGGGCGGGCAGCGCCAGCGGCAGTTCCACCTGCCACAGCAGCCGGCCCGGCCCGTACCCCATGCCGCGCGCGGCCTCCCGTACCTCCTCGGGGACGGCTTCCAGACCGGCGATCACGTTGCGGACCAGGATGGTCAGCGAATACAGCACCAGGCCGGTCACCACCAGGGCCGCCGACAGCCCGAAGAACGGCAGCAGCAGGGAGAACATGGCGAGCGAGGGGATCGTGTAGAGCAGGGTGGTCAGGCCCAGCACCGGCGCCGCCCAGCGGCGGCCGCGGCGGGCGAGCAGGGCGAGCGGCAGGGACACGGCGAGGCCGATCAGCACGGACGCGCCGGTGATCCAGACGTGCTGGAGCGTGGCGTCGGTGAGCTCCTGCGACCGGGAGGTGACGTAGTCCCAGCAGATCCAGTCGTTCGCCACCATGCAGTTCTGCCCGGCCATGTCCCCACCCCCTGCCGCCGCACCGCGCGTTCCCCCGTACCGGGTGTCCGTCACGAGCGACCCTAACCCCCGCCGCCGACCATGGCCGGATTCCTTCGCACGGGGGCAACACTCCTTTTACAAAACGGCTGTGCCGGTAGGGAAGGATGGCGGTGTGATCCGATTCGAGCACGTGACCAAGCGGTACCCCGACGGGACCACGGCCGTCGAGGACCTGTCCTTCGAGGTGGCGGAGGGCGAGCTGGTCACCCTGGTGGGCCCGTCCGGCTGCGGCAAGACCACCACCATGAAGATGGTCAACCGGCTGATCGAGCCGACCTCCGGCCGGATCCTGCTCGGCGGCGAGGACGTCTCCACCGCCGACCCGGTCGAGCTGCGCCGCAGGATCGGGTACGTCATCCAGCAGGTCGGGCTGTTCCCCCACAAGACGGTGCTGGAGAACACCGCGACCGTGCCGCAGCTCATCGGCACCCCGAAGGCGAAGGCCCGCGCCCGGGCGGCCGAGCTCCTGGAGCTGGTGGGCCTCGACCCGGCGGTGTACGGCAACCGCTACCCGGAGCAGCTGTCCGGCGGGCAGCGCCAGCGCGTCGGGGTGGCCCGCGCGCTCGCCGCCGATCCGCCGGTGCTGCTGATGGACGAGCCGTTCGGGGCGGTGGACCCGGTGGTGCGCGAGCGCCTCCAGAACGAGTTCCTCGCGCTCCAGAAGACGGTGCGCAAGACGATCCTGCTGGTCACGCACGACCTGGAGGAGGCCGTCCGGCTCGGCGACCGCATCGCCGTCTACGGGGAGGGCACCATCGAGCAGTTCGCCCGCCCGGCCGCGGTGCTGGGCGCGCCGGCCACCCCGTACGTGGCCTCCTTCGTCGGCGCGGACCGCGGGCTCAAGCGGCTCGCGGTCACTCCCGTCGAGGCCACCGACCTGGCGCGGCCGGACGAGCGCGCCACGGCCGCCCCGGCCACTCCGGTCGCCTCGGTCCCCCTGGGCGCGACGCTGCGCGAGGCGCTGGCGGCGCTGCTGCAGGAGGACTCGGGCCGGATCGGGGTCACCGACCCCGAGTCGGGCGCGCTGGTCGGCGTCCTGACCCCGGAAGGCGTGCACCAGGCCCTGCGCCGGGCCCGGTTGCAGGACGTCTGAGGCGGACGCGGCCCGCGCGGGCCGCGTCGCCCGGAAGGCCCCGGGGACCGGCTCGGCAGGGCCCGGAACGACGTGTGACCGGCCTGGTCGGGCCGGTCACGGTCATTGCCGGCGGGCCGTCCCGCCGTCGGTCAGGCCTGGATGCGGCTGCTCAGCCACACCAGCATCGGCGGGATCTCGCGACGCCAGGTGTTGAAGTTGTGGCCACCGCTGTCGAGGATGATCGAGGAGACCCGGTCCGGTCCCTTGACCAGCTTGATGAACTTCTTGGTGTCCTCCAGGTTCGGCTCGCCGGTCTGGCTGCTCGTCACGAGGAAGGACGTACCGGCCGGCTTCTTGTGCTCCATGCTGTAGAGGACGTCCGCGCGCTTCTTCAGCTTGTCGTCGCCCTGGAAGAGGTTGCCCGTCGTCGCGTCGTTCGCCGCGTCGTAGTACGCGGACAGGCCCACGCCCGCGCCGAAGGTCTGCGGGTAGTGCGCGGCGATCTTCAGCGCGCAGTAGCCGCCCGTGGAGTTGCCGATGAAGCCCAGGTTCTGGGGCTTCTTGCCGACCCGGAAGGTGTCCTGGATGGCCTGCGGCAGGTCCTGGGCGAAGAAGGTCTCGGTCTGCGGGCCGCCCGGTATGTCCACGCACTCGGTGTCGCGCGGCGGCGCGATGGTCGGGCGCAGCATGACCAGGATCATCGGCTTCATCTTGCCCGCCTTGGCCTGCTTGAAGGCCGTCATCGGGTAGTTCAGCCCTTTGATCAGGTTCTCGGCGGTGCCGGGGTAGCCGGTCAGCACGATGGAGGCCGGGAAGTTCTTGTCCTTGTGCTGCGGCTGGAAGTACTCCGGCGGCAGCCACACGTACCCGGGGCTCGTTATTTTCGACTTCTGGCCGGTTATGGCAACCTTCAGGATCTGTCCGCCCACCTGGGGCTGGGCACCGCCCGGCACGTCGAGCTTCTGCTTGTCGACGACCTTGATGTCCTTGCTGGACATCGAGTGGTCGACGACCTTGCCGACCGATGTCTGCCGGCCGAACAGGTCGGCCCATGAGCCGTAGAAGGAGAACGACTTGTTCGCCGCCAGACCGACTGCGGAGAACAGCGCCAGCTGGGTCGCGAGCAGGAGGCCGATCCGGCCGAGCAGCGCACGCCAGGTGCGGCCCGAGAGCCGGGGCCAGAACCACACCGTGGCTGCGAACAGCAGCACACCGGCGACGATGGCCAGCGCCAGAACCGTATTACTGGTGAGACCCATGAGCAGTCAGTCGACTTTCTGATGGCAGGACTAGTTTTTCTCGACGGAAGAGTGAACCCGCTCGGCCTCGATGTCGTCCTAGTGGACGCACCACACCCCGGAGGCTGTCGCGGCCTTCGGCCACATGATCTCTCGCGGAGCAACGGGAAGCGATGTCTAGCAGGATAGATGGCGATAAGTCGGGACAGGTTCCGAAGCAGGTCCGCCGAATCCTCCGTGGTCCCCGACCGGAGTCGGTGCCCGGCCTGGTGGGTACGGCCGTAACGGTCGTCGGCCTCCTGGACATCGCCGCGGGAGTCTTCCCGCGCTTCCGGCACAGCCGGATCCACGCGGTGACCGAGGTGCTGCCCGGCTCGCTGGGCCCCTTCGCGGCCGCCCTCGCCCTCAGCGCGGGCGTACTGCTCCTGCTGCTGGCCCACGGCCTCAAGCGCCGCAAGCGGCGGGCCTGGCGGGCCGCCGTGGTCCTGCTGCCCGCAGGCGCTGTGGCGCAGTTCACGTACCGGCACTCCGTCATCGGGGTCGTCATCGCGGCGGTGCTCCTCGGCCTGCTGGTGCGCCACCAGAGTGAATTCAAGGCGCTGCCGGACCCGCGCAGCCGCTGGAAGGCACTCGCCAACTTCGTGCTCATGGGCGCCGGCTCCATCGGCCTCGGTCTGGTCATCGTCAACTCGCACCCCGGCCGTGTCGTCGGCCATCCGGGTATTTACGAGCAGATCAGCCACGTCGTGTACGGCCTGTTCGGCTTCGAGGGACCGGTCGACTACGCGGGCCGGGTCTCCTGGACGGTGGGCTACTCCCTGGGCGCCCTCGGCATGCTGACCGCGCTCACCACCATCTACCTCGCCTTCCGCCCCGAGCACCCGGCCGCCCGGCTCACCTCCGACGACGAGCTGAAGCTGCGCGAGCTGCTCGCCAAGCACGGCGGGCGCGACTCGCTCGGCCACTTCGCGCTGCGCCGCGACAAGGCCGTCGTCTTCTCCCCCAGCGGCAAGGCCGCCGTCACCTACCGCGTCGTCTCCGGCGTGATGCTCGCCTCCGGCGACCCGATCGGCGACGTCGAGGCCTGGCCCGGCGCCATCGAGCGCTTCATGGAGGAGGCCAAGGCGCACTCCTGGACCCCGGCCGTCATGGGATGCAGCGAGACCGGCGGCGAGGTCTGGACCCGCGAGACCGGTCTGGACGCCCTGGAGCTCGGTGACGAGGCGATTGTCGATGTCAAAGACTTCTCCCTCTCCGGCCGGCCCATGCGCAATGTCCGCCAGATGGTGAAGCGCATCGAGCGCAACGGCTACACCACCAAGGTCCGCCGCGTCAGCGAGCTGACGGAGGAGGAGCTGGAGCAGGTGCGCGGCGCCGCCGAGGCCTGGCGCGGCACCGACACCGAGCGCGGCTTCTCCATGGCGCTCGGCCGGGTCGGCGACCCGGGCGACGGGGACTGCTTCATCGCCACCGCCCACCGCGTGGAGGAGGGCGACACCAGCCCCTTCGGCGACCTCAAGGCGATCCAGCACTTCGTCCCCTGGGGCAAGGACGGCATGTCGCTGGAGCTGATGCGCCGTGACCGCGCCGCCGACCCCGGTATGAACGAACTGCTCATCGTCGCCTCCCTGGAGGCTTCCCCGTCGCTGGGCATCGAGCGGGTCTCGCTGAACTTCGCGATGTTCCGCTCGGCGCTGGCCCGCGGCGAGAAGATCGGCGCCGGGCCGGTGCTGCGGATGTGGCGCAGCCTGCTGGTGTTCCTGTCGCGCTGGTTCCAGATCGAGTCGCTGTACAAGTTCAACGCGAAGTTCCGCCCCCGCTGGGAGCCCCGCTTCGTCGTCTTCCGGCAGACCCGCGACCTGCCCCGCATCGGCTTCGCCGCGATGCAGGCCGAGGGCTTCGTGACCCTGGCGCTGCCGCGGCTGTTCGCCGCCCGCCGCCGGCCCAAGCCGGTGCGCACCTGCGCCCACACCCACCTGACCGCCACCGTCCCGGCGCAGGCGGAGCGCGAGGTCCAGGCCGCGTAAGCCCTGGCCGGGCGGGTCACGCCCCCGGCACCGAAGCCCGGCCCCCGGCACCCCCGGGAAGCCGGGCTCCGGCGTTCCCGAAGCCCGCCGACCAACGCCCACCCCAGCCGAACGTGCCCGGGCCCGCACCTCATACGGCCCGAGACCGCCACCGCGCCCGGGGCCCGGAGCCAGGACCGCGCGCGGGCGGCGCCCGGGCCCGAACCGCCCCGCAACGAGGCCGAGGCCAACACCACCCCGGGGACGGCCCGGGACCCGAACCACGCCCAGGGACGGGGACCTGGACCCGGACCCGCCGGGGGAAGGGCCTGGCCCTGGGACGCGCCCGATACGAGGCCGAAGCCGACACCGCCCGGGGACGGGCCCCGAGTCCCGAACCCCGCCTGCCACCGGACCGAGGCTGGGACCGTGCCCCGGGCCCGGAACCCGAACCGCGCCCAGTTACGGGGCCAAGGCCGGGACCGCCCGGTACGGGCCGCGGCTCGGACCGCGCCGGAGACGGGGCCGGGGCCGAACCGCGCCCGGACGGGGTGGGGCCCGGGGTCCGAACCGTGTCCACGAGGCCGCGCCCGGCGAGACGCGGGGGCCCGGACCGCGCCCGCCGCGGGGCCGGGGACGAACCGCGTCCGGGACCCCGGCTCAAGGCGGTGCCCGGAGACGGGGCCTGCGCCCCGGGCCGAGCCCGGGGGCGGGGGCGGAGCGGCCCGGAGGCTCGTCCCGCCCGGCCAGGGCAGTGGTGGCGGCCCTACCCTGGGACCATGAACACGATGCACGGGGCCGCCGGCCGGGGCCGGGTCGCAGGGCTGCCGGAATGGGACCGCTGCGGGGTCATGGGCGTCGTGAACGTCACCCCCGACTCCTTCTCCGACGGCGGCCGCTGGTTCGACACCACCGCCGCCGTCAAGCGCGGCCTCGACCTGGTCGCCCAGGGCGCCGACCTCGTCGACGTCGGCGGTGAGTCCACCCGCCCCGGCGCCACCCGCGTCGACGAGGAGGAGGAGCTGCGCCGGGTCGTCCCCGTGGTCCGCGGCCTCGCCTCCGAGGGCGTCACCGTCTCCGTCGACACCATGCGCGCCTCCGTCGCCGCCCGGGCCGTCGCCGCCGGGGCCGCACTGGTCAACGACGTCAGCGGCGGCCTCGCCGACCCCGGCATGATCCCCGCGGTCGCCGCGGCCGAGGTGCCCTTCGTGGTGATGCACTGGCGCGGTTTCAGCCAGGACATGAACAGCCTCGCCGTGTACGGGGACGTCCTCGCGGAGGTCACCGCCGAGCTCCGCGCCCGCATCGACGCGGTCGTCGCCGGCGGCATCGCCCCCGAGCGGCTCCTGGTCGATCCGGGGCTCGGCTTCGCGAAGAACGCCGAGCACGACCTCGCCCTGGTCGCCCACCTCCCCGAGCTGCGCGCCCTCGGCTTCCCGCTGCTGGTCGCCGCCTCGCGCAAACGATTCCTCGGCCGGGTCCTGGCCGGCGCCGCCGACGCCCCGCCCCCGCCCGCCCGGGAGCGCGACGCCGCCACCGCCGCCGTCTCCGCCATCGCCGCCCACCAGGGCGCCTGGGCCGTACGGGTCCACGAGGTACGGGCGACCGCCGACGCGGTTCGGGTGGCCCGCGCCGTGGAAGGGGCTCTGTGATCCGCCCCATCCGACCCTCGGGTGGGACCCGTACAGCCTGGAAAGGGGCACGGTGAGCCGTACCGACGTCGAAGCGGTCGAGGAGACCAACACGGCCTTCTACGAGGCCATGGAGCGGGGGGACTTCGACACGCTGTCGGCGCTCTGGCTCGACGACGAGATCTCCTGCGTGCACCCCGGCTGGCCGGTGCTCTCGGGCCGCGGCGAGGTCCTGCGCTCGTACGCGCTGATCATGTCGCACACCGACTACATCCAGTTCTTCCTCACCGACACCAAGGTCGCCGTCATAGGCGACACCGCACTGGTGACGTGCACCGAGAACATCCTCAGCGGCGGGCCCGCCGAGGACGGCGGGGAGCTCGGTCCGCTCGTCGGCCAGCTCGTCGTCGCCACGAATGTGTTCCGACGCACATCCGAGGGCTGGCGGCTCTGGTCCCACCACGGTTCTCCGGTCCTGACGGAGTCCGAGGAGGACGAAGAGGAGGGCTCCGCCTGACCCCTCCGGCGGGGTCGAGCGCGTTTCGCAGGTAAATTCGAAGACGGACGACGCCGACCGCACTCGGCGTAGGCCCATGGATCCGGGGAGTCCCGGACCGGAAGCACCTACGAAAGCAGGAGTGATTCGCGTGGATCGTGTCGCACTGCGCGGCCTGAAGGCTCGCGGGCACCACGGCGTCTTCCCCCGGGAGCGCGAGGAGGGCCAGACCTTCATCGTCGACCTCGTGCTGCACATCGACGCCCGCCCCGCCGCGGCGGACGACGACCTGGCGAAGACCGTGCACTACGGGGTCGTCGCCGAGGAGGTCGTCGACGTGGTCCAGGGAGAGCCCGTCGACCTGATCGAGACCCTCGCCGAGCGGATCGCCCAGCAGTGCCTCAAGCACGAAGCGGTGGCACAGGTGGAAGTCGTCGTCCACAAGCCGGACGCGCCCATCACCGTCCCCTTCGACGACGTGACCATCACGATCACCCGGAGCCGCGTGTGAACAACGCACTGAACGCCCAGAGCGACCCCACCGTCCAGCCGGTGCCCGCATCCGTCGTCGAGACGGTGGACGCGGCCGACGTGACCCTGTCCAACCCCAAATGGGCCGTAATCGCGCTCGGCGCGAACCTCGGCAACCGGCTGGAGACGCTCCAGGGCGCCATCGACGCCCTCGGCGACACCCCCGGCCTGCGGGTCAAGGGCGTCTCCCCCGTCTACGAGACCCAGCCGTGGGGCGTCGAGCCCGGCTCCCAGCCCGCGTACCTGAACGCGGTCATCACCCTGAAGACCACCCTGCCGCCCTCCTCCCTGCTGGAGCGCGGCCACGCCATCGAAGAGGCCTTCGACCGCGTCCGCGAGGAGCGCTGGGGTCCGCGCACCATCGACGTCGACATCGTGTCGTACGCCGACGTGGTCTCGGACGACCCGGTCCTGACCCTCCCGCACCCCCGCGCCCACGAGCGGGCCTTCGTCCTGGCCCCGTGGCACGACATCGACCCGGAGGCGCGGATCCCTGGCCGCGGCCCGGTGGCCGCCCTGCTGGCCGCGATCGGCCCGGCCGGCATCACGCCGCGCCCGGACCTGGAACTCCGCCTGCCCGAGTAGTCGTTAGTAGCCTGGGCACGGCTGCCGACAGGCAACAGGACGGAAGCGGGGAGCGGGCACGTGAAGCAACTGAGGCCGGCGGTTCTGGCGGGGATCTTCGCCGTCGCCGGGGTCCTGTCCTGGGCCGGCGCCCGGCTGTGGAGCGCGTACGGGACGCTGCCCGGCGTCCCGCTGGCCGCCCCCATCGTCCTGGGCGCCATCGCGGTCGTCCTGCTGGCCACGGCCCTCTCGCTCCGCTCCCGCCTCAAGGCCCAGCGCGAGCGCCGGCCGGACGCCAAGGGCGTGGAGCCGCTGATGGCGGCCCGCGCCGTCGTCTTCGGCCAGGCCAGTGCCCTGGTGGCGGCCCTCGTGGCGGGCATGTACGGCGGCGTGGGGGTCTTCCTGTGGGCCGGCGGCCTGGAGGTCCCCGCCCGCCGCGACCAGGCCTGGTACGCCGGTTTCTCGGTCCTGGCGGGCGCGGCCGTCATCGCCGCCGCCCTGTTCCTGGAACACGTCCTCAAACTCCCGGAGGACGACGACACCACCCCGCAGTCCTCGGCCCGCGCCTAGAGCGAGCATCCGCGGCGGCACGCAGTCCGTCGTAGGTCAGCTCGCGCTGCCAATGCCGTCGCTGATGGAGGACCTGTCCCTGGAGTTCGACGCCGAGGACTTGGCCAAGGGCCGGCGGCGATGGAGTCCTCGCCCGGACGCTCTTCCCGCGCGGTCTTCGGCAGCCCGCCTGCGGATCAGTAGGCGTCGTACTCGCCGAACCAGTCGACGATGTAGTGGACCTCCCGGCTGCTCTGGTTCCAGAGGTCGACGATCTCGTACGGGCCGGGCTTCGCCTGGACCAGGTTGGAGACGTCCTTGCCGGCCGTCCAGTTCAGGGCCGAGGAGGTGGGCCGGGGCGGCGGGACCGGGCGCCCGTTGCGGTACACGTCCACCGAGTACGGGTCGGGGGCGACTGAGAGGTGGCCCGCTCCGGTCGTGGCGGCGACGGTGAGATTCAGGACATAGGCCTCGATGGGGAGATCACCGCGGTTCATGGAGTCCATGTTCATGGGGAAGTACCCGCCGGCGAGGCAGGGCCAGCTGCCGGGGTGCATGCCCCGGGAGTCCATCAGCCGCCACGGTGCGCCCTCCCAGATGCCGGGCGTCGTGCTGGTGAAGGCCGCCTTGCTGCCGGCGCCGTAGTAGCCGACGACATCGACGATGACGTCCGTTCCGGCCCAGGCGCCGTTGCGGACGTTGATCTTCCCGTCAGTGCCGACGGGGACGATGACGGAGTTGGCGACCGTCTGACCGGGGGTGAAGTTCAGGCTGGAGGTGGACGGGGCCGCCTGACCACTCGGGAAGACGGTCAGGTGGCCTGCCTCCTTCGGGTTGGTGACGGTCACGTTGAGCGCCACGGCGGTCGCGCCTGCAGGGATGCCGCTCCTGCCGGTGATCTGGACCCCGAAGGTGCCCTGTCCGGCTACCTGACCGCGCGCCGCGCCGAGGCCTTCGCGCGTGTCGACGAAGCGGACCGGGTTCAGCGAGGTGTAGCCGTCGGCGGCCGTACGGTCGAAGTAGCCGGTCACGTCCGCGATCAGGTCCACCGCGTTCCAGCCGCCGTTGTACAGCTCGACGTACCCGTCCTTGCCGACCGGAACGATCACCTGGTTCGGGACGGTCTGGCCGGTGCCGTAGTTCAGGTTCGAGCTCTCGGGCCGCTTCCTGCCCGAGGGGTAGACACTGACGTGCCCGGCGGCGGTTGTGTTGGTGACCGTGACGTTGAGGACCACCGCGGCGACCCCGGCCGGCGCCTTCGCACTGCCCGCGATCTTCAACCTGATCGGCGTGTACGCACCGACCTTGGCCTTCGCCGCGCCGACGCCGGCTCGGGTGTCGAGCAGCCGGGTGGGGGCGTGCGGCACGAAGAAGGAGCCCGCTGTCGAGAACTGGAGCTGGTTGACGGCCTGGACGTGGTTCACGCTGTCCGTCGCGGTCACGGTGATGGTGTAGTCGCCGGGCCGGGGGTAGGTGTGCCTGACGTCGCGCAGGACCTCACCGCCGGTGACGGTGGCCGTGTGCGTCGTGCCGTCGCCCCAGGCGACGGTGACCTCGTGGGGGACCGGCGCGCCCTGGTAGAGGTTGACGCCGAAGGAAAGGCTGCGTGCGGTCCTGATGTCGGCCCACATGCCGAGTTCGAGGTTCGACGTGGTGGCGGAGGCCTGCGCCGATCCGTCCTTGGCCGCACCGGAGGGCAGGACCGTACGGACCGTCTTCTCGCCCGGGCTGCGGAAGGTTCCGCTCTCCGCGGCGGCCGACTCCTCGGGAGCGGCCTCCGGGGGCGGTGCAGACACCCCGGGCGTGGCCGGGCCGGCGGCCTGCGCCGCGCCCGGGAGGAAACCCACGCCGACCGCGAGAGCGGCAGCTGAGACAACGAGTCGGCGACTGCGCACCGGCCCCCCAATTCCGTTGCTGATTGAACAAGTTCGAAAGCCCGATCAGCGTACCGATCGGCACGGACATGTCATAAGCCTGACCGGGGGTGCACAGGCCACGGTTTGATCACGCGGCGTCCGGGCCACCGCCCGGGCGGGTCCCACCGCGGGTCTGGCTGCTGCTGAGGCGACACGTCCACCAGCCGGCCCGCACACAGCGGTCCCCTCTGTGAGGTCACAGAGGGGACCGAAGCGGGTCGCGCCGACGACCTGCCTATCGAGCGAGGATGAGGCTCATGGCCTCGCTGCGGGTCGCAGGGTCACGCAGCTGGCCGCGCACCGCGGAGGTGGTGGTCTTGGCACCCGGCTTGCGGATTCCGCGGACCGACATGCACATGTGCTCGGCCTCGATCACGACGATGGCTCCGCGAGCCTCCAAGATCGCCATGAGGGAGTCGGCTATCTGCGTCGTGAGACGTTCCTGCACCTGCGGCCGCCGCGCGAACACGTCCACGAGACGGGCCAGCTTCGACAGGCCGGTGATCTTGCCGCTCTCGGCCGGGACGTAGCCGACGTGGGCGACACCGTGGAAGGGCAGGAGGTGGTGTTCGCACAGGGACACGATCTCGATGTCCTTCACCAGGACCAGCTCATCGTGTCCCAGGTCGAACACCGTCGTCAGGACGTCCTCGGGCTTCTGCCACAGGCCCGCCAGGATCTCGCGGTAGGCACGCGCCACACGGGCCGGGGTCTCCAGGAGGCCCTCCCGGTCCGGGTCCTCGCCGACTGCGATCAGGAGTTCGCGGACCGCCGCCTCGGCGCGCTTCTCGTCGAACTCGCCGATCGTGCCCTCGTCGCCGGACAGGGTCACTGGGTCCGTCATCTTTTCCTCGTTCCTGTGTGCACTGGCGCATGCGGGCACATGAAAGTGCCGCGCCCCCACAGGCTAGAACCTGGGGGGCGCGGCATCCATTCCGGGACGGGTCCGGCACCGGCTACTCGGCGCGGTCCTCCGGGGAGGGCTCCTTCTCCACCGACACGACCGGCGCGCTCGCCGCCGACGTGCCGTTCGCCGCGTTCGTCAGCTGGAGCTCCTTGGGCGAGAGCACCGGCGGACGGGTCGACGGGGTGCGGTGGGCGGAACCGGTCCACGCCGGGCGGGCCGGGCGCTTCACGATCGTCGAGAAGATCTCGGCGATCTCCTCCTTGCCCAGCGTCTCCTTCTCCAGGAGGGCGAGGACCAGGTTGTCGAGCACGTCGCGGTTCTCGACCAGGATCTCCCAGGCCTCGTTGTGCGCGGTCTCGATGAGCTTCTTGACCTCTTCGTCGACCAGCGCCGCGACCTCTTCCGAGTAGTCGCGCGGGTGCGACATCTCACGGCCGAGGAACGGCTCGGTGTTGTCGCCGCCGAACTTGATCGCGCCCAGCCGCTCGGTCATGCCGTACTGGGTCACCATCGCGCGGGCCGTCGCCGTGGCCTTCTCGATGTCGTTCGCCGCACCGGTGGTCGGGTCGTGGAAGACCAGCTCCTCGGCCGCGCGCCCGCCCAGCATGTAGGCCAACTGGTCGAGCATCTCGTTGCGCGTGGTCGAGTACTTGTCCTCGTCGGGCAGGACCATGGTGTAGCCCAGGGCCCGGCCGCGGGACAGGATCGTGATCTTGTGGACCGGGTCGGAGTTCGGGGACGCCGCCGCGACCAGGGCGTGGCCGCCCTCGTGGTAGGCGGTGATCTTCTTCTCGCGGTCCGACATGATCCGGGTCCGCTTCTGCGGGCCCGCCACGACGCGGTCGATCGCCTCGTCCAGCATGTGGTTGTCGATCAGCTTCCGGTCCGAGCGGGCGGTCAGCAGGGCCGCCTCGTTCAGCACGTTGGACAGATCGGCACCGGTGAAGCCGGGGGTGCGGCGGGCGACGGCCGAGAGGTCGACGTCCGGAGCGACCGGCTTGCCCTTCTGGTGGACCTTGAGGATCTCCAGACGGCCCTGCATGTCCGGACGGTCGACGGCGATCTGCCGGTCGAAGCGGCCCGGGCGCAGCAGCGCCGGGTCGAGGATGTCCGGGCGGTTCGTGGCGGCGATCAGGATGACGCCGCCCTTCACGTCGAAGCCGTCCATCTCGACGAGCAGCTGGTTCAGGGTCTGCTCGCGCTCGTCGTGGCCGCCGCCGAGGCCCGCACCGCGGTGCCGGCCGACGGCGTCGATCTCGTCGACGAACACGATCGCCGGCGCGTTGGCCTTGGCCTGCTCGAACAGGTCGCGGACGCGCGAGGCGCCGACACCGACGAACATCTCGACGAAGTCGGAACCGGAGATCGAGTAGAAGGGGACGCCGGCCTCGCCGGCGACGGCGCGCGCCAGCAGGGTCTTGCCCGTGCCGGGAGGACCGTAGAGCAGGACGCCCTTGGGGATCTTGGCGCCGACGGCCTGGAACTTCGCCGGCTCCTGGAGGAACTCCTTGATCTCGTGGAGCTCCTCGACGGCCTCGTCCGAGCCCGCGACATCGGCGAACGTCGTCTTCGGGGTGTCCTTGGTGATGAGCTTGGCCTTGGACTTCCCGAAGTTCATCACCCGGGAGCCGCCGCCCTGCATCTGGTTCATCAGGAACAGGAAGACGACGACGATGAGGACGAAGGGCAGGAGCGAGAGCAGCACGCTCAGGAACGGGCTGGTCTTGTCCGGCGCGACCTTGTAGCCGTCCGGGATCTGGCCGGCTTCGTACTTGGTCTGGAGGTTCTGGGCGAGCTGGACGCCCTGGTCCCCGATGTAGTTGGCCTGGAACTTCGAGCCGGAGTTGTCGGTGAGCTTCTGGTCCTTCTTCAGCTCGACCTTGATCATCTGACTGTCGCCGGTGGTGAGCTCGGCGCTCTGCACCTGGCCACTGTTGATCGCCTTGATGACCTCGCTGGTGTCCACCGTCTTGTAGCCGCCGCTGGAGCCGACGACATTCATCAACACGACCACGGCGAGGACGGCCAGCACGATCCACATGACCGGCCCACGGAAGTATCGCTTCACGTCCATCCATACGGGGCGCCGGGCGCCCCGTCCCTCCTGCCCGTAGGTAAATGCTGCTGTGAGTAAAGACTGTTCTTCGGAATGTACCCCTGTATTGTCACCCGCGGCCTCGTGGGACGGCTGACAGAACTGCTTTCCCCTGCTCCAACGGCGGGGATCGCCCCAGGGTTCCCCGTCGAGGGCCCCGGCCGGGGCCCTCGTACACCAGGGGTGTCAGCCGCCGTAGACGTGGGGCGCGAGGGTGCCGACGAACGGCAGGTTGCGGTACTTCTCCGCGTAGTCGAGGCCGTAGCCCACGACGAACTCGTTCGGGATGTCGAAGCCGACCCACTTCACGTCGATCGCGACCTTGGCGGCCTCGGGCTTGCGCAGCAGCGTGACGACCTCCAGGGAGGCCGGCTGGCGGGAGCCCAGGTTCGACAGCAGCCAGGACAGGGTCAGGCCCGAGTCGATGATGTCCTCGACGATCAGGACGTGCTTGTCCTTGATGTCGGTGTCGAGGTCCTTGAGGATCCGGACCACGCCGGAGGACTGCGTACCGGCGCCGTACGAGGACACCGCCATCCAGTCCATGGTGAGCGGGGTGGACAAGGCGCGCGCCAGGTCCGCCATCACCATCACCGCGCCCTTGAGGACACCGACGATGAGCAGGTCCTTGCCCGCGTACTCCGCGTCGATCTTCGCGGCCAGCTCGGCCAGCTTCGCGTCGATCTCTTCCTTGGTGATGAGCACCGACTGGAGGTCGTTGCCCATGTCCTTCTCGTCCACCCGCATCACTTTCGTTGTCGGCCGGGGCTCCGGGGGGTGCCCCGGAGGACTCAGCCGTGTCTCAGCACCAATCAGCCCTGCCGGATGACAAGTCTGCCACCCTGCCGCCGGGCCTCGACCCGTCCGGGCAGGTTGATGGCGCCCTGACCCCGCCATCCGGTGATGAGCCGGTCGACTTCCTCGATGTGGCGGGCGAAGAGGGAGCCTGCGGGGGAACCGGCCGCGACCACGGCCCTGCGCAGCACGCGGCGGCGGACGGCCGGGGGCAGGGCGTACAGCTTGGCGCACTCCAGCCGGCCGTCCGCGTCCCGTACGCCGGCCTCGGCCTCGGCGGCCCAGGCGTCCAGGGCGTCGGCGTCGTCGCGGGAGAGCTGGGCGGTACGGGCCAGGGCCTCGACGACCCCCTTGCCGAGCGCCTTCTCAAGGGCGGGCAGTCCCTCGTGGCGCAGCCGGGAGCGGGTGTAGGCGGGGTCGATGTTGTGCGGGTCGTCCCAGACGGGCAGCGACTGGACCATGCAGGCCTTGCGGGCGGTCTGCCGGTCGATCTGCAGGAAGGGCCTGCGGTAGCGGTGGGAGCGGCCGGGGCCGCCCGACACTTCCGCCATGCCGGAGAGCGAGCGGATGCCGGAACCGCGCGCGAGACCCAGCAGGACGGTTTCGGCTTGATCGTCCCGGGTGTGGCCGAGCAGCACGGCCGCGGCGCCCAGCCGGTCGGCGGCCTCGTCCAGGGCGGCGTAACGGGCGTCCCGGGCGGCGGCCTCGGGTCCGCCGTCGCGGCCGACGCGCACGGCGACGGACTCCACCGGGTCCAGGCGGAGTGCGGTCATGCGGGTGACGACCTCGGCGGCGCGCAGGTCGGAGCCGGCCTGCAGGCCGTGGTCGACGGTGACCCCGCCGGCCCGGATGCCGAGCTTGGGGGCCTCGAAGGCGAGTGCGGAGGCGAGCGCCATGGAGTCGGCGCCGCCGGAGCAGGCGACGAGCACGAGCGGCGGCGCGCCGTCCGTGGTCTGCTCGGTGAGATCGGTGAGGACGTCGTGGAGTACGCGGCGGACCGCCAGGCGTATCGCCGCGACCGCAGGATGGGGACCCATGTCCGGTGCCCTTCGGTGGAGTCGGATGCCTCGAAGGCGTTGGGGTGTGGTGCTCGGGGTGTGCCGGTTGCCCTCCCGCGCGGGAGCCCCCGCGGGAGGGAGTTGTCACTCAGAGTGCGTCGATGGTGACAGAACCGAGCGGTTCCCTGAGCATCGCACGGCGTTCCACGCCTCACGGTCCCTCGGACGGGTGACGCTGCTTCCCCCAGTGAGACATGTTTACGCCCCCTGAGTCACTCCCCTTCGCTCTGTTCGCTCCCCTTGCGGTGGACGCGGGCCACCCAGTCGGCCGGGGCGGCGATCTCGGCCTTCGTCGGCAGCGTGTTCGGGGAGGTCCACACCCGGTTGAAGCCGTCCATGCCGACCTGTCCGACGACGGCGCGGACGAAGCGCTCGCCGTCGCGGTACTGGCGCAGCTTGGCGTCCAGGCCCAGCAGCTTGCGCAGGGCGGCGTCCAGGCGGCCGGCGCCGCTGGCCCGGCGCTGCTGGAACTTCTCGCGGATCTCGGTGACGGAGGGCACCACCTCGGGGCCGACCCCGTCCATGACGAAGTCGGCGTGGCCCTCCAGGAGGGACATGACGGCGGTGAGCCGGCCGAGCACCTCGCGCTGCTCGGGGGTCTGGACGAGGTCCACCAGGGAGCGGCCCTCGTCACCGTGCTCGCCTTCGGGGCGGCCCACGACGAAGGACTGGGCGGCTTCGCGCAGCCGCTCCAGAATGGTCGCCGGGTCCATCTCGGTGGCGCCGAGGAAGGTCTGGATCTCCCCTTCGAGGTGGTCGCGCAGCCACGGGACGGCGCTGAACTGCGTACGGTGCGTCTCCTCGTGCAGGCAGACCCAGAGCCGGAAGTCGTGCGGGCGCACGTCCAGCTCGCGCTCGACCTGCACGATGTTGGGGGCGACGAGCAGCAGCCGGCCGCCGCCCGCGGCGGAGCCCGGCAGGTCGCCGCCGGCCGGCGCGAAGGTCTCGTACTGGCCGAGGACGCGGGAGGCCAGGAAGCTCAGCAGCATGCCCAGCTCGACGCCGGTGACCTTGCCGCCGACCGCGCCCAGGACGGCGCCGCCCGGGGTGTTCGACCGGCGGTCCTGCATCCTGCCGAGCAGGGGTCCGAGGAGCTCCCGGAAGCCGGCGACATTGGCCTTCACCCAGCCCGCCCGGTCGACGACCAGGACGGGGGTGTCGGGGACGGAGACGCCCTCGGGCATCATCCGCGTGAACTCGCGGACGTGGCGCTCGGAGGTCCTGGCATGCCTGCGCAGTTCCGCCACCACGGCCCGGGCCTCTTCCCGGCTCACCTCCGGGCCCGGCCGGACCAGCCGGGTCGCGGTCGCCACCGCGAGGTTCCAGTCGACCATCTCGGCACCACCGATGCTCGTCATGCGTCAACCGTACGTGGACCGGGGCCGGTGCGGATCCCCTGCGAATCTACGAAGCGCGCGCCACGGCGGCGGCCAGCTTGTCGAGGCCCTTCTCCGCGGCGGCCCCGTCGGGGGCGTTCGCCGTCAGGAACGCGAAGGCGAGCAGTCGTCCGGAGGGGTCGACCACCGTCCCGGCGAGTGAGTTCACCCCGGTCAGGGTGCCCGTCTTGGCGCGGACCAGGCCGGCGGCCGGGGAGGTGCCGGCGTTGCGGCCGCGCAGGGTCCCGGTGAAACCGGCGACGGGCAGCCCGGTGAGCACCGGCCGCAGCTCCGGCCGCTGCGGGTCGGCGGCCTTGGCCAGCAGGGCGGCCAGCAGGCCGGTGTTGATCCGGTCCGCGCGGCTCAGGCCGCTGCCGTCGGCGAAGCGGGACCCGGAGACGTCGATGCCGAGGGAGGCGAGGCGGTCGCCGACGGCCTTCTCGGCGCCCTCGAATCCGGCGGGCTGCCCCGAGGCGAGGGCCGTCTGCCGGGCCAGCGCCTCGGCGATGTCGTTGTCGCTGTTGGTCAGCATCCGCTCCACCAGGGCCGAGAGCGGGGCGGAGAGGGTGGTGGCGAGCGGCGGGGCCCCGGCGGCGGGCCGGGCCGGTACGGGTTCGCCGCCGACCTTGATGCCGCGTTCCCCGAGGAGGGCGGCGAAGGCGCGGGCGGCCTCCAGGGCGGGGTCCTCGACCCGGTCGGCCGGTCCGGAGGTGGAGTCGTCGAGGCGGCCTTCGTCGGCCGTCAGGGCGCTGACCGGCGCGATGTTCGGGTTGATGCCGATCGGGTGGCGGGCGGGGCCGGTGTAGAGGGAGTCGTCGTAGCCGAGGGCCACCGTGTCGGTCCCGGCGGCCTTGAGGGCCTGGGCGGTGTCGGCGGCCAGCGCGAGCAGGCTGCCCCCGGACCCGGCCGGGCTCTTCTTGCGGGCGGTGAGGGAGGGGTCGCCGCCGCCGACCAGGACGATCTGGCCGGGGCCGGCGCCCGGGGCGACGACGGTGCGGATCCGGTGCTCGGGGCCGAGCGCGGTGAGGGCGGCGGCCGCGGTGGCGATCTTGGTGGTGGAGGCCGGGGTCATCGGCTCGTGCGAGCCGGACTCGTACAGCACCTGGCCGGTGGCGGTGTCGATCACCGAGGCGGTCCGCAGGGTGCCCAGCGAGGGGTCGGACAGCAGCGGGGCCAGGGTCTGCGCGAGCGTGCCGGAATCGGCCGCGGCGGCCTTGCGGGGGGCGTCGGGGCCGATCCCGCCGAGGACCCCGGGGGCGCTGGGCGCGGCCTGCGGGAGCGGCCCGGTGCCGTGATCTGCGCCACCCGTGAGGCTCCAGGAGGCGGCCCTGTCCCGCTCGGCCTTACGCTGGCCGGAGTCCCAAGGACCGGCGGCGGCCACCGCTGCCACCGACAGGGCGAGGCCCGCAACGGCCGACCCCGCGATGAGCTGCCACGTCTTGACCAATGGCACCTCGGACCAGCCCCTTTCGCGATCACACACATGCGTGAGGGACACTTAACCACTGCGTCTTGCCGCGAGCATGGCACCCCACCCGGGCAGGGCAGGGACGGACGCGCACGCAGGTGAATCAACGCAGTCTCGAAGCAATGAGCATGGAGGAGCAGGACGTGGAGTTCGACGTCACCATCGAGATCCCCAAGGGTTCGCGGAACAAGTACGAGGTGGACCACGAGACCGGCCGGATCCGTCTGGACCGTCGCCTGTTCACCTCCACCAGCTACCCGGCCGACTACGGCTTCGTCGAGAACACCCTCGGCGAGGACGGCGACCCGCTGGACGCGCTGGTCATCCTGGACGAGCCGACCTTCCCGGGCTGCCTGATCAAGTGCCGCGCGATCGGCATGTTCCGCATGACGGACGAGGCGGGCGGCGACGACAAGCTGCTGTGCGTGCCGGCGTCCGACCCGCGCGTGGAGCACCTGCGCGACATCCACCACGTGTCGGAGTTCGACCGCCTGGAGATCCAGCACTTCTTCGAGGTCTACAAGGACCTGGAGCCGGGCAAGTCGGTCGAGGGCGCCAACTGGGTGGGCCGCGCCGAGGCCGAGGCCGAGATCGAGGCCTCGTACAAGCGCCTTGAGGCGCAGGGCGGCCACTGAGTCACCGCTGCCCACGGGTGAGCGGGACCTCCCGCCGCCCCTGGGACAGCCCGGGCGGCGCCCCTTCGCGGGGGTGCCGCCCGTCGCCGTTCCCGGGCCCTTGCGGTCCCGCAGGGCCGCCGGTGCGGGCGGAGTCGGCCGTTTCGCCGGGGAGGAAACGGTTCCGCATACTGGTGTCCGGGCCGGACGGGACTGGAGGGCGTGTGGCGGAGGGCGACGGAGCCGGGGGATCTGAGGACCGGAAGCCGGCATCGGACGAGGCGCACAGCGCCTTCACCCCGCCGCCCGGAATGGAGCCGGAGGCCCCGGAGGACGACCAGCCGACCTCGGAGTTCGCCGCGCCCGGCGGCTTCGAGCCGCCGCCTCCCGCACCCGAGGGCTCGGCCTTCGCCCCGCCGGCCACCTACAGCGCCCAGCACGCCCCGGCCGCCTACACCCCCGCCCACGGGTTCCCCGTCTCACGCATGACCGAGTCCCCCTGGCAGGACCGCATGCGCACCATGCTGCGCATGCCGGTCGACGTCCGACCCGTCCCCGAGCCCGTGCACCGGCACAGCGAGTCCGGGCCCGCCGTCGGCCGTGTGCTCGACCTGACCCTGCGCATCGGCGAGCTGCTGCTGGCGGGCGGCGAGGGCGCCGAGGACGTGGAGGCCGCGATGTTCGCGGTGGCCCACTCGTACGGGCTGGACCGCTGCGAGCCCACCGTCACCTTCACCCTGCTGTCGATCACCCACCAGCCCTCCCTGGTGGACGACCCGGTCTCCGCGAGCCGGACCGTGCGGCGCCGCGGTACGGACTACACGCGCCTGGCGGCCGTCTTCCGGCTGGTGGACGACATCAGCGCCCCCGAGATCGACATCTCCCTGGAGGAGGCCTACCGGCGCCTCGCGGAGATCCGCCGCAACCGCCACCCGTACCCCACCTGGGTGCTGACGGCCGCCGCCGGGCTGCTCGCGGGGGCCGCCTCCACGCTGGTCGGCGGTGGCGTGGTCGTCTTCTTCGCGGCCGCGATCGGGGCGATGCTCGGCGACCGGCTCGCCTGGCTCTGCGCCGGGCGCGGGCTGCCGGAGTTCTACCAGTTCGTCGTCGCGGCGATGCCGCCCGCCGCGATCGGCGTGGCCCTGAAGCTGGCCGACATCGACGTGCTCGCCTCCGCGGTGATCACCGGCGGACTTTTCGCGCTGCTGCCCGGGCGGGCCCTGGTCGCCGCCGTGCAGGACGGCCTGACCGGCTTCTACATCACCGCCTCGGCCCGGCTGCTGGAGGTCATGTACCTCTTCATCGGCATCATCATGGGCGTCCTGGCCGTGCTGTACCTCGGGCTCCAGCTGGGCGCCGCGCCCAAGCCGGAGGAGGCCATCCAGATCACCCAGCGGCCGCTGATCCAGATCGCGGCCTCGATGGTCCTGGTGTTCACGTTCGCGATCCTGCTCCAGCAGGAACGTTCCACCGTATGGATCGTCACACTGAACGGCGGGGTCGCCTGGGTGACCTTCGGGGCCCTCCACTACGCCGGCGGCATCCCGCCCGTCCCCTCCACGGCCGTCGCCGCCGGACTGGTCGGCCTGTTCGGGCAGCTCTTCTCCCGCTACCGCTTCGCGTCCGCCCTGCCGTACGTGACCGCCGCCATCGGGCCGCTGCTGCCCGGCTCGGCGACGTACTACGGACTGCTGCTCATCGCCGAGAACCAGCTCAACCGGGGCCTGGGCTCGCTGACCAACGCCGCCGCCATCGCGCTCGCCATCGCGATCGGCGTCAACCTCGGTTCGGAGACCTCGCGGCTGTTCATGCGGATCCCGGGGGCCGCGAGCGCCGCCAAGCGCCGAGCGGCGAAGCGGACCCGCGGCTTCTGAGACACGTACGCCCCGGGACTCCGGCGGAGTCCCGGGGCGCGGGCCGCATCCTGCTCCTGCGCGAGGCCCTCAGCGCTTGGCGTGGCGACGGCGCTCACCCACCGGCGGGCCGTCGGCCGCGGCGGCCCTGCCCTCCTTGCGGGCCCTCAGCACCTCGAAGATCACGGGGATGAGGGAGAGGAGGACGATCAGGACGAGGATCGCCTCGACGTTCTCCTTGATGAAGGTGATCTGGCCGAGCCAGTAGCCCGCGACCGTGAGCCCCGCACCCCAGCCGATGCCACCGATGACGTTGTACGTCAGGAAGGTGCGGTACTTCATGGAGCCGGCGCCCGCGACCATCGGGGCGAAGGTCCGGACGATCGGCACGAAACGGGCGAGCACGATGGCCTTGGGGCCGTGCTTGTCCATGAACTCGTGCGCCTTGTCCAGGTTCTCCCGCTTGAAGAGCTTGGACTTCGGCCGGTTGAAGATCTTCGGCCCGAAGAACTTGCCGATCATGTAACCGACCTGGTCGCCGATGACCGCGGCGGCCGCGATCAGGGTGCACACCAGCCACAGCGGCTGCTTGATGTACTCGCCGTTGGCGACCAGCAGGCCCGCCGTGAACAGCAGCGAGTCGCCGGGCAGGAAGGCGAAGAGCCCCGACTCGGCGAAGACGATGACCAGGATGCCGATCAGGCCGTAGTGCGAGATCAGATAGTCCGGGGACAGCCACTCAGGGGCGAGCGCAAGGGTGTACACGAGTTCCGGGCTCTCCTGGATCGGGGGGCGTCCGCGGATGTCGGCGGTGCGGCGGACGAGAGGGCGGTCTCAATTATCAACGCATACGGCCCCCGCCCGGTTCCAGGTACCGGGAGAGGGCCGTTTCACCGGCGCAGGGCGTGCGGGGCCCCGCTAGGCGGCCGCGCGGACCGCGTTCGCGAGGATCGCGTCCCGCACGAACACCGCCAGGCCGGGCCGCAGCGCGTCGTAGTAGGCCGTGAACCGCTCGTCCGCGACGTACATCTCACCCAGGCAGGTGTGCATCTCGTGCGAGCACGAGTAGCAGGTGCGGTCGATCCAGCCGCGGTGCTCCTCGGCCAGGTCCATGGCCTCGCCGGATTCCGCGGCCACACCGGCCTCCATCAGCGCGACGAACCGGCGGTTGATGCCGTCCGCCTCGTCCTGGAAGCGCTTCCAGTCCTCCTTCGTGTAGCCCGCCGTCCGCCGCGCGGACTCCTTGTACGCGTCCGTGTCGCCCCACCGCCGGTACGCCTCGTCCGCGTACTGGTCCGGGTCGAAGTCCCCGAAGACCTCGAACTTCTCCTCGGGCGTGAGATCGATGCCCATCTTCTGTGCCTCCATGGCGTGCTCCACGGCCTCGGCCATCTGCTGGAGCCGGGCGATCCGGTCGGACAGGAGGGCATGCTGCCGGCGCAGGTGCTCCCTCGGGTTCGTGTCCGGATCGTCCAGCAGGACCGCGACCTCTTCGAGCGGGAAGCCGAGCTCCCGGTAGAACAGGATCCGCTGCAGCCGGTCGAGGTCGGCGTCGTCGTAACGCCGGTGACCTGCGGTGCTGCGGTTGCTCGGGGAGAGCAGGCCGATCTCGTCGTAGTGGTGCAGGGTGCGCACCGTGACCCCGGCGAATCCGGCGACCTGTCCCACGGAGTAGCCCATCGTTTCCGCTCCTCTGTTCGGTACGCCCTTCACTCTGGGTCCTCACGCCACGTGAGGTGCAAGTCCTTCGCCGGAGGCCGGTGGCTAGCCCATGGCCTTGGTGCCGTCCAGGGACTCCCGGATGACGTCCGCGTGGCCCGCGTGCCGCGCGAACTCCTCCACCAGGTGCAGCAGCATCCAACGCATCGAGACCTTGGTGTTCTCGGGGAACCAGGGCGCCGGCGGCAGCGGGAAGGTCTCGTCGAGGCTGGGCAGCTCCCGGACGAAGGCCGTCAGCTCTGCCGTGACCCCCTCCCAGAAGGCCTGGACGGACGGAACGCTCTCGTCGTCGACGAGACGGAAGGCCTCGCCCCAGGTCTCGGCGGTGCGCTGGATCTCGTTGGGCCGCTGCTGCGCCATGCGCAGCCAGGCCAGCTCGACCTCCGCCACGTGCTTGACCAGGCCCGACAGCGACAGCTCGCTGGCGCTGGGACGGCTCGCCGCCTGCTCCTCGGTCAGTCCGGCCAGCGCTTCGCGGATCGCCGTGCGCTGGGATTCGACGAAGAGCAGGAGCGTGCCGCGCTCGTCGCCCGGGATCTCTTCGGAGAGGTGAGCCATGACCAACCGCCTTTTCCGTGGGTCTTCCTGCTGACGAGAACCACGTTACGGAGCCTTGCGGTCAGATCCTGTCCTAAACGCCTTTCCGGTCCCGCCTCAGTTGGCGACCCCGTCCGGCCGGATCGCCGGCAGGGCCGTCTGGGGCTTGGGCAGCAGCGCCTTGGTCAGGTCCTGGTTCCCCTTCTCGTCCAGCCCGTACATCGCCTCGTAGATCTTGCGGACCGCCGGGCCGGAGGCACCCGAGCCCGTACCGCCCTGGGAGATCGTCATCACGATCGCGTAGTCCTCGGTGTACGAGGCGAACCACGAGGTGGTCTGCTTGCCCTGGACCTCCGCGGTACCCGTCTTCGCGTGCATGGGGATCTGCTTCTGCGGCCAGCCGCCGAACCGCCATGCGGCGCTGCCCGTCGTGGCCACCGAGGCGAGCGCGCCGTCGATGTCGTCGCGCAGCTCCTGATCCATCGGCAGCCGCCCCTGCTCCTTCGGCGCGATCTCCTTCACCGAGGTGCCGTCGGCGCTGACGACCGCCTTGCCGATGCTCGGCTGGTGCATCATGCCGCCGTTGGCGATGGCCGCGTAGACCGAGGCCATCTGGATCGGGGTGACGAGGGTGTCGCCCTGCCCGATGGAGTAGTTGATCGCGTCGCCCTCGCGCAGCTGGTTGCCCTGGCGGCAGTTCTCGTAGGCGATCTTCTCGGCGAAGCTGCCGTCCTTCTTGCCGTCGCGGCACCAGGCGGCCTTGTTCGCCTCGAAGAAGTCCTTCTTCCACTGGCGGTCGGGGACGCGCCCGGTCACCTCGTTGGGGAGGTCGATGCCGGTGGGCTTGCCGAGGCCGAACTGGTGGGCCGTCTTGAAGAACCAGTCGCTCGGCTCCTTCTTCGGGTTGATCCCGCCGTCCTTCTTCCACTCCTTGTCGGCGATCGCGTAGTACACGGTGTCGCAGGAGACCTCCAGGGCGCGGCCGATGGTGATGTCGCCGTAGCCCTGGGACTCGAAGTTGGTGAAGGTCTGGCTGCCGACCGAGTAGGAGCTGGGGCAGCCGTACCGGCCGTTGAAGGGGTAGCCGGCGTTGACCGCGGCCGTGGACGAGACGACCTTGAAGATGGAGCCAGGGGCGGCCTGGCCCTGGATCGCGCGGTTGAGCAGCGGGTAGTTGGAGTCCTTGTCGGTGAGGGAGGCGTAGTCCTTGGCGGAGATCCCGCCGACCCATGCGTTCGGGTCGTAGGTCGGGTTGGAGGCCATGGCGACGATCCGGCCGGTCTTGGCCTCCATGACGACGACCGCGCCGGAGTCGGCCTCGTAGTTCTTGTGCGTGTTCTTGTCGTAGGTCTTGCGGGCCTCGACCATCGCGTTGTTGAGCTCGCGCTCGGCCACCGCCTGTACGCGCGAGTCGATCGAGGTCACGATGTTCGCGCCGGGCGTGGGCTTGTCGGCCTGGGCCTGCCCGATGACCCGCCCGAGGTTGTCCACCTCGTAGCGGGTGATGCCCGCCTTGCCGCGCAGCTCCTTGTCGTAGGTGCGCTCCAGGCCCGAGCGGCCCACCTGGTCGGAGCGCAGGTACGGGGAGTCGGTCTTCTTGGCCTTGGTGATCTCCGCGTCGGTGACCGGCGAGAGGTAGCCGAGCACCTGCGAGGTGTTGGCCCCGTCGGGCCCGGCGTAGCGGCGCAGGGCGGTCGGCTCGGCGGTGATGCCCGGGAACTGCTCGGCGTGCTCCCTTATCTCCAGCACCTGGTCGGTCGTCGCCTCGTCGGTGATGGGGATCGGCTGGTACGGGGAGCCGTTCCAGCAGGGCTTGGGGGTCTTGGCGTCGCACAGGCGGACGCTGTTGACCACGTCGGCGGGGTCGAGGCCGAGGACCCCGGCGAGCCGGGTCAGGACGTCCTTGCCCCGGTCCTTCATCTTCGTGAGGTCGGTGCGGCTGGCCGAGACGACCATGCGGGTCTCGTTGTCGGCGAGCGGGACCCCGCGGGCGTCCAGGATCGAACCGCGGACGGCGGGCTGGACCACCTGCTGGACGTGGTTGTTCTTCGCCTCGTCCGTGTACTCCTGGCCGTTGCGTATCTGGAGGTACCAGAGGCGGCCGCCGAGGGTGAGCAGCAGCGAGAAGACGACCACCTGGATGATGACGAGGCGGTTCTGGACCCGGGGCGTGCGCCCCGTCTCCGGAATGTTGCTCAACTCAGGTCTCCCCCGGAACGCTGCCTGCCGCTGTCCCGGACGAGTCTAGGGGTGAGGGGCGGGAGGGTCAGAAGGGGAAGGTGGAACGGCCGTGCTGGACCGAGATCCACTTCTGGGTGGTGAAGGCCTCGACGGTCGCCTCTCCGCCCAGCCGGCCCAGTCCCGACGCCTTCTCCCCGCCGAAGGCGGCCAGCGGCTCGTCCCCGATGGTGGAGTCGTTGACGTGGATCATGCCGGTCTCGATCCGCTGGGCGAAGCGCACGCCGCGCTCGACGTCCCGGGTGTGGACGGCTCCGCTGAGCCCGTACGGGGTCGCGTTGGCCAGCCGTACGGCCTCCTCCTCGCCGTCGAAGACCACCAGCAGCGCCACCGGGCCGAAGATCTCCTGGCCGAGCAGGGGGGAGTCCTCGGGGATGCCGGTCAGCACGCTCGGTTCGACCAGGTTGCCGCGCGTAGACCCGTGGACCAGGGCCCGGGCCCCGTCCGCCACGGCCTGGTCGACGAGGGCGGTCAGGGCGTCGGCCTGGAAGGAGTTGATCAGCGGGCCGATGTGGGTGTCGGCCTCGCGCGGGTCGCCGGTCTTCAGGCCCCGCACGCGTGCGGTGAACTTTTCGGTGAACTCCTCGGCGACGGCGGCGTCGACCAGGATGCGGTTGGCGGCCATGCAGACCTGGCCCTGGTAGACGAAGCGGCTGAACACCGCGGCGTCCACCGCGTAGTCGACGTCGGCGTCGTCGAGGACGACGAGGGCGCTGTTGCCGCTGAGCTCCAGGACCGTGCGCTTGAAGTGGCGGGCGGCCACGGCGCCGACGTGCCGGCCGACCCGGTCGGAGCCGGCGAAGGAGATGACCTTGGGGACGGGGTGCGTCAGGAGCGCGTCGCCTATCTCGGCTATGTCGGTGACCAGCACGTTGAGGAGTCCGGCCGGCAGGCCCGCCTCTTCGAAGATCTTGGCGATGACCCCGCCGCCGACCACGGGCGCGTTCTGGTTCGGCTTGATCACCACGGCGTTGCCCAGCGCGAGGGCCGGGGCGACCGACTTCAGGGTGACCAGGAAGGGGAAGTTGAAGGGGCTGATCACGGTGACGACACCGACCGGGAGGCGCTGGATCCGGTTCTCCTTGCCCTCGACGGGCGAGGCCACGATCCGGCCCTCGGGCCGGATCGCCAGCTGGATCGACTCGCGCAGGAACTCCTTGGCGAGGTACACCTCGTACTCGGCCTTGGGACGGGTCCCGCCGAGCTCGTCGATCATCGCCTCGATGATCTCCTTCTCGCGCTGCTCGGTCACCCGCAGGGCGCGCTCCAGGACCGCGCGTCTGGCATAGGGGCTGGTGGCCGCCCAGTCTCTCTGGGCGCGCTCGGCGCCGCGGTAGGCCTGGTCGACCTGCTCGACGGTGGCCACGGTGATGGCCGCGAGCTTCTCCCCGTTGTACGGGTTGACGTCGATGATGTCCCACGAACCGGTGCCGGCCAGCCATTCGCCGTCTATGTACTGGTGGGCCACGTCGGTGAATATGGACATGCCATCCCTTACTGCGAGCGCGCACCCGTGCGCTGCACCGGAGACCGATCGGTCATCATGCACTGATCAGACGTCATACTACGTGCGAATCAAGACAGTTGGAGGAGGCCGCGGAGAAGATCCCGGGTCCGGTCGGGATCCGGGCAGTCGGCCTGGAGCCGCTCCATGGCCCTTTCGTACTGCCCCACTTCCTCGTCCTTGTCCAGGTAAAGGGCGCTGGTGAGCTGTTCCAGATAGACGATGTCCTGGAGGTCCGACTCGGGGAAGCGCAGCAGGGTGAAGGCTCCGCTCTCGCCCGCGTGGCCGCCGAAGGAGAAGGGCATCACCTGGAGCTGCACGTTGGGGCGCTGGGAGACCTCGATGAGGTGCTCCAGCTGGCCGCGCATGACGTCGCGGTCGCCGTAGGGGCGGCGCAGGGCGGCCTCGTCCAGGACGGCGTGGAAGACCGGGGCGTTCTCGGAGACCAGGACCTTCTGGCGCTCCAGGCGCAGCGCGACGCGGCGGTCGATCTCGGCCTTGGAGGCTCCGGGCATGCCGCGGCTGACCACGGCCTGGGCGTAGGCCTCGGTCTGCAGGAGGCCGTGCACGAACTGGACTTCGTAGATCCGGATGAGCGAGGCCGCCCCCTCCAGACCGATGTACGTCTGGAACCATCCGGGCAGCACGTCGCCGTAACTGTGCCACCAGCCCGCCGCGTTGGCCTCGCGCACCAGCCCCAGCAGGGACTCGCGCTCGGCGCCGTCGGTGACCCCGTAGAGCGTCAGGAGGTCCTCTACGTCTCTGGCCTTGAAGCTCACCCTTCCCAACTCCAAGCGGCTGATCTTCGATTCGGATGCGCGGATCGAGTAGCCGGCCGCCTCACGGGTGATGCCGCGGGATTCTCGGAGTCGCCTGAGCTGCGAGCCCAGGAGGATGCGGCGCACCACGGAACCGCTGGCTTCTGCGGTCACTAGTCCTGCCCTCCCCATCGCAATGTCTGCGCGTGGTCTGCGCGGTGGTGTGCGTCGCTGGGACCCCCGTACCCCAGGTGCCGAAGTCTGCCACCAAAACGCATCGGCCCGTACTCGTTCTGTAACGGAATCCGGGGCGCCGCAAAAGAAGTCCGTAAGTATGCGTAGGAAGAAATGAGCAAGAACCATCACGGGAGGGGACAGGTCCGGCGCGTGCACGTGCATCTGCCCTTGCATCCGGCTTCGGCATTCGGAACGATGGTGCCGCGCACCTGCGTGCCCCGCAGTTCTTTCGAATCCCGGGAGTGCCTCGCATGGGGACGAATGGATCGACCATGCTCGAGCCGTTACGGCAGGGGCTTCCCCCGGTCGACCCCACGGCTGTCTCCGGGTCCGCTTCCTGCGCCCTGCCCGCCCGCTTCGAGGCGGTGCGCGGGGCGCGCTCCTTCACCCGGTCGACGCTGTCCCAGTGGGGTCTGGACGAGCGCTTCGACGACGTGGCCCTGGTGGTCTCCGAACTCGTCACCAACGCGCTGCGGCACGCCCTGCCCGAGGACACGCGCCCCCGCGCCGCCGCGGCCGGCGAGCCGGAGGCGGCGGTGCGCCTGCACCTGATGCGGTGGACCACCCGGCTGGTGTGCGCGGTACGGGACCCGAGCGAGGACCGCCCGGGCGGGTCGTTCACACCGGAGCACACAGAGGAGAACTGCGACCTGGAATCGGGGCGCGGGCTGTTCCTCGTGGACTCCTACAGTGACAGCTGGGGCTGGCACCCGCTCGCGGGACGGCTGACCGGCAAGGTGGTGTGGGCGCTGTTCATGCTCCCCGACTAGGAGCGCGGGCGCCCGGCGCACGACCGGCGGGAACACGACACGACTGGCCGGGACCGATCACTGCGATCGGTCCCGGCCAGTGCACGTGAACGGCTGGATCAGTGCGCTGTTCCTCAGGCGATGAGGTGGTCGAACTCGCCGTCCTTGACACCCAGCAGCAGCGCTTCGATCTCGGCCGGCGTGTAGACGAGCGCCGGTCCGTCCGGGAAGCGCGAGTTGCGCACGGCGACGGCACCGCCCGGCAGTTTCGCGAACTCCACACAGGAACCTTGTGAGTTGCTGTGTCTGCTCTTCTGCCAGGTCACTCCGTCGAGTTCTGCAGCTGCCATCCCGTTGTACGCGTGGTCCACAGGAAGCCCCCGATAGTGCAGATGTCAACTGCACCGGATCATAGCTGTGTTCATTGGCAGCTGCATGGGCAGATGCACGTGCACGCGCAGTGCCGAGCTGATCACAGGTCAGCTGCGGGCTCGTTCAGGGTGCCGAGCCGGGCAGGGGGTGGCGGGGTCCGCCCATGTGCGCGCGGTCGGCGGCGGCGGTGCCGTCGGTCCAGCCCGCGTGGTCGGAAGCGCCGCGCAGGCGGGTGGTGGTGGTCCGGGGGAACATCTCGTCCGCCCGGGCGGTCACGGCCACGTCGCGGGCAACCAGGGCCGGCAGGTGGTCGGGGGCCTCGGTCGCCGTGTGTTCGGCGGTCTCGGCGAGGCGCTGGCCGAGGCGGCTGGCGTAGGCGAGCAGGAAGGACTGCCGGAACGTCTTGGTCCGCTTGCGCCCGCCGGAGCGCTGGGCCGCCTCGGCCCGGGTCATGGCGGCCGTGCCCTGCACGAGGAGGGAGGTGTAGAGCAGTTCGACGGCCTCCAGGTCGCTCTCGAAGCCGACCACCGTCGAGAAGCCGAAGCCGCCGTTCCACACGGCCCGGCAGCGGTTGGCGCCGGCCACGGCGTCGAGCAGCACCGCCTTGGCCTCCTCGTACGGCGGCTCGACCCCGATCCGGCAGGCTCCGGGCACCTGGGCCGGGCGCTCGCCGCGGGCCGCGAGCAGGGCCTCGTCGACGGTGTGCCGGGCCATCAGCTCCTGGGCCTTGGCGCTGAGGGCCTCCGCCTCCTCGGGGAAGGTGGTGGCCTCGGCCTTGGCGAGCAGGGCGCGGATCCGGGCGAGCATGCGGGGCTCGATGTGGGCGTGCTCGGGGAGGGTGCCGGCGGCCGGGTCCCCTGGGGCGGGGGCCACCGGCTCGATGGAGGGCAGCCGTATCAGCAGCCGGAACACCTCCAGCAGGGCCGTGGCCAGGCTGAACCGGTCGGCCCTCTCCCGCTGCGCGAGGCGGTCCCCGTACTGGGCGTCCTCGCCCCACCAGACCTCGGCGTCGGTCCAGCGCTCGGGGAGGCGGGCGTAGCGGCGGGCCTCGGCGGCGACGAGGTCGCGGGTGATCCGCACGTGCCGGTCGTCGAGGTCGCGGCGGACGAGCCGGAGCACGTCGGCGGGCTGCCAGCCCCGCTCCCAGGCCTGCCGTACGTACGCCTCCCCGCGCACGAGCAGCTCCCGCCCGACGTCCCCCCACCGGCCGGGCTCGGCGACGAGCAAGGAGGCCCCGCTGTCCAGGCCGCTGTCGTCCGCCACGTAAAGGGCGACCTCACAGGCCCGCCCGACGATCTCTCTCACCCCCTCAGCTTGACACGCCCGGCGGAGCCTCTGTCCGGGGCGGGGGGGAGGCGGGGCGGCGCTGCCGAGACGCATTCGCTGCGGAGGCGGGGGCGGGGGCGGCGACGGCCGGACCACGGGCCCGGGGGTGTCGCTGAACGGGACCGGCCCGTGGCGGGGCGGGGCGGGAGGCGCGGTGACAGCGACGGCGGGACCACGGGCCCGGGAGTGCCGCTGAACGGGACCGGCCCGTGGCGGGGCGGGGCCACTCCGGAAGTTCGTCTCGGCTCGCGGATCCTGGCGGGATCGCGAACGGACTCGGCGGTGACCGCTCATCCTCGACTCACCACCGCAGTGTCCCCACCCCGCCCGCAGATCTCCCTCACGTGGAGGCACGGGCCCGCCAACATCAGCCCCGCCGGCGTTTACGGCGCGGGGGCCTGGCTAATCCAGGCCCGCCGGCGATTGAGGCGCAGGGGCCCGGCTAATCCAGCCTCGCCGGCGTTTGAGGCGCGGGGGTCCGGGGGCTGGCCCCCGGCAGCGGCGCCGCACCCGCGCAACGCTCCGGCAGAGCCACAAATCCTGCGGGTCCGGGCCCGGCAAATTCAGCCTCGCCGGCGTTTGAGGCGCGGGGGGCCGGCCCCCGGCAACGGCGCCGCACCCGCACACGACCCGGCAAAGCCGCGGACACGCCCGGTCCGGGCCCGCCAGATCCAGCCTCGCCGGCGATTGAGGCGCGGGGCCCGGGCCGGACCCGGGCGCGGCCAGGCCGGGTTGTCCGAGGGGGGTGGGAGACTCGCATGCATGAGCGACCCCACCCCCCGCTGGGCCCTCACCGAGGACGGCGACGGCCACTGGCAGGCCGCCCCCCTCACCGGCGGTCCCGCCCTCGGCGTGCGGGATCCCGCCGAAGCGGTGCGGGCCGCGCCCGCGGGGACCCGGTGGGTCTGGCGGTCCACCGCCGCCGTGTACCCGCGCCTGCTCACCGCAGGGCTCCGCGTCGAGCGGTGCCACGACATCGAGAACACCGAGCTCCTCCTCCTCGCCCACGAGGGCCGCTCCGACGAGCCCCGCTCCGCAGCGGCCGCCTGGGCCCGGCTCACCGGCGCGCCCGTGCCCCCCGACCCCCCGCAGCGCGCCACCGCGCCCACCGCGCCCACCGCGCAGAGCTCCCTCTTCGAGGCCCGGCCCGCCGCGCCCCTGCCCCTGGGCGCGCTCATCGCCGTCCACGAGGACCAGGCCCGGCGCCTCGCCGCCACCGCCCACCCCGACCGCATGCGCCTGCTCGTCGCCGCCGAGTCCGCCGCGTTCCTCGTCGCCGCCGAGATGAACCGCGCCGGCCTGCCCTGGCGGGCCGACGTCCACCGCGCCCTGCTCACCGAGCTCCTCGGCGAGCGCTACGCCGGCGGCGGCGAGCCCCGCCGGCTCGCCGAGCTGGCCGACGAGATCTCCGCCGCCTTCGGCCGGCGCGTACGCCCCGAGCTGCCCGCCGACGTCGTCAAGGCCTTCGCCGAGGCCGGGATCCGGCTGAAGTCCACCCGCCGGTGGGAGATCCGGGAGCTGGACCACCCCGCCGTGGAGCCCCTCCTCACGTACAAGAAGCTGTACCGGATCTACACCGCCCACGGCTGGGGCTGGCTCCAGGACTGGGTCCGCGACGGCCGCTTCCGCCCCGAGTTCGTCCCCGCCGGCACCCTCACCGGCCGCTGGGTGACCAACGGCGGCGGCGCCCTCCAGATCCCCAAGGTGATCCGCCGGGCCGTCATCGCCGACCCCGGCTGGCGGCTCGTCGTCGCCGACGCCGACCAGATGGAGCCGCGCGTCCTGGCCGCGATCTCCCGGGACCCGGCCTTCATGGAGGTGGCCGGGCGCCCCGAGGACCTCTACACCGCCATCTCCCGCCAGGGCTTCTCCGGCGACCGGGACATGGCCAAGATCGCCGTCCTCGGCGCGGTGTACGGCCAGACCTCCGGGGACGGCCTGAAGAACCTGGCCGCGCTGCGGCGCCGCTTCCCCCGCGCCGTGGCGTACGTGGACGACGCGGCCAAGGCGGGCGAGGAGGGCCGCCTCGTCCGGACCTGGCTGGGCCGCACCTGCCCGCCGCCGGCCGGCGCCGCCGAGGACGGTGAGGCGGGCATCCCCCAGGACCGCGAGGACGCCTGGACGCCGAGCTACGCCTCCACCAACACCCGGGCCCGCGGCCGGTTCACCCGCAACTTCGTCGTCCAGGGCAGCGCCGCCGACTGGGCGCTGCTGCTGCTCGCGGCCCTGCGCCAGGCCATCGCCGCCGCCGGGCTGCGGGCCGAGCTGGTCTTCTTCCAGCACGACGAGGTGATCGTGCACTGCCCGGCCGAGGAGGCCGGGGCCGTCGCGGAGGCGATCCGGGCCGCCGGTGACCGGGCCGGCCGGATCGCCTTCGGCGACACCCCGGTCCGGTTCCCGTTCACGACCGCGGTCGTCGAGTGTTACGCGGATGCCAAGTAGCCGCTCAGCCCTGCCACTTCGGGTCGAGCGCGATCTTCTGGAGCTGCTCCGTCGTCAGGACGGGCTCGTCCCGGGTCGCCGGCTTGCTCTGGTTGCCGGTGTTGAAGGCGGAGACCGCCACCCGCCGGCCGTCCGGGCGCAGTACGTCCACCATCCACCACACCACGCCCTTGCCGCCCTTCTCGCCGGACTTCTTCTCCACGACGACCTTGGTGCCGTCGGGCAGGACGGTGACGCCGGGCCCGTTGAAACGGCCGGCGAGCGCACGGCCCATGTCCAGCTGGACATTGGCCTCGACGAGGGACGCGCCCTTGCCGTCGTCGAGCACGACGTACCCGTAGTCCTGCTGACCGCCCTTGCTCACGACCGTGATCCCGTCGCCCGGCAGCAGGGACTGCAGGACCGCGCCGGCGTCCGCCACCGCGGACGGTACGAGGCTCTGACGGGGCACCGGTTGGGGCGCCCGCAGGTCGGCCAGGGCCGGGCGCCACAGCGGGGACGTCGCCAGCGCCTGCAACTGCTCCGGCCCGAGCGGCGGGTCGGTGCGGGAGACGGGCTTGCCCTTCTCGGCCGGCGCGTTCCACTCCTGCACGTCGACCTTGTAGCCCTGCGGGGTGACCAGCGTGCCCCGCCACAGCTTGGTGGGCGCGCGGCGGTCGGGGTACTCGTAGCCCTGGAGGACCATGAACTGCGAGCCGTCGGCGAGCATCCGGACGGTGCAGTCGTCGAAGTCGGCGACGTTCTTTTCGGGGCAGTTCACCGCCTTCCCGGTGCTCTTGTCGTTCGTGTCCACGCGGGAGAGGCCGACGCCGACGGCCGCCTTGCCCCGGCCGTCGTCGTAGACCGCGGACACCATCGGGGGCACGGGCTCGCCGGTGCCGCGGGCCTCTGCCTCCGAGAGGCTGCCGCCCGGCAGCAGTTGAGCGAGTACGCCGATCAGCTGCTCGGCGGAGACCGCCCCGGTGCCGACGGGCTCGCCTTCCGGCGGGGCGGTGGGGAGCGGGGGCGCTGCGGCCACCCTGGCCGAGCCGGAGCCGCCCGCGCCGTCGAGCAGGCCGCCGGTGTAGGCCCCGCCCGCGCCGATCACGGCCAGGGCCACCACCGATCCGCCGATCACCGCGGCCCGGCGGCGGGCCACCAGCCGGCGTCCGCGCTGCTCACCGGCGTCCACGAGCGCCCGCCGGTCGGGGGTGAAACCGTCCCCGGCGCGGTGCAGGGCTTCGCCGAGGTCATCTTCAAAGGGCATGGGGAACCAGACCTTCCACCGAGTAGGTAAGGGCGAGCAGTCAAGGGAGAGAGGCCACGCGCGGGCGGGCCGGGGGCATCAGCGGGAGCTGAACTCGGCCAGTGAGCCGCCCAGTTGCTCCCGCATCCGGGACAGGGCCCGCGTGGTGCGGGTCCGTACGGCCGCCGGGCTGGCGTTCATCGCGTCGGCGGTCTCCTCGATGCTGCGGTCCTCCCAGAACCGCAGCACCAGCACCGCCCGGTCCTTGGGGGCCAGCCGCCCCAGCGCGTCCAGAAGCGTGAGGCGCAGTTCGGGATCCGAGCCGCGGGCCGCCGCCGCTGCGGGCTCGGGGAACTCGCCGACCGGGCGCTCGCGGGCCGAGCGGCGGCGCCGGTGCGTGAGGAAGCTCCGTACGAGGACCGTCTGCGCGTAGGCGGCCGGATTGTCGATCCGGGCGACCCTGCCCCACAGCAGGTACATCCGGCCCAGGGTCTCCTGCACCAGGTCCTCCGCGAGGTGGGTGTCCCCGCTCGCCAGCAGGCAGGCCGACCGGTACAGCGGCCCCGACCTGCCTTCGGCGAACTCACGGAACCCGTCCCTGCGCCCCTGCCGCATGCACCCTCCCCCTCGCGTCCTTCTCACCCCCTTGACGCGATGGCGGTGCAGAAATGTTTCACCGCCGCGGTGCCCGGTCCCGTCAGAGCCCCTGGAGCCCCCGGAGTCCGTGGAAATAGATGTGGAACTCCTCGCGCTCGAAGCCCTCCGCCTCGTAGAGCCCCTGCGCGACGTGGTTGTCGTACGCGGTCTCCAGCTGTACGCCGGCCACCCCCGCCTCCTTCGCGCGGCGCAGCACCTCGCGCAGCAGCGCCCGGCCGGCGCCGCTGCGGCGGCCGGGCGGGGCGACGTACAGGTCGCTGAGGACCCACACGGGCCGCAGGGCCAACGAGGCGAAGGTGCGGTAGACCTGGGCGAATCCGACGGTGCCGGCTTCGCCCCCGGGCAGGTCGGCCAGCAGTACCAGCGACTCGTCGCGGGCGATCCGCTCCGCCAGGAAGGCGCGGGGCAGATCGGGGTCCCGGACGGTCACCTCGTAGAAGTCCAGGTATCCGCGGAACAGCGCCGCCGCTGTGTCGACGTCGTCCTTCGTCGCGGTGCGCACCACGACACCGTCGGCCGCCCGGCTCTCGGCGCTCTCCGCGCTCTCCGTGCTCCGTGTGTTCTCCATGTACGTCTCCTCCTCCGCCCCGTGCGGCCTCCATTGTGCGCGGGCCGCCGCACGCTCTTCACGGCGGCGGCGGCCCGGCTCGGGCGGTGGTGGGTCCTCAGTGCTTGGTGACGGGCTGGGCGGGGAGGCTGAAGACGTGGTCGGGGGTGACGGTCCTGGTGATGGCCTCGCCGAACAGCGTGCTGGGCTCCGAACCCTCGGAGAGGATGTCGGTGTTGAGCAGCACCACCAGCGTGGCCTGGGATTCGGGCAGGTAGATGGTCAGCGACTCGTAGCCCGGCAGGGAGCCGTTGTGGCCGATCCACCCGTTGTCCTTGAAGATGCCGAGGCCGTAACCGGTGTCGGGCGTGTCGGCCGCCGGCAGGACCTTCAGCCGCTCGGCCTGGGTGGCGGGCTTGAGCAGCTCGCCGGTGGCCAGGACTTTGGCCCACTTTCGCAGGTCACCGAGGTCGGAGATCATCGCTCCGGCAGCCCAGCCCCAGGAGGGGTTCCAGTCCGTCGAGGTCTCGATCTTCCCGGACGCGGTCTGGTTGGTGTAGCCCTGCGGGTGCGGTTCTGGGAATTCCGCGCCGGCCGGGAAGAGGGTGTGCGTCAGCCCGGCGGGCTTCACCACTTCCTCGTGGATGAAGTCGGCCAGCTTCTGGCCGCTCACCTTCTCCACGACCAGTCCCAGCAGGATCAGGTTCGTGTTGCAGTAGAAGAACTTGGCGCCCGGCTCGAACATGACCGGGTGCTTGAAGGCGTACGCGAGCAGCTCCTGCGGGGTGAACGGCCGCCGGGGATCGGTCGTGAGGGCCTTGTAGAAGCCCTCGTCCTCGGAGTAGCTGAACAGCCCGCTCCGCATCTCGGCCAGCTGACGCAGGGTGATCCGGTCCCCGTTGGGGACGCCTTGTACGTACTTGCCGATCGGGTCGTCCAGCCCGAGCTTCCCGTCGTCCACCAGCTCCAGCATGGCGGTCACGGTGAAGGTCTTGGTCTCGCTGCCGATCCGCACGTACATGTCGGTGGCCATGGGCGCCCCGGTGGACTTGTCGGCGACGCCGAAGGTCCGCACGTACTCGCCCTTGCCGGGCGCCGACAGGGACACCATCACCCCGGGCACCTTGGCATCGGTCATCACCTTCCGGACGGCGTCGTCCAGTTTCCGTGCCACCTCGGGCGTGAGCTGTGGGAACTCGGAGTCGTGAGCGGAGTCCGGGGCCGAGGGTTTCGCCGTGGCCGTGGCCGGGGCCGAGGCCCCGGGCGGCGTCGGCTCATCCAAGGCGTACCCCGTCCCCGCCCCGAGGGGCGCTACCAGCAAACCCGCCGCGGCCACCCCCACCGCAGCTCTGCGCAAGCGTGTCGTCATGCCGACCTCCTGCCACACGCCACTTGGGTCCAGCCTTCCCAAGCTAGCCCGGCTCCGTCCGGCGGGCGAGCCGGGACGGGTGCCCCGCCCGGTCGCGCAGCGTCACCGCCCGGTCGGGGGGGCGGTGGTCGCTACGCCGCGTCCTGCGCCGTACGGCCCGCGCGTACGGCCGTGTACGCGGCTCCCGCCCACAGCACGGCCGCGCAGCCGAGGCCCGGGACGGCTTGCCACACGGCGTCCGTGGCCCCCGGCACCAGCGAGGCCAGGGCCGCGACGGGAACGGTGGCGATCATCAGGCCGCCCACCACCCGCAGCATCGGGGCACGCAGGGTGCGGGCCAACGGGAAGAAGTGCGCCCCCACCACCAACGCCGACCAGGACAGCATGAGTTCGGGACGGTCCAGGCCGGTGCGCACGTAGTTGTTGCCGACCCCGAGGACGATGGCCTCGATGATCACCACGGTCATGAACCGCGGACCGTCACCGCCCGGCGCCACCGGAGCACCCTGCTGCCCGGCGGGAGTGCGCGAGGCCGCACGGAAGAGGTGGATGACACCGCCGATGCTCGCGGCGAGCGGGACCAGCCCCACCACCAGCACGGCCGGCCGCGCCGACCCCCCGACGGCGGACTGCCCGAGCGCGAACCACATCACACCGAAGGCCGTCCCGATCAGGGATCCCCGGCCGCCGTTGCGGAGTTGTTCGCGTCGGGTGCGGAACGCGGGACGGGGGGTGGTCTTTTCCACGGGGTGATGCCTCCTGGTGACGCCTGGTACGTCGGTCCGGCACCCGCCGCGCAGCGGGGCGGGGACCGTCCGCCTGTCGGGACGGACCCCCATCCTTCCGCAGCCCGGGACCGGCCCCCCGGCGGGGTCAAACAGGGCGTCACCTGCACGGACCCTGCGCCGAGTTGAACGAGAACAGCTTGTCCGGAGACCCCCGGGGAACGGCCATGAGGGCACGCCACACAAGACCGACCGCACGCACCGCCGGGGCCCTGGCCGGCCGCGCCCGGACCCCGGTGCGCCGCATGACCCCGGGCACGGCCACACCGGCTCGCGAAGGCCACCGCCCCCTCCGACCCCGCCGGAGGCCGAGCCGACCAAGATCCAGACCACGACCGAGACCAGAACCGAGACCGACAGCCCCCACACCCGCCCCGGGCCGAGCGCCACGATCGGATGAACCAAGAAGCCCCGACTCGGAAAGATCCGAGCCGGGGCTTCGATGGAGCCGCCTTCGGGATTCGAACCCGAGACCTACGCATTACGAGGCCCACAAGATCATCCCAACTGATGCCGAACGATGCCGCAGAATCCCGTTTCCCCAGGTCAGAGACCTACGCCTGGCAACCCACGTGCCACCCAATCCACACTGGCCCACCCAGTCCGCTCACGCAGCGCTCACGCATTGGCGCATGACTGACTCAGCCGTCGGCCTACAGTGGGCCCTTCTCCAACAGGTCACGGACCGCGTCATCCTTACTACGAGTCGATCGTCCATCCCCCGTCGCGGCACACGACGACAGCGATCCCCCTGGTCGATGGGTGGCCCCAGATGGCCTGGGGGAGCCTCAAGGCCTCAGCGGGCAGACCGCCCCGCAGCCGGCTCCCGCCGGTACCTGAGCTAACGGCCGCCGTATCCGCTCACACGGAATCCTTGGTGCTGCCGAGTATCAGATCACCGTTGAGGGTGCGTGCTTGCTCAGGTAGCTCTTGAAGGTCTTCCTGATCTCCGCCTGGAGATAGCCTGCCTGTGGTGAGTTGGGCACGACATCCGGTTCGAAGCCTCTCTTCCGGGCATCGAGGTACCGCACGATGCTCGATGACCTGGTGTTGGAGACGAAGAGCTCGTTCTGGGTGCGGATATCGGCGCGCAGTCCCTCGAAGTTCCGCGCGAGACCGATGCCGAGGTTGGAGACGTAGTACTTGCACTCGACGATGAGCACGCACTGACTTCCTCGTGGCGCGATGCCCTGTGCCCGGCTCAGGGCAGCTTCCTCGGCCGGCAGCACCAGCACGTCACACTCGTGCAGAACACCCGACGCACCGGTCACATACACACCGAGGTGCACTTCAAGGGCGGGAGCACCGTCGAACTCGATCACGGCGTGAGTGAAGGGCTGGCTGTTGCTGTACAGATGACCAGGCCCCGTGCGGAAGACAAGGTCACTGGCCTTCGCCCCGTACACGTCTTCGTAGGTGACAGTGGCGCCATGCCGACTCGCAGTGGCGACGATCAGGGAGAAGATGAAGCCTTCGTAGACATCGGACGGCTTAGAGGCGGAGTCGTACGACACCGCCCCGGTAGCCAGAAGGCTCTTGATCTCACTGACCAGGTGATCGACCGTGTTCAACTACGCACATCCCTCGTTGCGTCGGCCAGGAGTTGACTGACATGCGCACGTCGCTCCACAGGCATTCGATCTGCCTGGAACTCCGTTCGACTACGGCGTGATCGGGCGCTTTCGTCCGGCTCGAACGCGACCGCCCCAGCGGTGCTTCGGCTGCCAGCGTCGCCCTCGGACTCGGTCCGGAGCGTCTTCAGCACCTCCACTTCCATCTCGGGCAGCTCAACGAGCACCCGCCTTACCGCATCCAGAAGGAGCTGGACACGCTCTTCATCGGTCATCGCTCGCGTGGCGATGACCAGCGTCCCTCGCTTGCGCGATGCCTCGTACTCGACGAAGCCAAGCGCGCTGCGATCCACGACTTCGTATCGTGCCGCTGCCGCGGCTGGGCTCGCGGTGTGGGAGTCATCACCGCGGCGCTGCGGGCGGCGACGGAGGATCTTCTCCTCAGGTACTCCTGCGGCGATCGCCGCGTCGACGTCGTCGAGCACCCAGCTCAGGGCGGTGTCTTGCAGTGCCTCGCGAAGCTGATGTTCTACGCCGCGCAGTTCGAGTTGATTCATGTCCCCCTCGTATCAGGAGTCTCCGTCTGGGATGGCTAGCGGATCGGCGACTCTTCGCCGGGCCACGTTCGAAGGGAAACGGTTGGCCGTCGAGTGGGCGCCAGAGCGTTCAACTCTCAGTAGTGGCTGATGCGCTCAAGCTCCTCTTCGAGCCCTTCGGCCCATGCGGGTGTCGGCAGAGCGTCAAAGGCTTCTCGACGTTCCAGGATCGACTGGCCCAGTGCATGGAGAGCGGTCACTGACCTGGCGTACAGGTACCAGCGACCCCCCTGCTGGCCAACTCCACAGCCTGTGGACCTCGCAAGTGCCACGATTAGCTTTGCGCGCTCTACGTCAGGGACGACGCCCACCATCGGATACCTGGCATGGTGCTTGCCGAGGCCGCTGGAGCACGAGTAGAAGGTGGCGGTCCGGGCTGCGCTCAGCGCGAGACTCACTCCGGCCACGCCGACGTCGTTCCAGCGGAAGTCGGACATGAACTCGGCGAACCCCACGTCATCCGCTTCCTGAACTGCGGCGACGATCTCCTCGATGCCGCCTGGAGCGCTTGAACGAGCCCCCTCCTCCAGGATCTCGGCCTCCCTGCTGAGGCACTCCGCGACTTCTTCCCAGCCGGGCAAGCCGAGGCATTCGTAGTCGTGGTGCTCGACGAAGCCAGCGGCTACCTTCTCGGCCGTTAGGTCAGCGCGAAGATCGGCCAGGTCGTAGTCGTAACCGATCTCTACATCGAACTCGGGGATCATGCGGCCATCATGTCGGACGGGCAGCCGAAGCCGGGTCTGTTTGGTGCCACCCCCCTGAGAGCCTCCCATTGAACCGATGGGGATCACGAGCTATCGGTCGTCTAGGATTGGTCGTCTCAGAGTCCACCAGAGCGCCGGCTCGGATCTGGGGCCGAGAGGGCCCCAGACGGCCGCGATGCCTGGGGAACCACGGCAGATGATCAGCAGGTTTTCCCGCTGCTCACCTCGGCGGAATCCTTGCTTCCACCAGCGCGTCTGTGATCTCCTGGTGCTCGTTCATGTCATGCGTACGAAGGGTTGTGCTGTGAAAAAGGGGCACTATGGCGTACCTCTTGAACGCAGTGACTACCTCAAGCTGAATCCGAACAGGAACAGTTGCACCCCGGAGGGGTTCCAGGACTGGCTGGAAGGCTTCGGTAAGGGGAAGCGGCTGGCCGTAGACCTGTTCTCCGGCGCCGGCGGCCTAAGCGCTGGTATCGAGCTGGCGGGATGGACCACTGCGGCGGCCGTGGACTTCGACGAGCGCGCGCTGGAGACTCACAGGGCCAACTTCCCAGGCCTGAGTCTGAAGATAGACCTGGGCGACCCCGCCGAGCGGGACAGGCTTGAGGAGATCCTCAAGCCCGCCAAGATCGACCTTGTGGCGGGAGGCCCTCCCTGCCAGCCGTTCAGCAGGGCCGGGCGAAACAAGATCCGTGACCTCGTCAAGCATCATGGCCGCGACCCAGAAGACCGCCGCAAGGAGCTGTGGAGCGCCTACCTGGACATGGTCAAGCGGATCAATCCGCGAGCAGTCCTCATGGAGAACGTCCCCGACATGGGGCTCCACGATGACTTCTTCGTCATCCGGACGATCGAGGAGGAGCTGGAGGAGCTCGGCTACGCGACGCAGGTACGGCTCGTTGACGCGTGGCACTACGGCGTACCGCAGCACCGGAAGCGCCTCATCCTCCTGGCCAGGAAAGACGTCGACGACTTCACCTGGCGGCAGCCCGACCCGGAGCGCACCACCCTCCGCGATGCCATCGGCGACCTGCCTGCGCTGGAGGTCGTTCCCACGGAACGGGTCGGAGAGCGGAAGCTGAAGTATCAGAAGCCTCGCAATTTGTCCCCGTTCGCCCAGAAGATGCGCGAAAAGGCAGACCGCGGGCTGATCTGGGACCACATGACACGAAGGGTTCGGACGGACGACTACCGGATCTTCGAGGTCATGGAGTCCAACACCAAGTACTCGGATCTCCAGGAGAAGCTGGCCGACGACGAGAAGGAATTCCAGCGGTACAGCGCGGACAAGTACACGGACAAGTACAAGAAGCTGGCCTGGGCAGAACTCAGCCGTACGATCACTGCCCACATCGCCAAGGACGGCTACTGGTACATCCACCCGGAGCAGCTGCGGACTCTCACCGTGCGGGAGGCCGCACGCGTACAGACGTTTCCGGACCACTTCCGCTTCGCTGGCACCCGGAGTGACGCCTTCCGGCAGATCGGGAACGCGGTACCCCCCCTGCTGGGAGAGGCCGCCGCGGAGGCGTTGAGGCCGGATGGCGACGCCGCTGCCGAGGCTGCCGGCCTCCGGCCCCATTGGCGGGAGGTCAGGAGTGGTCTCACGGATTGGGCGAAGCAACGGCTGCTCGGCGGGGACTGGTACCAGCTTCCCAGCGAGGATCCGGTACCGCTTCACGCCGCAGTCGTGGCCATAGTCTCCGGTGCGAAGATCAAGCCAGCGGCGATGGCGGAATTTATGGCCCCTGTCAGACGGTCGAAGACACTTACCGCGGCACTGTTCAAGAAACTGGTTGACGCAGCGCCTACGGCGCCCGTCCGGTCCCGTGTGAACCGCTTGGCCCCACTGGTGGACAAGCCCTATGACTGGCAGTGGAAAAAGCGGTTCGACGTGCCCGCCAAGCTAGCCATGAAGCCGGCCGAGGCGGCCCTCTACCGACTGATGATCGGAGAGGACCTCATGCTGGTCGGCCAGAGCACGTTGCGGGTCGCGGCTCGGGTGAACGGTATCGAAACAGATCATGCGAACCGCCTCAGCGAGGGCCGCGTCAACCTGGTCAAGCTCGTGGGCGCGGGCGAGGACGCACCTCTGCGTATGGGAGCGATTCGGCTCATCGGTACGGACCTCTGCAGGGAGGAGCAGCCCGTGTGCTCCGAATGCCCGCTAGTCGCTCACTGTGCCAGCCGGGACAAGCTCTCCGACGACTTGCTGACTCTGGCCATTACTCAGGAGTAGCCGATCAGCGAGGTCGCCACGCACTGTTCGAGTCCGCAGTCTCCGCGACCCGCCGTGCGGCTCCCTGAACGTCGCGACGGATCTCGCACTCCCAGATCCGAACCGCGGTCCACCCGGCGGCCGTGGCCTGCGCTGTGTTGCGTCTGTCCCGCTCCCTGTTGATCTCGATCTTCTCCTGCCAGAGGGCAGCGTTAGGTCCTCTGAACTCCTTGGGACTGTGGTCGGGACACCCGTGCCAGAAGCAGCCATCGACGAAGACCGCAACGTGATGTCTGGGAGGCACGAAATCGGCCGTGCACCTCGGCGCCACCCTCCGCTGAAGACGGAACCTGAGTCCCAGCCGGTGCACTGCCTTCCTGAGAGCGACCTCGGGCTTCGTGTCCCGTACTCGTCGACCGCGAAGATGTTCCCCTTCGGCAGTGGTGACCCACTGCCGATCCGGAGTCCTGCCTCCTCTGGCCATGATCACAGCCCCAGCCTGTCGACACCCTTCCGAGAGGGAGAGTGCCACACTCTCCTCACGCTCCCGGGACCAGTCGAACTCCACGGCGATGACCAGAGCCGCGTCGAGCTGCCTTGGGCCTGCTCGCGGAGGCCTACATGGAACCGGGTGGCGAACATGTCACGTTCAGCAATGGGATGGAGGGATCGCCCTTTGTCGGGCCGAGGACGCGATTCGCGACCTGATCGAGAAGGGGATGCTCTGACGAGCTGGTGGGTCCCCTGCCAACTCGCACCCCTGGCTATGGGCCGGGGTTGAACCCCAGCCGCAGCGCCTCGCTACGAACGTGTAGAGCCTGAACTGCCTGCGTCTCAGGAACCTCCTGCTCCAGTTCGAGTCGACGCCCGACAAACTGGGCCAGCTGACGCTGCCAGGGTTCGAGGTTGCGGGTCTCCTTGGCCCACCGCTCGATCGCGTACCACTCCTCCGCGGGGACAAGAGCCACCTCCTCGCCAGCTCCCTCGTCAGCACCCGTGCCGCCCGCGAGCGCGGCTTCGTCCAGGGGATGGTCCAGCAGCTCCGCCTCCAGGGCAGCAGGCGCGTCCCAGCGGACTCTCGACACCGCGTCCCAGCACGTCACCTTCTTGGCCCACTCGCCTACGTGGGTCCCCTCCAGAGGGTTGGTCACCGCTCGTATGACGCGCGGACACAGGTCGTGGATCGCGGCCTCCAGCGCTGCGGAGACACCCTGCTCCCGCCAGATCCGGTCGAGGTCGATCCGGCGGTCCGTTGCCCGGGACAGGCGGGCCACGGTGTAGGTGGTGATCAGACTCTTGTGACTGCCCGCTCCGTGGATGGCGGCAATGTGATCCACGGACTTGAACAGGATGGCCATCGCGATCACCCGTTGGCAGTACTGGACGTCGACGCGGGGTGGCGCCTCCTCGAGGCGGAGCATGAACTCGACAAAGTTCTTCTGCGCCGCTCGACTGACCAGGTACGGCATCTGATGCCATGAGTGGACGAACTTGGCGAGGTCCTCCTTCTTGAACTTCTTCTTCGGCGGGTTCAGCTTCTGGAACTGACGCCGTCTGGCCGGCGTTCGGGCCTTCGCCAGCTCGTCCGTGTACTGGCCCCGTGCCCGTTCGTAGAACCAGTGGGTTTCCTGCCCGCTGCCATCCGTCGCAGGGGCCCAAAGAGATCGGGTGATGCGCTGGAACTCCACGTGGTAGTCGTGGTTGGAGCTGAAGTCGACCCTCGTCACACGGTTCTGTGTGTTGGAGTACTCCGAGATCCTCGGGACGATCTCCGCGAGCCGGTCGGGAGACACCTCTGTCAGCTTCATCTGGACCCGGACCTGGGACAGGTCGGCCTTGTCACGGCTCTGTGCGTAGTGGAGCGAAGCTGTTGTCTGGCCACCGTTCACGATCTGGAGTCCGTGCACGCCGGAGACGTGGGTCGGCTCACCGTTCGGGCCCGTCACGAAGTCGACCTGCGACGCCGTCGCCGTGATCCCGTTGTTGTAGGCGAGGAACCGACCTGGCGCGTGCAACAGTGTGTCCCGGATACCCCGGTTGACCGCCCCACGGGCTTGGAGGAAGGAACGGACGTTGAGCTCGAGAAGCCTGGTCCCGTACTCGGAGTACAGCTCAGCGAGCATCTGCCCGGGAACGACCGCCAAGACCACTGAGTGGCCCTCCTCCGAGCTGGGAGCGGACACACAGGCCAAGGGCGGGTCGAATGCCACCGCGATGGGTTCGCCGAGCGTTCCCGACGTAGCGTGACGATGCAGTCGCGCGAGATCCCACACCTCATGAGTCACCGGGAGGCCGTCAAAGTGCGCGGCCGGGACCTCGGTCGAGGTGCCGACACGATTACTGAGCAGAAACAGCCTGATTCGCCGCACGTCGGTGAGGGCCTTCTCGACGGCAGCGCACATGTCGTACACGTCGAATGACTCGTCGATGTGCTGCTGCAGCCCGTCGCGACACCTTTGCACGAAGGTCAGCAGTCGCCGGAACGCGGTCTCTGTCTGTGCCTTGGTGAGCTTGCTCTCCAGCGGTGCAAGCTGGAAGTCTGTTACAAACAGGTCCAGGGACTCCCCCGACTCGCCGATGCCGTAACCGTGCACCTCATGGCCGTGGGCCTTGTGGTACGCGGTGAAGGTGTTGGACACGACGCCGCCCTGCTCCAGGTCCTCGAAGACCCGGCGGGTGAACGCCTCCGGAGTGGTGGTCGCCTCAGCGTCGGCGGTCGCCTGCACGTCCGCGACAAGACTGCGTGAGAACTCGATCAGGTCGAGTTCAGCCATGGGACCCTCCGACGAGTGCTGCCACCTCGGTGGCTGTAGCCCGGTAGACCTCCAAGCCTGAGGTGCTCACGTGGTAGGCGCAGTCGCCGACACCTTCGGGAAGGCGCGACTCGACCAGCCTGGGAAAATCTCCCCGTACATGCCAGAAACACAGGTCTCGAAGGGTGTATCGGGGCTCCTCGTACAGGTCGCGGTGCGCGGGGAGGTAGCCGGCCTGGATGAGGAGACCATCGAACCGAGCACGGGCGGCAGAGCTCGTGAGCTGCTGCCGTATCTCGTCCACCCTCCGGTTCAGGCTCTCTCCTGATCCGCCTCGTCGCTCGTCGAGCTGTGCGAAGGCGAGGAGCAGGGCGGGGGTGCCGGTGTCGTCCAGCTGTCGTTCGCTCGCGATGCGGATGCTACGGGGGCGCTTCGCGATGCTGGCCTTTGTCTCGATCGCCACCTTGGGCAGCTGGAAGTCCTGGTTGCTCCCCGTGGGGCCGGTCCACGCCTCAACGGCATCGAGCTGGGACAGCGAGGCCAACAGCACACTGTCCAGTACCAAGAGCTCGCCGTGAAGACCGCGTCGTGCCTCGGCACTGAGCCCGTCCCGACTGACGGTACGCAGAAGGTCCTGCCACCTTCCGAACCTCTCCACGGCGGCTGCCAGCGCCTCGGGGGCCGCCGAAGCAGCTCTGGCAGTCTCGGCGACGTCAGCCACAAGGGGGTTGAAGACCTCACGGAGTTCGCTCGCGGTAAGGATCACTTGGAGCTCGTACTCAAGGCGGGACACGGCGCTGAGGTTCATCTCGATCCCGGCGGCTCGCGGGAGACGGCCCACCGACCGTACGACCGGGTCCGCCGCGCGAGCGTCAGTCCTCAGCACAAGCATGCGCTGCCGACTGGGATGGGAGACGGAGAGGAAGATGTCGAGTGGTGACTCCGGGTGCAGACGGAGACTCGACCGTCCCGGGGATTCCTGGGGGCTCTCCAGCTCGTACCACGCGTCCTCAGTGACGGTCACGCCTCGTCCTCCTCGACGATGGAGTAGATGTCCTCTTGGAGCCAGACGGAATTGGCGACGTATTCGGTCTTGGACTGATGCTTCGAGTGGGGGAAGCTCACTTGGAAACCCACGAGAGGCGTCGTCGACGCGACGCCGGCGGAGGTGACCGGCTTGATGGGGTAGAGCAGCAGCAAGCCCTGGTCGGGGCGGCGCTGCCGTCGGATGTACTTGCCCGACGGATTCTGAGGGGGCTCCGCCTTCTCTGCCTTCTCCGCAGCCTTCCGTGCGGCTTCGCGTGCCCTTTCCTCCTGGACCGAGTCGAGGCCGAGCAGCTCGTCCTGCGGGCTGATGACGCGACGGATCGTGTACCTGCCCTCGCCCTCGAAGTCGTCCTTGAGCGGTGCGCGGGTCACGCAGCCGACAGTGTGTCCGGCGATCACCTCGGGCGACTTCGACGTCGTGCTGTTGACCAGAACAACCGTCCAGTTGGCCAGCTCGCCCACCTTTGCACACTGTTCGACGTACTTCGCGATGAGCCTCGGCCGGACACGCTGCGCCATGGGGTCGGTCTCGTAGTCGGAGAGGAAGTCGGAGATCAACTCGGGGGAGACACCATCCCACTGCAGGTTGTCGCCCTTAGCCGTGGACTTGGCCTTGGTGGTGCTGTCGAGTCGTCGGACGAAGTCCTCAAGGATCTTGAAGTTGTGAGCGACGGTCCGGTCAGCGAGTTTGAAGATCACGGTCTCCGGCCCTTCGCCGGAGTAGCTGAGGAGGATCTTCGTGCCCTTGCGCATCTTGTTGGGTGTGGTCACCGTCAGTCCCAGCGACGAGGATCGCACCTTCAGCCCGAATGCCGTCGGCTCGAGGCCAAGTGTGGCCATTTCCTCAACCTCCCGTCGCAGTTCGTCGGTGGCGGCTGTGACCTCCTCGTAGGCACCCTGAAGCTCGGGGGTTGTGTACAGACGGCAGAGGTCCTCGTGCTTCGGTCGGTACCCGAACCACCGCCCCATCTGGAGAAGGGCGTCGTATGACTTCGACCACCGGAGGTAGTAGCTGACCGTCAGCCCTTCCAGAGTGAGACCACGCGAGAGCTTCTGCCCTCCGACAGCGATCACCGAGAGACCGCTCCTGCGGTTCTCGTAGTAGTCGAGTGCGTCCTTGGAGGTGCCGTTTACCGCCTTGACCTGGATCTTCCGGATGGAGTCCAGGAGTTCCGCGGAAACCTGATCCCACGTGAGGCGCTCAGCCTCGTCGGTCGGGAACTGTCCCGTGGTGGGTACGAAGTCCCGTTCCCAGAGCTCTTGGAGCTCCTTGCGAAGCGCAGGTCCCTTGCCATACCGGTCCCGGAGCGTGTCAACGAGGAGACGGAGGTGGTCGTCGACCTGGTCCCGCACGACACCCTGCACCGATGTGAAGCGGGTGACGTGTACCAACATCGAGTTGTGCACCTTCGACTGCCCCCTGGCCCGACGAGCCGCACATGCAAGCACGAACGAGGAGATCGCCTCGCGCAGGGACTCAGGCAGCTCGGTGCGTGGAACGTGACCCGACCTGTGCTTCGCGGGCAGCCAACTCTCGGCGTCCTTCACATGACGCACAAGCGGCAGCGGCGGGGTGTCCTCCTCGTCATCGTCATCGACCTGAAGACCGAAAACCCGCTCCGGCCCCAGATAGTTCGAGGGCGACGGAAGGCTGCGGATGAAGCTCGCCGGGAAGAGGTCCTCGCCGACCTTCTCGTTGCTCGCATCCGGGTTTATGTAGATGTTGGCGAATGGTGTGGCCGTGTACCCGACATACGCGGACTGGTCGAAGACGTTGATGAGATCACGGATCGCCGCGTTGGTCTTTGTCGGGTCCGCGTCGTCGTCCTTGGTCGTGTCGATCGAGGCGTTGTCAGCCTCGTCATCGATGACGAGCAGGGGGAGATCCTTCACGATCTTCCTGCCGCTCTCGTCCTCGGTCCCGTGGACGTCGATCACCCAGTTGCGCACGTACTCGAGAAGTTTCCAGTGCTTCTTGACGACGAGCACCACGGGGAAGCTACCGAGAGGGAAGTTGGTGTGGGAAGCCGTCTTCTTGCTGAAGTCCCCCTTCGCGGTGCTGTTCGTCGGCGAGGCGATGTCGAGCTTCTTTGCGAGGGGCATCCGGCCCGCACCGATGAGTCGGGACTTGCCAACCTCGTTGGACCGCCTGTAGTGCTGGGTGTCGAAACCCAGGAGTCCCTCGTCGATCCGCAGCTGCGTCTGACTGCGGAGGTCGTCGTGGATGCCGGCGAGCACCACGACAAGCCGGTAGCCGGCGTCCACGGCCTTGGCGGCAAGCCCGATGTACTGGCCGGTCTTGCCCGACTGCACTTGGCCGATCACGAGACCCTTACGGCTCCATCGACCGGGGCGGCGAGGGTCCTCCAGCTGGCTCAGCACGTCGTCGGAGCTCTGGTCCAGCCGCCTCACGACCCACGGTGGAAGGTTCACCACGTCCTCTAGGTAGCGCCGGTAGCGTTCCCAGAAGTCCCAGTCGCGGTCGTTCTTCGCCTCCGGCAGCCACGGCTCGTGCCCCTTCGAGTCCGCTAGGCCCGAGGACCTTTCCTGGAACACAGCGGTCATGGCCTCGATCTCCTTGGCCAGCTGCTCCCGGTCCAGGGATTCACCCTGTGCAGCCAGCATCCCGAAGATGGCGTTGACCGCGTTCTGCACCTCGTCCGCCTTCGGCTGACGGTCCTGTGGCAGAAATCCGAGAACCAGGCGCTTGGCCTTGGCCATGGGATCGTCGGGCACGACTGTCATTTGGGGCCTCCAGCTGGACTAGGGCGGTTTCGAGGAGCGTAGCGACGACAACTGACAGTGGGTCTACTTGCTCCAGAATCCGTGTAGTTGATCGAAAGGTGGCATCGTCCGCAACCTGTCTCGAGCGGCGGCCGGCGAGCGTCCCCCGGACACCAAAGACTCGTAGATGCGCTGCGCGACCTCGGAGGCGGCCTCGTCGGCCGGCCCAGGCCCGCCGAACGGCTCGGGGTCGTCGCTGGTGTCCGTCTCGTGCATCACTCGGAGGGCAGCAACCGGCACCGTCTCCTCAAGGAGGCTGATCAACGCACGTACGTCGACTGCGCTGTTGCCGCCTGGTCTCATCGCCGCCTGAACGAGTGGGTGACTACGGTTGATCCTGCAGGTGATCTTGCCGTCAGGTCGACGTACGGTCCAGGCGTATGACAGAGGATCACCGTGCGTACGAGCAGCAACCTGGCCTCGGTGCCGCAGCACGTCCGCGGCTCTTGTCCGTGCCTGCCGCGCGATGCGGTTCAGGTGCGGGCGGAGTCCGACAGGCGGGACGACGCTCGACTTCCTCACGTCGACGCCCCATTCAGCGTCCGTCTCAGCTGGGATATCGATGGCGATGCGAGCCAGATTGTACTTTTCCTCGCGGCGCATCCCACGTTGCCCCAGCCAGTCACCTGCCAGGATGAGGCGGTTTCGACGGTAGACGTAGAACCCCTGCTGGTCGAGCCAGCCTTGTGGTCCCGCGGCTCTGGCGTATTCCTCCGGGGTGAGCCGTTGGGCGCTGGGGAGGATGAACGCTTCGACCCGCACGGGACGGTTACCGATCAGCAGTTCCTCGGTGGGGAGCCGTTGCACTGAGGGGTGGTTGCTCATGAACGGATCCCAGGGTTCCACCACTGTCCCGGAGACTCGAAGGTTTCGACGTCGGCTTCCGGTGAGGAAGCGGGCGAAGACCATCCCGAGGTGCGACTCAGTGCGGGCAGCCTCTGCGTAGAACTGCTTCTGGGTGTGCTCGTCGTCCTCGCTGACGTCCTCGCCGCAGTACCCGTTGAGCCGTCGCCAGAGCACGACGGTGCCGTGATCGGTGGTACCACGGACTTTGTCGAGCACGCCTGTGGTGGCGTCGTCGGCCCCGTGGAGTAGTCGCCATTCGCCGAACCGCTCCACAATGTCGAGGTCCCACGTGCGGGTGTGCCACTCCCCAGCGGTGGCGGTGGATACGGTGAGCTGGCGTGCCTGGGAGAACGAAGCAGACTTCAGTCCGACACCGAAGCGACCGAGGTCAGTGGAGGAACGTGGTGTCGCCGGACCGCGAGCCGCCACGGTCATCGCAGTGACTAGTTCGTCGACGGACATGCCCCAACCGTCGTCGACGACGGCAATCCACGACTCCTGTCCTGCCCAGGTGAACTCGACGTCTATGTTGCGGGCGTTCACCGAGATGCTGTTGTCCACGAGGTCTGCGATTGCAGCCGGTAGTGAGTAACCCAGTGAGCTGAGCGAAGCCACCATGCCCGCGGGTTCGGGAGCCGCGATGTCGTACGTCATGGATGGTTCCCGCCCGCTTCCCCGTTACGGGCTCTCCCACTGGGCGGCTGCCTTGAGGTTGACAGGAAAGACACCGCGAAACCAGGAGATTGCCCCCTCCACGTTGGCAGTCTATGCACCTGGCATGCGCCTGCCCACGACGCGATGCTAATCGAGGTGTGGGCTGATTGACCTGGGGTAGTGCGAATTTCAGCCGCTGACAGCCAGGACACTGAGGGGCTTTGCCGGTGGATCCGCTCGTGCACTGCGGCATCACGTCGACGCCCAGCAGAGGAGCTAAGGGCGTCAGAGAGCGGGTTGTGAGATCAGCAGCTGCTAAGGGGGCTGTCAGTCTGGTGGGGCGGCTCATCCGTCGGACATCGTGGAAAATTCGGCGACGCCCGAACGGGTGGAGGCAGCGCTGACGGCTCAGGCGAAGTAGGCCGCCCCGGTCTCCGGCGCCTTCCCGTGTTCGAGGTAGGAGGTCAGGCCCTTCGCGCGTGCGTCAATCCCAGCGCCGATTCGGCGCGCGAGGCGGGGGATGGTGAGGGCCGGCACCTGGTCGGCCTCGTGGAAGTCGTAGCCGCGGAGCTCGTCCGCTTGCAGGACGAGCTGGCGGCGGTCTTCCGCGCTCAGGCGACCGCCATCGAAGAGGTAGAGAACCTTGTCTCCCTCTCCTGGGTTCGGTGCCCAGTCGACGACGAGGAGGCGGCCGATGTGCGGTGCGATGCCAAGTTCCTCCTGGACCTCACGCACACATGCCTGCCGGGCGACTCCCCCTCCTCCATGTAGCCCCCGGGGATGTCGCGGTAGTCCTTGTAGGACGGCTCGACGAGGAGGACTCGATCTTCTTCGTCGAAAAAGAGAGCGCCAGCTGCCATGCGGGGGTGGGCCATCTTCGCTTCGTGCTCGTTCTCGCTCACGGATCGGACTCTAAACTGTCCGCGACGGTACCCAGCCGGCGGGCGGCATCGGCGGGCCGACGCTGGTGCGTGGCCTCGGCCGGACGGTCCCGGACGGGGCCGAATGAGATCAGAGCTGAGGCTACGGAAGCGTGGTTACTAAGGGTGCGCCGAGCTTCACGCTAAGGCAGTCGTTCGAGTCCACCGCCATCCCGGTCGGGGGGTAGGCGATGACACCGTGCTCGGTCCCGGCCAGTGCCCGCATGGCCATGCAGCGCTGGCCGACGTCGCCGCTGGTGTACTTGATCACGACCGAGTCCCTGCGGTCGGCTGGGTCTTCTTCATCAGGGTTGCCGGGCAGGATGTAGGCCGCCTCAACGTCCTGGACGCCCTTCACCCATGCGGGGACTCCGGCACCGTAGCTGGGGGCCACGCGTGGGGTGGGTGTGTCATCGGCCTGTGGTGTCGCCGCAGTCGTTGGTGAGACGGCCGAGGGGCTGCTCAGTGCTGGAGGTACCGCCGACACGTGTGGATTCGCCGAAGCGGCCTCGTCCGGGTCGTTGCCGCCGGAGTCGAGAAGGAATGCCAACGCGATGACGGCTATGAGTCCGGCGCCGGCGAACAGGCCAGCCCGCGAGAGTGGTGGCCGCGCGGCAGCAGGCGGCGTCAGGGAGGTCAGCCTGTCCGGAGGGACGGACAGCTCGCTTCCAGTGCTGAGCATTCGTATCTCGACGTTGCCGTCGGCCGCGTGACCAGTGACATTGGGCGGTTCCCCAGGTGCAGGACGATCGAGCCGACTGGGAAGCTCTGTGGCGCAGGAGTCAAAGCGGGACCCTTCGATTACAGGTGTTGGCTGGCTTCAGTCACTGGGGCCGAGGATCTCCAGGTGGCCCGCGAAGCTGTGGGCCAGGCTGGCCAGTACGGCCTTGCCCTTGGCCGCGGTCGCGTGGGAGGGGAAGCCGATCACACCGGTTTCGGTGTACGCGCTCATGCCCTGGACCAGTAGGAAAGGACGGTTGCCGCCGTCGTGGTCGGCATCGGCGAACCCGTCCCGCACCAGCTCGGGCGCCGCGTGAAGAAGGATGGACGTCTCGATCTCGCCGGCGTGCATGTCGGCGTGACGGTCGGAGACGAGGTCGGCGTGGTCGCGGGCTCGGTCCCAGTCTGCTCCGAGCGGGAAGAGGGAGACCGCAGGCCCGTCGACGTTGGCTTCCTGGACGATATTGGACAGGACGTAGTTTCCGCCGTGGCCGTTGACGATCACCAGCTTGTGGATGCCGGAATGGGCGAGGGACGCGCGGATGTCGTCGATCACGGCGTAGAGGGTCTTCGCGCTGATGCTGACCGTGCCGGGGAAGGCGGCGTGCTCGTGACTGCACGACATGGTGATGGGCGGGAGCAGATGGACCGGATAGGCGTCGGCGACCTCCTGGCTGATGATGCAGGCGATCGCCGTGTCGGTGATCAGCGGGAGGTACCGGCCGTGCTGCTCGAAAGAGCCGACCGGGAGCACGGCGACGTGCGGCTGCTGCTCCTGGACATCCGTGCTGGTGGCGGTCGGCAGCAGGTTCACGGCACTCCCCCGGTCGGCTATCGCTCGACCATCATCCTCCGCCATCGCTATTCGGGCGGGTGTTTGGTCTGTGTGCGCTGGGGACTGGTGCGGGCTCGGTGGCGGCCTCTGCGGGGGCTGGGATACTCGTCCACCTCGCTTCGTGTATGGGTGTTGCTCCGGTGAGATTCGTCTCGGAGACGGATGGACTGCCATACCCGCTCGTTGAGTTCGGAGATGCACGGGCTGCAGGCGAACATGGGGGCCTGCATGCCAGCGACGCCCGCCGGCCCTATCCATGAGACCGTGTCCGACGTTGGCCGCAGTACAGCCAGCAGACACCGTCGACCCACGTGTTCGAGTCATCGGTTTGGGCGGGCGTGGGCAGACCTTCATGGGCGTACGCCGCGATCCCTGGAATCACCAGGTGGTTGAGCATCAGGAGTCTCCAGTTCGGTTCGCGTCTCTACCGGTTGTGGGTAGGCAGTCCAGATGGCACCTTCCGGCGGTGGCTACTGGCGGATGTACGTGAGTCCGGGGGCGCGGTCGAGATCGAGGGTGAAGCGGTCAACCTGGCCCGTGCCGCCGGGCACGGTGAGGGTGTAGCCGTTGCCTGCGTAGATGCCCGAACCCGTGGGGGTGAGCCGGTCGCATGTCCCTCGGCGCCACAGGTGGAGAGTGTCGGCTCTGCGGGTGAGGCGAAGGTTGCCGGGGGCCTGGTCGCAGGTGAAGGTGCCGAGCTCTGTGTGCTGGCCGAGGTCGTCGGGTGTGGGCTGATCTTGTACGGCAGTGCTTGGGGTTTGCTCCCGGGCTGCTGCACGGACGAGGGCCTCCTTCGTGGCCAGCGTCGGCTGCTGGTGGAGGTTCCGGAGGATGGCGGCGGTGACGCGGTCGGCCGAGAGCCCGGCGTTGTTGGACAGGGCGATCACGCGTAGCCCCGGCGCCTCCACGTGGGCAGCCGCGGAGAAGCCTTGTTCGTGACCGTAATGGAAGACGGCATGGCGGCCGGGGCGAGCGTCGGCGTAGAGCCCCGGGCCGTAGAGGTAGGGCTGGTGGTCGCTGGGCCCGTAGCCGACAGCTTCCTGCCAGGGGAGTTGGTGGGGGTGCTGCCAGTGCTGGTGGAGGTGGGTGAGCCAGCGGTCGAGGTCGCCGACGGTGGTCCACAGGGTCCCGGGGCCGGGCAGGGTGACCGGCACTTCTGTGTGCCGCCAGCCGTGGTGGGTGGCCTGGTAGGCGAATGCGGCTCCGGGGATTACCTGGCGAGGGTCCGTCTTGAAGTGGGTGGCGTGCATACCGAGCGGACCGAAAACGCGGTGCCGGGCAAAGTCGGGCAGCGTGCTGCGATGGACCGTTTCCAGGATCTCTGCCAGGAGAAGGTAGATGGAGCGCCCAAGATCTGGCTGAGCGCTGCGAACAGATCGGCTTCCCGATCCCGCGCAACGTCATCGCCAACATGGAGTCCGACCGCCGCGCCGTCCTGCCGCTCGTCGAGGTCATGGTGCTGGCCGAGGCCCTGTACACCCACCCGCTCCGCCTGATCTACCCCGTCGGCTACGTGGAGGAGGTCCAGCAGCTCCCGCTCACGTACCCGGTCGACACCGCGAAGGCGATGCGCTGGTTCGCAGGCCTGAACGAGAACTACCAGGCCGACCACCGCATGCTCCATCGCCCACGCCACAGCACTGGAGAGGGCCCTCTTCGCCGTCCAGGGCGAAGAGCGGCAGCGGTGGGCGGCCGAGAGAGCGATCGATGACACCGCGCGGGCGAAAGCCCTGCGCACCCAAGCCGACTTCGCCGAACGCGCCGCGCGGGCAAAGGACGAGCTCTGCCAAGTACGCAGTTCGATCTACGCAGACGGCGAGCCCCTCCCCGACCTGCCGGACAAACTCGCCGACGTCGACCCCGCGGAAGGCTACGAAAGAGACAGCGATTGAAGGGCTCCACCTACCGCCGTTGCTCCTGCCGCGACCCCAAGACCGGCAAACAACTCGGCACTTCCTGCCCCAAGCGCAACAGCAGGAACCACTGCACCTACTCCATACGCCAGGAGCTGCCGCCTCGCGAGGACGGCAGCCGGCGGTCGTTCGTCCGTGGCGGGTACACCAACGCCAAGGCGGCCCAAGCCGACCTCGACCACGTACGCGCCCTGCTCGGGCTCGCCAAGGCCGACGACCCCGAAGGCATCCAGCTGCTCGCCGAAATGCTGGCCGAGGTCAGCAGCGAGAAGCTGCCCCTGCCCGACGTGGAGGAGACCCGAAGGCGACTCAAGGCCGGCTAGGACCTCGTCGGCAGCCTGACCGTCGCGGAGTGGCTGGACCGGTGGCTCGCGGGCAAGCGGATCCGGAAGTCGGGCATCAGCCGGTACGAGACCGACATCCGCGTGCACCTCAAGCCGCACATCGGGCACCGGCGCCTCGACCGGCTGCGCGTCAGCCACCTGAGCGAGATGTTCACGGCCATCGCCGACGGCAACGCCGAGGTCCTGGAGCAGAACGCCCAGCGACGGGCCGCCGTAGAGAAGTTGGCGACCATTCCGTGGAAAGGGGCCGAGAACCGTGCTCGCCGGAAGGCGCTGAAGACGGCGCTCGACGCGATGCCGGCCTTCCGCCGGGTGACAGGTCCATCGACGCGCCAACACGTTAAGGCGACGCTCCGCGCGTCCCTGAACGACGCGATCGGGCAGCAGATCATCACGTTCAACCCGGCGGCCCACGTCGAGATCGATCCGGTGCGCAAGCCGAAGGCGCTCGTGTGGACGGACGAGCGGGTCGCCAAGTGGGAGCAGACCGGGGAGAAGCCCTCTCCGGTCATGGTATGGACGCCGGAACAGACTGGCGCCTTCCTCGACTTCGTCGCGGCGGACCGGCTGTACGCGATGTGGCACCTGATCGCCTTCCGCGGCCTGCGGCGTGGTGAGGCGTGCGGGCAGCCCTGGTCGGAGACCAACCTCGACCGGCACTCCCTCACCGTGACGGGGCAGCTCGTCCAGGATGGCTGGGAGGTCGAGGCTTCCGAGCCGAAGACCGACAGTGGCTTCCGTGTGGTCGCGCTCGATGACGACACCGTCGGCGTCCTGGAGCGGCACCGCAAACAGCAGGAAACCGACCGCGCAGAGTGGGGCTCGGCCTGGGTGAACACCGGGCTTGTCTTCACACAAGAGGACGGCTCCTGGCTGCACCCGGGCAAGGTGACCGACCTCTTCGAGCGGCTCGTCGCGGCCTCCGGGCTGCCGCCGATCCGGCTGCACGACCTCCGGCACGGAGCGGCCACCCTCATGCTAGCCGCCGACATCGACATCAAGATCGTGTCCGACACCCTCGGGCACAGCGACACCCGGATCACGCGCGACATCTACCAGAGCGTGCTCCCCCACGTCGGCAAGAGCGCCTCCGAGGCCACGGCCAAGCTGGTCCCCCTCCAGCGCAAGTCCGAGGAGGACAAGGCCCGTAAGGCCGCCGAGAAGGCCAAGCGAGCCGAGAAGACGAAGGCCAAGGGGAAGAAGAAGGGCAAGGCCAAGAAGGCCGCGCGCAAGGGCTGACGGCAGCTCCGCTCACGCAGCGCTCACGCACGGGATTCCGGACCTCGGCCGCCGCATGCCGGCATGGGTAAAGGAAATGAAAAAACCCCAGGTCACGGCGAGTGAGTCCTGGGGTTAATCTGAGCCGCCTTCGGGATTCGAACCCGAGACCTACGCATTACGAGTGCGTTGCTCTGGCCAACTGAGCTAAGGCGGCACCGCTGGTCCGACAAGTATTCCCTTGGGAGGGAGTGCTCATCAGCAGCGGCGCCAAGTCTACAGGCTCGAACGGGATGCCCCGAACCGGGTTCCGTGGAGGTGGGGCATATCGGGCGCAATGGTGCCGGATGGCCCGGCCTGGCGGGCTAGGAGCACTTCTTGCCGTTCTGCGGGGCCGTGCCCTCCAGGAGGTAGGTGTTGATCGCCGTGTCGATGCAGTCGCTGCCGCGGCCGTACGCCGTGTGGCCGTCGCCGTCGTACGTGAGGAGGACGCCCGAGTCGAGCTGGCCCGCCAGGGCCTGCGCCCACTTGTACGGGGTCGCCGGGTCGCGCAGCGTGCCGACCACCACGATCGGCGGGGCGCCCTTCGCGGTCAGCGGGTGGGCCCTGCCCGTGGCCTTGACCGGCCAGTACGTGCAGTTCAGCGAGGCCCAGGCCAGGCCGGCGCCGAAGACCGGGGAGGCCTTCTCGAAGGACGGCAGGGCGGCGTCGACCGCCTCCGGGCCGGTGAAGGCGGGGGGCTGGTCGAGACAGTTGACGGCGGCATTCGCGTACATGAGGTTCGCGTACCGGCCGTCCGGCTCGCGCTCGTAGTAGCTGTCGGCGAGCGCGAGGAGCCCGGAGCCGTCGCCGTCCATCGCCGCGGCCAGGGCCTCGCGCAGCTGTGGCCAGGCCGTCTCGTCGTACAGCGCCGCGATCACCCCGGTCGTGGCCAGGGCCTCGCCGAGCGGGCGCTCCGGGTCGCCGCTGGGCACGGGATGGGCGTCGAGCTTGCGGAAGAACTCCTTCAGCCGGGTCGCCACCGCGTCCGGGCCGCCCTTGCCGAGCGGGCAGTCCGGCTGCTTCACGCAGTCCTTGGCGAAGGAGCGGAAGGCCGTCTCGAAGCCCGCCGTCTGGTCCCGGTTCAGTTCGACGGCCGAGCGGGAGGGGTCCATGGCGCCGTCCAGGACCAGACGGCCCACCCGGCCGGGGAAGAGGTCCGCGTACGTCGCCCCCAGGAAGGTGCCGTACGAGGCCCCCACGTACGACAGCTTCTCGTCGCCCAGCACCGCGCGCAGGATGTCCATGTCGCGGGCGGCGTCGACCGTGGAGACGTGCGGCAGGACGCGCTTGGAGCGGGACTGGCAGCCGGCTGCGAAGTCCTTGAACGAGGACACCAGCCGCGCCCGCTCCGCCGCGTCGTCCGGGGTCTGGTCGACCTGCGTGTACTGGTCCATCGCCGGGCCCGTCAGGCACTCGACCGGGCTGCTGCGGTCCACCCCGCGCGGGTCGAAGGAGACCATGTCGTACTGGGCGCGGACGGGCGCCGGGTAGGCGATGCCCGCGTACGACTGGAGGTACCCGATGCCGGAGCCGCCCGGGCCGCCCGGGTTGACCACGAGCGAGCCGAGCCGCTTCCCGGGGCCGGTGGCCTTGCGGCGGGCGACCGCGATGTCGACGTCCTGGCCGGACTCGGGGTGGGCGTAGTCCAGCGGGGCCTTCATCGTCGCGCACTGGAAGCCGGGGACACCGCAGTCGCGCCAGCTCAGCTTCTGCTCGTAGTACGGACGCAGGGCTTCCGGGACGGCGGTCGGCTCGGCCGACCGCGCCGCGTCCGCGGAGGAGGACGCAGCGGCCGACGGCCCTCCCGAACCGCCCGAAGTGCATCCGGAGAGCAGCAGTCCGGCGGCTGCGATCACGGTTCCGGTGGTGCGCAGCACGCGCCTGGTGTCCATTCCAGGAGCCTACGTCCTGACCGGCGACCGGGCCCGGGGACGCCCGAGCCCGCCCGGTCGGCCCCCGCGCGGGGGCGCACGGCGGCCGCGCCCGTCCTGCCGCCGACCCGGTGCGGCTGCGGCGGGGCTCCGCAGCGCGCGTCCCGCCGTGGCGGGACCGCCCGTACGGGTGAAGGGTCAACCGGGACGACAGGGGTCGCCGGGATCCTCCGGCCCCGCTCAGCCCCGCTCAGCCCCGCTCAGCCCCGCTCAGCCCCGCTCGGCCCGGTCAGCCGGCGCGCAGCGCGCGGACTCAGCCGGCCCGCAGCGCCATCGTCATCGCCTCGACCGCGAGGAGGGGGGCCACATTGCGGTCGAGGGCCTCCCGGCAGGCGATGATCGCCTCGATGCGGCGCAGCGTACGCTCGGGGCCGCCGGCGCGGGCGATCCGGTCGAGGTCCGGCCGTATCTCCTCGTTGGCGATGGCCAGGGACGAGCCCAGCTGGAGGGCCAGCACGTCCCGGTAGAAACCGGTGAGGTCGGTCAGGGCGAGGTCGAGGGTGTCGCGCTGGGTGCGGGTGCGGCGGCGCTTCTGCCGGTCCTCCAGCTCCTTCATGACCCCCGCCGTGCCGCGCGGCATCCGGCCGCCGGTGCCGGCTCCGGCCCCCAGCGCCGCCCGCAGCTCCTCGGTCTCCTTCGCGTCGACCTCCTCCGCCACCTGCTTGGCATCCTCGGCGGCGGCGTCGACCAGCTCCTGCGCCGCCTTGAGGCAGCCGCCCACGTCGTCGATCCGGAGCGGAAGCTTCAGCACCGCGGCCCGACGGGTCCGGGCGGCTTCGTCCTGCGCGAGCCGGCGGGCCCGGCCGATGTGCCCCTGGGTGGCGCGGGCGGCGGCCGCGGCGACGGCGGGCTCGATGCCGTCGCGCCGGACCAGTACGTCGGCGACGGCGGCGACGGGCGGGGTGCGCAGGGTCAGGTGGCGGCAGCGGGAGCGGATGGTGGGCAGCACGTCCTCCAGGGAGGGCGCGCACAGCAGCCACACCGTCCGGGGGGCGGGCTCCTCCACGGCCTTCAGGAGCACATTGCCCGCGCCCTCGGTCAGCCGGTCGGCGTCCTCCAGGACGATGACCTGCCAGCGGCCCACGGCCGGGGAGAGCTGCGCCCGGCGGACCAGGTCGCGGGTCTCCTTCACACCGATGGACAGCAGGTCCGTCCGGACGAACTCCACGTCCGCGTGCGTGCCGACCACGGTGGTGTGGCAGCCGTCGCAGAACCCGCAGCCGGGCTCCCCGCCGAGGGCCCGGTCGGGGCTGGTGCACTGCAGGGCCGCGGCGAAGGCCCGGGCGGCGGTGGCCCGGCCAGATCCGGGCGGGCCGGTGAACAGCCAGGCGTGGGTCATCTTGGACGCGGAGGGCGGCGCGCCCCCGGCCTCGACGGCGGTGACCAGGGCGTCGGCGTCACGGGCGGCGGCGGCCAGCTGCGCCTGCACCCGCTCCTGCCCCACCAGGTCGTCCCACACGGGCATCGCGCCCACCGCCTTCCACCGGCCGTCTTCCTCTGGCCGTCCGTCGTATCGCTGCGTGCCCCAGTGTGGCGCGCGCCACTGACAATCCCCGTCAGCCGATCCCCGTCAGCGGCGGCGGCGGGAACCGCCCTCGCCGTCCTCGTCCTCGTCCCGGTGCGGGCCCAGCAGTTCGTCCGCCAGCGTCGGCAGGTCGTCCAGCGGGGTCTCCTCGGCCCAGTCGGGGCGCGCCCGGCGCGGGCGGCCGTCCTCGCCGAGGGCGGGCAGCTCGCGGGTCGCCTCGTTGCCCGGGTCGCGGAAGATGCCCGGCGGCACCCGGTCGGCGGGGCTCTCCTGCGAATGCGGGGCCGTGGGGCGCACGGCCTGACCGTACGCGGCCTCGCCGTACGCCGTCCGGGCCGTCGGGGCGGCCGGCGCGTCCTCGCGGGACGGGCGTACGGGGGGCAGGACCGCGGTCTCATCGGCCGGGACGGCCGGGAGCACCGAGGTCTCCGCCGCCGGGTCGGTCTTCGGCACCGGGACCGTCTGGGTCACGTCATCCGGCTGGACGACCCGCTTGACCAGCGGAGTCTCGACCGTCACCGCGTCGTCCGGATACGGCTCCTTGGTCATGTCGACCTTGGGCGCAGCCGGGGAGGCGTGCGCGGCCGGGGGCTCGTACGCCTGCTGCGCAGCCGGGGCCGCCGCCGCGGCCGCATCCGCCCGGGCCGCCGCCGCGGCCGCCGCGGCCTCCGCCTGCCTGCGGGCCTCCTCGGCCTTCAGCAGGGCCTCTTCGGCGCGCCGCTGCTTCTCCAGCCGCCGCTCCTCGGCCTCGGCCCGCAGCCGGGCCTCTTCCTCCGCCTGCCTGCGCAGTCGCTCCTGCTCCGCCGCGCGGGCCTTCTCCTCGGCCTCCGCGCGCAGCCGCTCGGCCTCGGCCCGGGCCCGGGCCTCCTCCTCGGCGCGCTGACGCTCCTCCTGCGCCTTGCGGGCGGCCTCGGCCTCCGCCTTGATCCGGGCCTCCTCGGCCTCGCGGGCCCGGCGGGCCTCCTCCTCGGCCCGCTGCCGCTCCTCCTCCGCCCTGCGCGCCGCCTCTTCCTCGGCCTTGCGCCGGGCCTCCTCCTCCGCGAGGCGCCGGGCTTCGGCCTGGGCGGCCCGCTCGGCCTCCGAGAGCGGGAGCATCCGGTCCAGGCGGTGGCGTACGACGGTGGTCACCGACTCCGGGTCCTGGCCGGCGTCCACCACCAGGTAGCGCCCGGGATCGGCGGCGGCGAGCGTCAGGAACCCGGCCCGCACCCGCTGGTGGAACTCCGCCGGCTCCGACTCCAGCCGGTCCGGGGCCTCCGTGAACCGCTCCCGCGCCGCCTCCGGCGACACGTCGAGCAGCACGGTCAGGTGGGGGACGAGCCCGTCGGTGGCCCAGCGGGAGATCCGCGCGATCTCGGTCGGCGACAGGTCGCGGCCCGCGCCCTGGTAGGCCACCGAGGAGTCGATGTACCGGTCGGAGATGACGACCGCGCCGCGTTCCAGGGCGGGCCGGACGACGGTGTCCACGTGCTCCGCCCGGTCGGCGGCGTACAGCAGCGCCTCGGCACGGTTCGACAGCCCGGCCGAGGAGACGTCGAGCAGGATGGAGCGCAGCCGCTTGCCGACCGGGGTGGCGCCCGGCTCCCGGGTCACCACCACCTCGTGGCCCTTGCCCCGTATCCACTGGGCCAGCGCCTCGACCTGCGTGGACTTGCCGGCGCCGTCGCCGCCCTCCAGGGCGATGAAGAAGCCTGCGGCGGAGGGCGCCTGCACCGGTTCGCCGCCGCGCAGCGCCTCGCGCAGGTCGCGGCGCAGCGGGACGCCGCTGCGGTCGTCGGCCTTGGTGAGCACGATCACGGCGACGGGCAGCAGCAGGGCGCCGACCAGCATCAGTGTGAAGGCGCCGCCGCCGTGCGCGAAGACGAGGCCCCCGGCGGCCAGCCGGTGGGGGCCGATCGCGGCGGCCAGGACGGGCGCGAGGACGGCTCCGACGGCCACGGCCACCCGGACGACGGCCTGCAGGTGCTCGGTGACGCGGCCGCGGCGGAACTCCTCGGTCTCCTGGTCCAGCAGCGTGTGCCCGGTGTTGGCGGCGACACCCGCGGCGAGGCCGGCGAGCAGCGACAGGAAGACCACCGTCGCCGTGTCGGGCACCAGCCCGGTCAGCAGCAGCGCGAGCCCGCTCACCGCTATGGCCAGGGCCAGCAGCCGGCGCCGGGAGAAGCCGGGGAGCACCTTCCCGGCCTGGGCGGCGCGGATGCCGAGCGCCGTGCCGCCCAGCAGGGCCAGGACGATCAGGGCGAAGGAAGCCGGGCCGCCACCCAGGTCGAAGGCGTGCAGGACGGCCACGGCCGCGGCGCAGGACACGGCCGCTGCCACCGCGGCACAGGCCAGCACGAGCAGCGGAACGGCCCCCGTACGGCCCTTGTCGGGCCGGTCCCCGGCCTTGGGGGGACGCAGGCCCTCCAGCGGGGACCGCGGGCGCGGGGTCTTCGTCTCGGGCAGCGTCAGCGGCAGCAGCAGCGAGACGGACGCCGCGAACAGGCCGGAGGCCACGTACGAGCCGAGGGCGGCCTGGTTCCCGGCGAACCACTCCACCCCGAGGCCGAGGGCCTTGCCGACGAGGGTCGCGGCGAGCAGCACGGCGGCGGCCACGGGCATCGCCGCGAAGGACGTGCGCAGCGTCAGCCGGCGCAGGGCGTCGAGGTGGTCGGGCAGCGGGCGTACGGTCGCCCCCTCGGGCGGCGGCACGGGCAGCAGGGCGGGAGCGGCGCTGTCCTTGGCCAGGCTCCACAGCCGCTCGGCGCCGCCGGACACGAAGACGGTGGCGAGCAGCGCGGTGAGTGCGTGCGCCGGGATCCAGTCGAGCCACAGCGGGGCCACGACGAAGAGGCCGAGCCGGACGCCGTCGGCGGCGACCATCGTCCAGCGGCGGTCGAGGGCGCCGCCGGGGGCGGTCAGCCCCGCGAGCGGGCCGAGCAGGACCGCGCCGAACAGCAGCGTGGACAGGATCCGCACCCCGAAGACGGCGGCGACGGTCAGGGCCCAGCCCTGGTAGCCGCTGCCGAAGGTCTCCTCGGAGACCGCCGCCTGGAAGGCCAGCAGGACCAGCACCAGCAGGGCGAGGGCATCACCGATGCCGCTCACCAGCTGGGCGCTCCACAGACGGCGCAGCCTGGGGGTGCGCAACAGGGCGCGCACCGCCCGCTCGCGGGAGTCCGCGGCGAGGGCTTCGTCGTAGGTGGGGTTCTCGGGGGCGGTCACGACCGTTGGCTGCTCGGCTCGCGTCATCCGCCCAGCCTATCCGCTGCGCCTGGCGCCCGCGGAAGCCTGTGGACAACCCCGGGTGTGACCCCGCCCGCACCTCTGGCCTGCGGGGCGGCGGGCGGCTCCCCGGGAACGCCAGGGCCCCCTGCGCAGTGCGCAGGGGGCCCTGGCCACGTCGGGCCGACCGGCGGACCCGCGGACCGGACTACTCGTCCGACTCCGCCTCGGCGGTCGCAGCCGCGGCGGCCGTCTTCTTCGCCACGGTCTTCTTGGCGGCGGTCTTCTTGGCCGTCGTCGTCTTCGCCGCGGTCGTCTTCTTGGCGGCAGCGGTCTTCGTCGCCGTCGCCTTCTTCGCCGGGGCCTTCTTGGCCGTCGCCTTCTTGGCCGGGGCCTTCTTCGCGGTCTTCTTCGCCGGGCCCTTCGCCCGCTTCTCGGCCAGCAGCTCGTAGCCCCGCTCGGGCGTGATCGTCTCGACGTCGTCGTCCCGCCGCAGCGTCGCGTTCGTCTCGCCGTCCGTCACGTACGGGCCGAAGCGGCCGTCCTTGACGACGACCGGCCGCTCGCTGACCGGGTCCGTGCCCAGCTCCTTCAGCGGCGGCTTGGCCGCGGCCCGCCCGCGCTGCTTGGGCTGCGCGTAGATCGCGAGGGCCTCCTCCAGGGTGATGGAGAACAGCTGGTCCTCGGTCTCCAGCGACCGCGAGTCCGTGCCCTTCTTCAGGTACGGGCCGTAGCGGCCGTTCTGGGCGGTGATCTCCACGCCTTCGGCGTCCGTGCCCACCACCCGCGGCAGGGACATCAGCTTGAGCGCGTCGTCGAGGGTGACCGTGTCGAGCGACATCGACTTGAAGAGCGAGGCCGTCCGCGGCTTCACCGCGTTCTTGCCCGTCTTCGGGGTGCCCTCCGGGAGGATCTCGGTCACGTACGGCCCGTAGCGGCCGTCCTTCGCGACGATCTGGTTCCCGCTCACCGGGTCCTTGCCCAGCTCGAATTCCCCGCTCGGCTTCGCGAACAGCTCTTCCGCGTACTCGACGGTCAGCTCGTCCGGCGCCAGGTCGTCCGGGACGTCCGCCCGCTGGTGGCCCTCCGCGTCCTTCTCGCCGCGCTCGACGTACGGGCCGTAGCGGCCCACCCGCAGGACGATGCCCTCGCCGACCGGGAAGGAGGAGATCTCGCGGGCGTCGATCGCGCCCAGGTCCGTGACCAGCTCCTTCAGGCCGCCGAGGTGGTCGCCGTCGGCCGGCACGACCGCCGAGGCGTCCTCCGAGCCGAAGTAGAACCGCTTCAGCCACGGCACGGCCTGGGCCTCGCCGCGTGCGATGCGGTCGAGGTCGTCCTCCATCTTCGCGGTGAAGTCGTAGTCGACGAGCCGGCCGAAGTGCGTCTCCAGCAGGTTCACCACGGCGAACGACAGGAAGGACGGCACGAGGGCCGTGCCCTTCTTGAAGACGTACCCGCGGTCCAGGATCGTGCCGATGATCGACGCGTACGTCGACGGGCGGCCGATCTCCCGCTCCTCCAGCTCCTTGACCAGCGAGGCCTCGGTGTAGCGGGCCGGCGGCTTGGTCGAGTGGCCGTCGGCCGTGATCTCCTCGGCGCTGAGCGCGTCGCCCTCCGCGACCTGCGGCAGCCGCTTCTCACGGTCGTCGAGCTCGGCGTTCGGGTCGTCCGCGCCCTCGACGTACGCCTTCATGAAGCCGTGGAAGGTGATCGTCTTGCCGGAGGCGGTGAACTCGGCGTCCCGGCCGTCCGACGCCCGGCCGCCGATCTTGACGGTGACCGAGTTGCCGACCGCGTCCTTCATCTGGGAGGCGACGGTCCGCTTCCAGATCAGCTCGTACAGGCGGAACTGGTCGCCGGTCAGGCCCGTCTCGGCGGGCGTGCGGAAACGATCACCCGAGGGGCGGATCGCCTCGTGCGCCTCCTGCGCGTTCTTGACCTTGCCCGCGTAGACGCGCGGCTTCTCCGGCAGGTAGTCGGCCCCGTACAGCTGCGTGACCTGTGCCCGCGCCGCGGCCACGGCCGTCTCGGAGAGCGTGGTGGAGTCGGTGCGCATGTAGGTGATGAAGCCGTTCTCGTACAGCTTCTGCGCGACCTGCATCGTCGCCTTCGCCCCGAAGCCCAGCTTGCGCGAGGCCTCCTGCTGGAGCGTGGTCGTACGGAACGGGGCGTACGGGGAGCGGCGGTACGGCTTGGACTCGACCGACCGGACGGCGAACGAAGCGCCCTCCAGCGCGGCGGCGAGTGCTCGCGCGTTCGCCTCGTCGAGGTGCAGCACCTCGCTCTTGAGCTGCCCGTTCGCACCGAAGTCGCGGCCCTGCGCGATGCGCTTGCCGTCGACCGTGTTCAGGCGGGCGACCAGCGACGACGGGTCGCTGGGGTCACCGGCGCGGCCGGTGGAGAAGGTGCCGGTCAGGTCCCAGTACTCGGCGCTGCGGAAGGCGATGCGCTCGCGCTCGCGCTCGACGACGAGGCGGGTGGCCACCGACTGGACGCGGCCGGCCGACAGGCGCGGCATGACCTTCTTCCACAGGACCGGCGAGACCTCGTAGCCGTAGAGGCGGTCGAGGATGCGGCGGGTCTCCTGGGCGTCGACCATGCGCTGGTTCAGCTCGCGCGGGTTGGCGACGGCGTCGCGGATCGCGTCCTTGGTGATCTCGTGGAAGACCATCCGGTGGACGGGGACCTTGGGCTTGAGGACTTCCTGGAGGTGCCACGCGATGGCTTCGCCCTCGCGGTCCTCATCGGTGGCGAGGAAGAGTTCGTCGGACTCGGCCAGCAGCTCCTTGAGCTTCCTGACCTGCGCCTTCTTGTCCGCGTTCACGACATAGATCGGCTGGAAGTCGTGCTCGACGTCCACACCGAGGCGCCGGACCTCGCCCGTGTACTTGTCGGGGACCTCGGCGGCGCCGTTCGGGAGGTCGCGAATGTGCCCGACGCTCGCCTCGACGACGTATCCCGGGCCGAGGTAGCCCTTGATCGTCTTCGCCTTGGCAGGGGACTCGACGATGACGAGTCGGCGGCCGCCCTTTGCGGTCTCGCTAGTCGGGGACAACTTGGCTCTTCTCTCCGGTCGGCACTCGGTCGCAGTACGGCGACGCTGCGGAGTGTGACGGTACAACCCGCCCCCGTGTCAAACGGCACAAGCCCGCAACGGCCACTCGAACGGTAACCCGACAAGTGCCATTTCTGCCGCCCGGATACCGCGCCGGAGCGCGCCCGGTCACCGGGCCGAGTGGGCCGAGGGCCGTCTGGCCGCGCTCCCGCACCCCGTCTGACGTCCTGTTTCCGACGATGATCTACGGCCGGATGTGACCCGGGTGACCGTGGCCGGCCGGGACAACCGATCCCGGAGTCCGGCAGGCCCCGCCCCGGCGCGCAGCGCGGGCGGGCGGCTCCGCGGCACGGCCGGGACGGGGCGCACGCCCACCACCATCGGCGCGCGGCGAAAGCGCACGCGCCCCCGTCCGGACCGTCAGTGCAGCCCTGAACAGCAGGAACACGGCCGCGGAGAACCTCCGCCGACCGCCTTTCCTGCCGTTTCCCCCCTGCCCCGGGCCGCTCACGGGACCCTGCGGATCCCCCCGGATCCGCCTGGCTCCCCCCGCAGGGGAGACTGCCGGCCCTCGGGGAACACCGGGCGAACCCCGGGTTACCTCACGGGGTCACGGCGGTCGACCGGCTCCAGGAACCCCTGCTCGACGAGGACGCGGATCGCCTCGGGCGTCCGGTCCCGCAGGACGACCGGGTCCTCCTGCACCAGCTGCGCGATCGCGTCCAGGATCCGGCCCGCGGTGAGTGAGCCGTCGCACACTCCGGCGAATCCGGCCCCGACCGTGTCCACCTTGGTGGCGCGCCGCATCCCGCGGTTCTGCCGGAGCACCACGTGCTCCGGGTCCTCGGCCCCGGGCGCCCCGACCTGCTCCTGCACCACTTCCGCGGCCAGCACGAAGCGGTCCTCCAGCAGGGACGCGTCATCGTGCTCGCGCAGGTAGTCCTGGCGGGCGAAGTGCGCCAGGACCGCGTCGCCGAGCGGCTGCTCCACCGAGTGGGGCCATTCCTCGACCACGATCGACGGCTCCTGCGCATCGCTGCGGCGCAGGGTGATCCAGCCGAAGCCGACCGCCTTGGTCTTGCGGGCCTCGAACTCGTCCAGCCAGTCCTCGTAGCGCCGCGCGTACTCGGCGGGCTCGGTGCGGTGGTCTCCCGCGTCGCGCAGCCACAGCTCCGCGTACTGGGTGACGTCCTGCACGTCACGCTGCACGATCCACGCATCGCAGCCGCGCGGCACCCAGGAGCGGACCCGGTCGTGCCAGTCCTCGCCCTCCACGTGCTGCCAGTTGCCGAGGAACTGTGCGTACCCGCCCGGGTTCAGGTGCGCGCCGGCCTCCTGGACCAGGGTCCGGCACAGGTCGTCGCCGCCCATGCCGCCGTCCCGGTACGTCAGCCGGGCGCCGGGCGAGATCACGAACGGCGGATTGGACACGATCAGGTCGTACGTCGCCCCGCCGACCGGCTCGAACAGCGACCCGGTGAGCAGCTCGGCCTCCGGGGCACCCGACAGCGCCAGGGTCAGACGGGTGAAGTCGAGGGCCCTCGGGTTGACGTCGGTGGCGGTGACCCGGGTGGCGTGCTGGGCGGCGTGCAGGGCCTGGATGCCGGATCCGGTGCCGAGGTCGAGGGCGCTGGCGACGGGGATGCGGACGGTGATGCCGGCCAGGGTGGTGGAGGCGCCGCCGACGCCGAGGACGACGCCCTCCTCGCGGCTGCCGATCCCGCCGGCCCCGCCGACGGCGCAGCCGAGGTCGGAGACGATGAACCAGTCCTCGCCGTCGGGGCCTCCGTACGGGCGCACGTCGACGGTGGCGTGCACCTCGTCGCCCTCCCGGCGCAGCCAGCCGTCGGCCACCGCGGCCTCCACGGGCAGGGCGGCCGCGGCGCGTACGTACGGCTCCGGCTGCTGGAGCAGGAACAGCCGGACCAGGCTCGCGAGCGGGCCGTCGCCGGGCCCGCGGGTGGCGCGCAGGGCGGGGACCGTCTCACTGCGCGCCAGCGCGGCGTAGGCGGGGGCGCCGAGCAGGTCGAGCAGCCCGTCGGCGGTGAAGCCGGCGGCGAGCAGGGCGGTGCGCAGCTCGGCGGCGCGGTCGGGCAGGGGAAGGCTGCTGGTACTCACCCGTCCATTGTGTCGGCTGCCGCAGGCAATCGGTGCGCCGCGCTCCGGGCCGGCGCGTGCCGACCCCGGATGCGCGACCCGGCTGCTGCGCGGCCGGCCGGCGCGCACGGCATCCGGCCGCCCCGGCGGGGCGCCCCGCGCCGCCCCGGGGACGGCGGGCGCCGGCTACTTCGTCGGCGACGGCGCGCTGACCTGGCAGCCCTTCTGGCTGTTCAGGGCCTTGTCCAGGCCGCCGGTCTTGAGGCGGGCGCGGGCCTCGACGGCTCCCTTGGAGGCCTCGTCGATCCCGCCCGCGACCTCCTTCAGGCCCGCGGCGAACTTGCCCTGGTCCGCGGGGTCGAGGGCGTCCATCTTCGTCTTCAGGTCGGCGTAGCCCTTGGAGGAGGTGTTGAAGCCCGTGGCGGCGGCCTCCGCGGTGGCCTTGCCGTCCTTGACCGGCGGTTCCCCGGCCGAGCTGAGGGCGGAGGCCATGGACTTGTAGGCGTCCGAGATCTGCTGGAACGCCGCGGAGTCGGTCGTCTTGACCTCGTCGGGCTTGCTGCTCTCGGTCGCCACGCGCTTGATGTCGGCGTTGGCGGTTTCGATCTTCTTCAGCTCGGGCGACCACTGGTCGCAGACCTTCTTGGCCCAGCCGTTGGCCTTCTCGTCCCCGTCGTCGCCGCCGCAGCCGGACAGCACGAGCATCAGTACCGCACCGCCGGACACCGCGGCCGCAAGCTTCTTGTTCACCGGATTGGTCCCTTCGAAGGCTCTCGGCCCGGAAGATACACGCCCGTCATCACCGCACGCAGAAAGGCGGACAGACGGCGCGTCAGTCCGCGCCGCCTGTCCGCCGTTCGGTCGTACGTCCGAGTGGCCCCTCGGATCAGGAGACCACCGCGGGGTCGCTCGACTGTGCCACCCGCTCGGCGGGCGCCGCGGCGTCGCCGTCGGTGTCCTCGCCGACGGCGATGCCGCGGCGCTTGGAGACGTACACCGCGCCGATGATGACGGCGATGGCGATGGCCGCGACGACGGCCCGTACGGTCGCGCTCGTGTCGGCGCCGTAGCTGAACTGCACGACCGCAGGGGCGATCAGCAGGGCCACCAGGTTCATGACCTTGAGCAGCGGGTTGATCGCGGGACCGGCGGTGTCCTTGAACGGGTCGCCGACGGTGTCGCCGATGACGGTCGCGGCGTGGGCCTCGCTGCCCTTGCCGCCGTGGTGGCCGTCCTCCACGAGCTTCTTCGCGTTGTCCCAGGCGCCGCCCGAGTTGGCGAGGAAGACCGCCATCAGGGTGCCGGTGCCGATGGCGCCCGCGAGGAAGGAGCCGAGCGCGCCGACGCCGAGGGTGAAGCCCACCGCGATCGGGGTGAGGACGGCGAGCAGGCCGGGCGTGGCGAGCTCGCGCAGCGCGTCCTTGGTGCAGATGTCCACGACGCGGCCGTACTCGGGCTTCTCGGAGTAGTCCATGATCCCGGGGTGCTCGCGGAACTGGCGGCGCACCTCGTAGACCACCGAGCCCGCGGACCGCGACACCGCGTTGATGGCCAGCCCCGAGAACAGGAACACCACGGCCGCGCCCAGGATCAGGCCGACCAGGTTGTTGGGCTGGGCGATGTCCAGGCTGAGGTTCATCTCCCCGGCCTTGGCACCGACCTCCTTCACCGCGTTGGCGATGGCGTCGTTGTACGAGCCGAACAGCGCGGCCGCGGCGAGCACGGCCGTGGCGATGGCGATGCCCTTGGTGATGGCCTTGGTGGTGTTGCCGACGGCGTCCAGGTCGGTCAGCACCTGAGCGCCCGCGCCCTCGACGTCGCCGGACATCTCGGCGATGCCCTGCGCGTTGTCGGAGACGGGCCCGAAGGTGTCCATGGCGACGATGACGCCGACCGTGGTGAGCAGGCCGGTCCCGGCCAGGGCCACCGCGAACAGCGCGAGCATGATCGAGGTGCCGCCGAGCAGGAACGCCCCGTACACGCCGAGGCCGATGAGCAGCGCCGTGTAGACGGCGGACTCCAGGCCGACGGAGATGCCGGCGAGGACGACGGTGGCGGCGCCGGTCAGCGAGGACTTGCCGATGTCCCGGACGGGACGGCGGTTGGTCTCGGTGAAGTAGCCGGTCAGCTGCTGGATCAGGGCCGCGAGCAGGATGCCGATCGCGACGGCGACGAGGGCGAGGACGCGCGGGTCACCGGAGTGGCTGGTGATCGCGGGGTTGTCGACGCCGACGAGGTCCTTGTAGCTGGACGGCAGGTAGGTGAAGACGGCGATCCCGACCAGCACCAGGGAGATCACGGCGGAGATGAAGAAGCCGCGGTTGATGGCGGTCATCCCGCTGCGGTCCGAGCGGCGGGGGGAGACCGCGAAGATGCCGATCATGGCGGTGATGACGCCGATGGCGGGGACGATCAGCGGGAAGGCGAGGCCCAGGTCGCCGAAGGCGGCCTTGCCGAGGATCAGTGCGGCCACGAGGGTGACGGCGTAGGACTCGAAGAGGTCGGCCGCCATACCGGCGCAGTCGCCGACGTTGTCGCCCACGTTGTCGGCGATGGTCGCGGCATTGCGCGGATCGTCCTCCGGAATGCCCTGTTCGACCTTGCCGACCAGGTCGGCGCCGACGTCGGCGGCCTTGGTGAAGATGCCGCCCCCGACACGCATGAACATGGCGATCAGGGCGGCGCCGAGGCCGAAGCCCTCCAGGACCTTGGGGGCGTCCGCGGCGTAGACCAGGACGACGCAGGAGGCGCCGAGGAGGCCGAGGCCGACGGTGAACATGCCGACGACGCCGCCGGTGCGGAAGGCGATCCGCATGGCCTTGTGGGCGACGTCGGTGAGGTCCTTGGCGGGCTCGCCCTCGGCGGGGGTGGCCTCGCGTGCGGCGGCGGCGACGCGGACGTTGGCGCGGACCGCGAGGCGCATGCCGATGTAGCCGGTGACCGCCGAGAAGAGGGCGCCCACGAGGAAGAAGGCGGAACGTCCCGCCCGCTGGGTCCAGTCGTCGGCGGGAAGCAGGAACAGCAGGAAGAACACGACGACGGCGAAGACGCCGAGCGTGCGCAACTGCCGGCCCAGGTAGGCGTTGGCGCCTTCCTGGACGGCTGCCGCGATCTTCTTCATGCTGTCGGTTCCCTCGTCGGCGCCGAGGACCTGGCGGACCAGGATCTGCGCGACGACAAGTGCGGCGAGTGCCACGGCCGCGATCACCATCACGATGAGCCGATTGTCATCGGTGAGTACTGCGGCTGCCAGATCAGTGGTGCGATCCGGCGCGATAGGGGTGAAGAGCCCCGTCATTCGTCCTCCTTGACGTGATGAGCTCAAGATGTGGACGGATTGTAGGGAGCGGACTCGGATCAAAACAGTACGCGGGAAACGGAATTGGCCTTCTCTTGCTCCTCAGCAATAGATCCCGTCACTCCATTACCCTCGAAAGAGGTAATGGGGCAAAGGCATTGACGGGTGGTCATTGATCTAGAAAATACCGTCAGGGCATGAAAAAGGCCCTGCTCAGCAGGGCCTCGAATAAGATCTGATGATCCGTTTCCCGTGTTGTCCCACCGGCCGTTCTCGCACGGTCGCGGGGAGGCTGGGCTACGGGGCTCCGGATTCGGCTGCGGCATCCGCTGCGGCTTCGGACGACCTGGAAACGGGCCAGCTCATCCGGATCGTCCCGCCCGCCTCGCCCGAGGTGACCTCGACGTCGTCGACGAGGCCGCTGATGACGGCGAGGCCCATCTCGTCCTCGCTGTCCACGTCCGGGTCCAGGGCGGCGTCCAGGCCGGGCATGGCGGCGGCCGGCCCGCCGGCCGGGCCGGGGACCCCGTCCCCGACCTCGATGGAGAACACCTTCTCCTCCTCGGTCAGGACGACCCGGACAGGCTCGGTCAGCCGGTTGCTGAGGTGCAGTCCGACGGCGCGCGAACAGGCCTCGCCCACGGCGAGGCGGACCTCGTCGAGCACGGCTTCGTCCACCCCGGCCCGCCGCGCCACGGCGGCCGCGACCAGGCGGGCCGTACGGACGTGTTCGGGCTGGGCGCTGAAGCGCAGTTCAACGATGGCCATGCGCGTCCCCCTCGGACTACGGGCGTGCCTTGCAGGGGCGCGAACCGCTACGGTCCGTGCCCCCGCTCCTCTTCGGCTCCCCCGGGGCGCCGGACGGCACCCCGGGCAAGGAGCCGTCAGTCGGTGGCCGCGACGGCGTCTTCCACCGTCGTGTGGATCGGGAACACCTTGGTCAGACCGGTGATGCGGAAGATCTTCAGGATGCGCTCCTGGTTGCACACCAGACGCAGCGAGCCCTCGTGCGCCCGAACGCGCTTGAGACCTCCCACGAGCACACCAAGCCCGGTGGAGTCGAGGAAGTCCACTCGCTCCATGTCGACGACCAGGTGGTAGCTGCCGTCGTTCACCAACTCGACCAACTGCTCGCGCAGCTTGGGCGCGGTATACACATCAATCTCGCCACCGACCTCCACGACCGTGCGGTCGCCGACAGTGCGAGTCGACAGGGACAGGTCCACGGATCCTCCAGCACCTTGCTATCGAGCGGCGCCCCCCAGGGGCCTCCCCGGCCCGGAGGCAAGGGAGGGATTGGCTGCCGCGATGGCATTCAATCACTTACCGGCAGGCGCGCACGACGCCTTCGGACCATTGTCCCGCACGCCGGTGACACACTCAGTTCCAATGGCCAATACTCACCGCCCCGGTCGGCCCACGGCCCCTGCGGACCCCCGACCCACTCCCGGCACGGTTCTGGACCGCCTGTCACGGGGGCCTTCGCGAGCTGCGCGCATCACTCATACGGAGCACTTGCCCCCTCGGGAGGGTCGTCATGCAGTGTGGCCCGACCGCATCCGAACGGATGTCGTAGCGGCCGTCCAGGCCGCGGGCATCGCCCATCCGTGGGAGCACCAGGCCGCGGCCGCCGAGCACGCCCTGGACGGCGCGTCGGTGGTCGTCGCCACCGGCACCGCCTCGGGCAAATCGCTGGCGTACCTGGTCCCCGTGCTGTCGGCCCTGGCGGACGGCGCCGAGGCCCCGAACGGGCGGGGCGCGACCGCCCTCTACCTGGCCCCCACCAAGGCCCTGGCGGCCGACCAGTGGCGGGCCGTACGGGGACTCGCCGCCCCGCTGGGCAACGCCGTCCGGCCGGCCGTCTACGACGGCGACACGCCGGTCGAAGAACGCGAATGGGTGCGCCAGTACGCGAACTACGTGCTCACCAACCCCGACATGCTGCACCGGGGGATCCTGCCCGGCCACGCACGCTGGTCCTCCTTCCTGCGCACGCTGCGCTACGTGGTGATCGACGAGTGCCACACCTACCGGGGCGTATTCGGCTCCCACGTGGCCCAGGTCCTGCGGCGGCTGCGCCGGCTGTGCGCCCGCTACGGCGCCGACCCGGTGTTCCTGCTGGCCTCCGCCACGGCGAGCGACCCGGCGGCCGCCGCCTCCCGGCTGACCGGGGTGCCGGTCACCGAGGTCGCCGACGACGCCTCCCCGCGCGGCGAGGTGGTCTTCGCCCTGTGGGAGCCGCCGCTGACCGACCTGCGGGGCGAGAAGGGCGCCCCGGTGCGGCGCACCGCCACCGCCGAGACCGCCGACCTGCTGACCGACCTGGTCGCCCAGGGCGTCCGTACGGTCGCCTTCGTCCGCTCCCGGCGCGGCGCGGAGCTGATCTCGGTGATCACCCAGGAGCGGCTCGCCGAGGTGGACCGGTCCCTGCCCGGGCGTGTCGCGGCCTACCGCGGCGGCTACCTGCCCGAGGAACGCCGGGCCCTGGAGCGCGCCCTGCACTCCGGGGACCTGCTGGGGCTGGCCGCCACCACCGCCCTGGAGCTGGGTGTGGACGTCTCGGGCCTGGACGCCGTGCTGATCACCGGCTACCCGGGCACCCGGGCCTCCCTGTGGCAGCAGGCGGGCCGGGCCGGGCGGGCCGGGCAGGGCGCCCTGGCGGTGCTGATCGCCCGCGACGACCCGCTGGACACCTACCTGGTCCACCATCCCGACGCCCTGTTCCGCCGACCGGTGGAGGCCACGGTCCTGGACCCGGACAACCCGTACGTCCTGGCCCCCCACCTGTGCGCGGCCGCGGCCGAGCTCCCGCTGACCGAGGCCGACCTCACCCTCTTCGGCCCGGCGGCCGAAGGCCTCCTCCCCCAGCTGGAGGCGGCGAAGCTGCTGCGGCGCCGGGCGACGGCCTGGCACTGGACCCGCCGGGAGCGCGCCTCGGACCTGACGGACATCCGGGGGGAGGGCGGCCGGCCGGTGCAGATCGTGGAGGCCTCGACGGGCCGCCTGCTGGGCACGGTCGACGAGTCCGCGGCCCACACCGCCGTCCACGACGGGGCCGTCCACCTCCACCAGGGCCGCACCTACCTCGTGCAGCGGCTGGACCTGGAGGATTCGGTGGCACTGGTCGAGGAGGCCGACCCGCCCTTCTCCACCACCGCCCGCGACACCACCTCCATCGCCATCCTGGAGACGGAGACCGAGGTCCCCTGGGGCGACGCCCGGCTCTGCTACGGCTCCGTGGAGGTCACCAACCAGGTCGTCTCCTACCTGCGCCGCAAACTGATCACCGGCGAGGTGCTCGGCGAGGCCAAGCTGGACCTGCCGCCCCGCACCCTGCGCACCCGGGCCGTGTGGTGGACGGTCACCGAGGACCAGCTCGACGAGGCCCGGATCAACCCGGAGATCCTCGGCGGCGCCCTGCACGCCGCCGAGCACGCCTCCATCGGCCTGCTCCCGCTGTTCGCCACCTGCGACCGCTGGGACATCGGCGGGGTCTCCATCCCGCTCCACCCGGACACCCTCCTTCCGACGGTCTTCGTGTACGACGGCCACCCCGGCGGCGCGGGCTTCGCGGAGCGCGCCTTCCACACCGCCCACGCCTGGCTGACGGCCACCCGCGATGCCATCGCCTCCTGCGAGTGCGAGGCCGGCTGCCCCTCCTGCATCCAGTCCCCCAAGTGCGGCAACGGCAACGACCCCCTCCACAAGCGCGGCGCCATCCGCCTCCTCACCCGCCTCCTCTCCGAGGCCCCACCCCCGCCCCAGGGACCCGCACCAGACGCCTCGTGACCCCACCCCGCCCTCCCCGACCGGGCCGCTCCACCACCGCCCGAGGATTGGACCGACCCCGTTACTCCGAACGGGTGACAACACCCCCGGCGGTGCCATCCGGGCGTCGGGCCGGCCTAACGGCCCGACCACTCGGTGCGGGGCGCCGGGGCCGGGGCCGCGGGTGGCTCCGGCCCGGGCGGCGGGGCCGGCTCCGGCTCGGGCGGCGGGTGCTTCGCCGCGGGGGCCGGCCGGAGGGGTGGGCCTGCCCGGGCGGTGATCGTCGGGTGGAAGGGGCCGGTGGCGGGGCGGGCCGACACCGCGGCCACCTCGCCGTGGAGGGTGCAGGCCGCCAGGGCCGCGCCCTGGGCTCCGGCCACTCTCCGGGCCGCGGCACAGGCCTGCTCCGGGCCGTGGGCCCAGGTGGCCGCCGCCGCGAGGGCCGCCAGGTCGGCCCCCGCCGCCGCACGGTGGCGGGCCACCACGGCCTGGCCGAGCAGCAGCACGCCGCCGAACACCGCGCCCAGGACCGTCGCCACCAACGCAGCCCACACGGTGGCCGAGCCCCGGTCCCGGCTCATGGCGGCGGCCCCACGCTGTCCTCGGCCAGCGCCACCGCCTGCGCGCCGAGCCGTACGGGCAGCGCGCCCGGGCCGGGCGCGGGCGCCGTCACCCGCACCCGCCACAGGTCGCCCTCCCGCTCCAGCCCCACCCGGGCCCCCGGCGGGGCGGCGGCGCGGGCCGCCGCCACCGCCCCCTCCGCCGTCTCCGAGCGGGCCGCCGCCCGGGCGCCCGCCCGCGCCGCGTCCACACACCGGATCTGCGCGGCCGCCGCCATCAGCGCCCACACCAGCAGCGTCGCGAACAGCACCAGTGCGGGAATCACCAGAGCGGCTTCCGCCGTCACATATCCACGGTCGCCCCCGGCCCTCCCATTTCCCTCAGAACGGCACATCGAGCGCCTTCCCGATGGTCGACTGAAGGGCCGTGGAGACCACTTCACTCGTCACCACCTTGTACAGAACGGCAGCGAATGCACAGGCCGCGATCGTGCCCATGGCGTATTCCGAAGTGGACATCCCCGCATCGCGCGTCCGGCCGCTCAGCGCCGACCGCAGCCGAAACCAGATGATCCTCATGACGACCTCCCGTTGATCTTTTTTTTGACGTGATCTCAGTTGTGATTCATGGATGTGAGTTCAGCGGTGCTCCAAGGCCCGCTCAGGTGCCGGAGAGAAGGCCGGAGGCCATTCCGATCACCACGGGAGCCACTCCCACCGCCAGGAATGCGGGCAGGAAACACAGCCCCACCGGCGCGGTGACGAGGACCGCCGCCCGCTGCGCCCGGGCGCCCGCCTGCCGGGACCGGTCCTCCCGCAGGGCGGTCGCCAGGCGGGAGACCGGCTCCGCGGCCGGAGCCCCGGTCCGGGCGGCCCGCTCCAGGCATTCGGCGAGCGGCCGCGCCCCCGGTATCCCGGCCAACCTCCCCCACGCCGCCCCCGGTTCGCCGCCGAGCCGCAGCTCCGCCCCGGCCAGCGCCAGCCGCTCGCCCACCGGCCCGCCCAGCGACTCGCCCACCACCTCGGCGGCCTCCCCGGGCGCCGCTCCCGCCGCCAGACAGGCCGCCAACAGATCGGCGGCGAACGGCAGCTGACGCTCCGCCTCACGCGGGTCCACCGCAGCCGGCGGGCGCTCGCGGCGCAGCCACCGCCACACGCCGAAGGCCACTGCACCGCCGGCCAGCACCCCGGGGAGCCCTCCGACCAGCACCCAGGCCGCCGCCAGGGACCCCAGCGGCGCCGCCCATGCCGTCACCACCCGCCGGACTCCCGGCCCGAACGCCGGCCCGCGCCGTGCCGGTTCGGCGGCCAGCAGCCCGGCGAACCTGCGCCGGGCCGCCCGGCGCCGGATCCGCGCCGCCACCGCCCGGGCCGCGCACAGGCCCGCCACCGCGAGGCACAACACTGTCCCCAGCCTGTGGATCACCATCTCCTCCATCACCGCTCCCCCGCCCGGACGATCCGCCGGCACCACAGCAGCCCCAGCGCCTCCAGCACCCCGCCCGCCACCAGGCAGGCCCACCCGACCGGGCTGTGCAGCAGCACCCGCAGCGGATCCGCTCCCAGCCCGGTGCCGATCAGCAGCCCGACCAGCGGCAGCAGGGCGAGCACCACCGTCGTCGACCTCGCGCCCGCCAACTGGGCCCGCAGCGACTCCTGGCGGTCCCGCTCGGCCCGCAAGGCCCCTTCCAGCCGGTCCAGCCCGGCCGCGAGCCCCGCGCCGCCGTCCACCGAGATCCGCCAGCAGGCGGCCATGCCGGCCAGCCCCTCCGCGCCCGGCTCGGCCGACGCCGTCCGCAGCGCCTCCGGCACGTCCCCGCCGAACGCCGCCGCGGCCAGCACCGCCGCTTCCGCCGCCCCCGGTCCGCCGGGGCCTGCCACCGTGCGCCGTATCGCCGCGGTCAGCGCCTGCCCGGGCTGCGCGCCCGCCCGCAGCTCACCCACCGCCGCCCCGCACAAGGCGATCACCTGTGCGGCCCGCGCCGCACGCTCCTGCTCCCGGCCGCGGACCCGCAGCCACCGCCGCACCAGGGGCACCGCCGCGGCCCCCACCACCAGCGGGATCAACGACCGCCCGAGCAGGCCCACTGCGAGCCCGACCCCGAGGCAGCCCCACTCCCGCCACCGGGCGGCCCGCACCCGCACCGCGATCACCAGCCGCTCCCGGCGCACCGGCCCGCGCGGCACCACGGCACCACCCCCGGCCAGCACCACCCGGGCCCGCCGCGACACCCGGTCGCCCCCGGCCAGGACCCAGGCCGCCGTACCGGCACAGAGCACACCGGCGAACAGGGACACCGGCATCACCGGCACGCCGCTCATCGGGCACCTCCCAGCAGCGGCCGCAGCCGCTCCCAGCCCTGCTCCCGGACGAACCCCCGGGCCGCCCACCGCAGCGCCGGTACGGTCACCACCAGCCCGGCGGCATCCCGCTCCAGCACATGGAGCTCCGCCACCCGGCGCCGCCCGGCCCGGTCCCGGACCAGGTGGATCACCAGGGTCAGGGCGGCCGCCACCTGGCTGTGCAGGGCGGCCCGATCGAGCCCGGCCACCGTCCCGAGCGCCTCCAGCCGGGCCGGCACATGAGCGGCGGCATTCGCATGGACCGTGCCGCAGCCCCCCTCGTGGCCGGTGTTGAGGGCGGCCAGCAGATCCGCCACCTCCGCGCCCCGGACCTCACCCACGACGAGCCGGTCCGGGCGCATCCGCAGCGCCTGCCGCACCAGGTCCGCAAGGGTGACCAGGCCGGCCCCCTCCTGATTGGCGGGACGGGTCTCCAGCCGCACCACGTGGGGATGGTCCGGCCGCAGCTCGGCCGAGTCCTCGGCCAGGACGATCCGCTCCCCGGGACCGACCAGGCCGAGCAGGGCGCTGAGCAGGGTGGTCTTGCCGGTGCCGGTCCCTCCGGAGACGAGGAAGGACAACCGGGCCTCGACCATCTCCCGGAGCAGCCGCTGCCCGCCCGGCGGCAGCGTCCCCGCCTCGACCAGCTCCTCCAGCGTGAACGCCCTCGGCCGCACCACCCGGAGCGAGAGGCAGGCCGAGCCGACGGCGACGGGCGGCAGCACGGCATGCAGCCGGGTGCCGTCCGGCATCCGGGCGTCCACCCAGGGCCGGGCGTCATCCAGCCGCCGGCCCGCGACGGCGGCCAGCCGCTGGGCGAGCCGCCGCACGGCCCCGGCATCGGCGAAGGTCACGCCGGTCAGCTCCAGCCCGCCACCGCGGTCCACCCACACCCGGTCCGGGGCGGCCACCAGCACATCGGTGACCTCCTGGTCGGCGAGGAGCGGTTCCAGCGGGCCGGCACCGACCAGTTCGGACCGCAACTCGGCGGCCGCGCCCAGCACTTCCGCATCGCCCAGCAGTCGGCCCTGAGCGCGCAGGGCCGCCGCCACCCGGGCCGGGGTCGGTTCCGCCCCGCTCTCGGCCAGCCGCCGGCGCACCGCGTCCAGCAGCACCGCGCTCATGCCGCCACCCCCGGGGCGGGACCGAGCGCCCGCCGCCAGAAGCCGTCGCAGAACCGGGCCAGCGCACCCCGCCCCTGCGCACCCGGCGGTTCCCCCTCGGCGACCCGCCCCGGGAGCCCCACCTCGACCGGCACCTCACCGGCCAGCGGAACCCCCAGCAGCCCGGCCACCGCCTCGGCGTCGAGCCCGCCCGGGCAGCGCCCCCGTACGACGACGCGCACGTCCCGGGCCACCATCCGTACACCCGCCGCGACCCGGCCCGCCGCAGCCACCGCACGCAGCTCGCCCGGCACCACCAGCAGCACCAGGTCCAGCTGGGCCAGCGCCTCGGCCACGGCTTCGTCCACCCGCCGCGGCAGGTCCACCACGACGACCCCGCCCCGGCGCCGCGCGGCGGCCACCACCGAGCGCATCGCAGCGGGCGGCACCACCACGCGCTCACCGCGGTCCCAGCTGAGCACCCGCAGCGCATGGAGTTCGGGCAGCGATTCCTCCAGCGCCCCGGCGCCGACCCGGCCCCGCGAGCCGGCGAAGTCGGGCCAGCGCAGCCCTTCGGCGCTCTCGCCCCCGAGCAGCACGTCCATGCCGCCGCCGAGCGGATCCCCGTCGATGAGGATGGTCCGCTCGCCCGCCCGGGCGGCCCGCAGGGCGAGAGCGCAGGCCAGGGTGGAGGCCCCGGCCCCGCCGCTGCCGCCGATCACCCCGACGGCCAGGGCCGGCCTTCCCGCTCCCTCCACCACATCGGCGATCCGGTCGACGAGCCGGCTCTCGGCATCGGGGAGCCGCAGCACCTCCTCGGCCCCGATCTCCACCGCCCGCTGCCATACGAGGGGGTCGTCGAGGTCCCGGCCGACGAGGAACACCCCGTCGCGGCGCGGGGCCCCGCGCACCCGGCGGGCGGCATCGTCACCCACCAGGACGAGCGGGGCGCTCTCCCACCCGATGCCCCCGCGCTCCCGCTCCGCGCCCGCGGCACCGCCCTCACCCCATCCGCCCCGTCCATCGCCGCCACCGCCACCGCCTCCGCCACTCCCGACCGCGCCGGGCTCGGGGACCGCATGCTCCACATGCGGCTCCGCGCCCGCGGCGGCGCACAGCCGCAGCAGATCGTCGAGCAGCAGCGGATCCTCGGTGATGATCAGCGGTCGACCGCCCGTGGCGCCCGCACCGCTCCCGGCCCCCGCGCCGCCGCCGACGGCCGCGCCGCCCTCGGCCCGCACACGGCTCGCTGGCCTGATTGCGCCCGCCGTGACGAGGTCCGATGCTTCACACGACTTCGATCCAGCCACGATCTCCGCCCCCTTCTCACTGCAAATCCCGGCGCCGCGGACTTCGCGGCCGGAATCACCGTGCAGCGATCCGGAAAAAGAAGTGGATCTTGCTCGAAAACTGTGGACAACGGGAGCGTTGTGAATAACTCCGTCACCCCGGCAGGTGAGTTCCATAGCGCACCGGAACCACTACGCACCGTGACGAGTCTGAAGGGGTGAGGGCCTTCGCCACGCAGGCCCACCGGAGAAGGAGGGCTGCAGGGATGGTCACTTGGGGCCGAAGGCAGGGACGCGAACCGCGTCCGGACATGCGACGACCCCCGCCGGGGGGGAGAGCGGGGGTCGTCCCCACGGTCCGACTCGGGGGGGGAGGAGCCAGACCGGGTTAGCACGGTCGCGAACGATCCGTGACTTCCATGGTGTACCCGAGAGCCTCCTCAGGCAAACCCACGCGCCACACCTTACGCCGAATGGTGGGCGCATATGCTCGGGGCGTGGAAATCCAGCCCTTGCCGCACTCGTCGCCCCGCACCGCAGCCTTCTTCGACCTGGACAAGACGGTCATTGCGAAGTCAAGCACTCTGACGTTCAGCAAGTCCTTCTACCAGGGCGGTCTGATCAACCGCCGCGCCGTGCTGCGCACCGCCTATACCCAGTTCATCTACCTGGTCGGCGGAGCCGACCACGACCAGATGGAGCGGATGCGGGAGTACCTGTCCGCCCTCTGCAAGGGATGGAACGTCCAGCAGGTGCGCGAGATCGTCGCCGAGACCCTGCACGACCTGATCGACCCCCTCATCTACGACGAGGCGGCCTCCCTCATCGAGGCCCACCACACGGCGGGCCGGGACGTGGTGATCGTGTCCACCTCCGGGGCGGAAGTGGTCGAGCCCATCGGGGAGATGCTCGGCGCGGACCGGGTCGTCGCCACGCGCATGGTCATCGGCGAGGACGGCTGCTTCACGGGTGAGGTCGAGTACTACGCGTACGGGCCCACCAAGGCCGAGGCCGTGCGGGAGCTTGCCGAGTCCGAGGGGTACGACCTCTCGCGCTGCTACGCCTACAGCGACTCGGTCACCGACATCCCCATGCTGGAGGCGGTGGGCAATCCCCACGCGGTCAACCCGGACCGGGCCCTGCGGCGGGAGGCCGTGGCCCGGGAGTGGCCCGTACTGGTGTTCAACCGGCCGGTCCGCCTGAAGCAGCGGCTGCCCGGGCTGTCCATGCCGGCGCGGCCGGCGCTGGTCGCAGCGGCCGCGGTGGGCGCGGCCGCCGCCACCGCCGGGCTGGTCTGGTACGCCAGCCGCCGCCGGGCCAGCGCCCTGGCCGCCGCAGCCACGGCCTGACCTCCACACGGGCCCTACGCCGGCCAGCGTCACACCGGCCCCGCACGACCCGCCCACCCCACCCATTCGGCCCGCCCGGCCCGCCGCCACCGCCCCGCGGATTCCGCGATCCCGGGGCCGGCCTGCGGCGATATCAGGTGTCCGGTGCGTCCCGAACTGGGCTGGAAAGTAAAAAAAGTGGCCAGGGGTTCCGCTTCGCCCCCAAGCGGAGTAGAAAGGAGTCACGGCCCGCGAGACCAAAGAACATCCGAGAGGATCATCTTTAAAACGCAGTAAGGCCCACGGACCGAAGCAGGAACGCTTAGCACCCACGCGACGTCGACCCGTCGATTACGGGCCAGCCGCACCAGGTGACGGGCAAAGTTCCCGACCTGATGGGCAACATCGAGGACGCTTGGTAACTGGGCGTGAATGCCAGCGGCGACACCACAGCAAGACGGTGTCGCCGCAACCCTGTGTACGGGCGGTTACGCTCGCCCGGACGACTCAGGCCGCGCCGCGCTGCAGCGCCTCGCAGACCGCCGTCGACTCGCGGGCGCCGAGCTCGATCGCCCGCCCGCAGTGCGCGATCCAGGCCGCCATCCCGTCCCCGGTTCCGGAGACATAGCCCTCGAAGGCCGCCAGGTAGGCCTCCGCCCCCTGCTCCGCGTGCCCCACCTCCGCCGGGCAGATCGCCTTCGGGTCCAGACCGCTGTTGATCAGCACGATCCGCTCGGCCACCCGCGCGACCAGGCCGTTGTACGAGGCGAAGGGCCGAAGCGCCAGCAGCTCGCCGTGCACCACGGCCGCCGTGACGAGCGCCGGGGCCGAGCCGCCCGAGATGATCAGACGGGAGAGCCCGTCCAGCCGCCCCGCGACCTCGTCCGCACTCGGCAGCGGCAGGTCGACCAGCGGTTCGTCCACCGGTTCACCGGCCAGCCTCGGCCGTCCCACCACATCGCCCTCGGCGGTCGAGCCCGCTGCCACCAGGTGCAGGCGCGCCAGCACCCGCAGCGGCGACTGGCGCCAGATGCTCAGCAGTTGGCCCGCCTCCGCCGTCAGCCGGAGGGCGGCGCCCACCGTGCGCGCCTCCGCCTCCGCGCCGAAGTCGGTGCGCCGGCGCACCTCCTCCAGTGCCCAGTCCGCGCCGGACAGGGCGGCGCTCGCACGCGCTCCGCGCAGCGCCGCCTCCGAGGTGATCTCCCCGCTGCGCCGGCGCATCACCCGGTGCCCGTAGACGCGGTCCACGGCCTTGCGTACGGAATCCACGGACTCGGCGACACCCGGGAGCGATCCCAGGGCGGCCAGCGGGTCAGAAGCGCTACTCATAAGTAAGGAGCCTACGCACTGCGGCGCCATAGCACCGCCCCCTCCTTGGAGTGGTCTTCTTCACTCACCTGGAGCACGCAGCGCAACCGATCGACTACGCTTGGTGAACATGAAGATCGCTTTCGTGGGAAAGGGCGGCAGCGGCAAGACGACCCTGTCCTCCCTCTTCATCCGTCACCTCGCCGCCCATGACGCCCCTGTCGTCGCGGTGGACGCCGACATCAACCAGCATCTGGGCGCCGCGCTCGGACTCGCCGAGGAGGAGGCGGCCGCCCTGCCCGCCCTCGGCGCCCACCTGCCCCTGATCAAGGAGTACCTGCGGGGCTCCAACCCGCGCATCGCCTCCGCCGACACGATGATCAAGACGACCCCGCCCGGCGCCGGCTCCCGCCTGCTGCGGGTGGACGAGGACAACCCCGTGTACGAGGCCTGCGCGCGCACCGTGCTGCTCGACGGGCGGCCCGTACGGCTCATGGCCACCGGGCCGTTCACCGAGGCGGACCTCGGCGTGGCCTGCTACCACTCCAAGGTCGGGGCGGTGGAACTCTGCCTGAACCACCTCGTCGACGGCCCGGACGAGTACGTCGTCGTCGACATGACCGCGGGCTCGGACTCCTTCGCCTCGGGCCTGTTCACCCGCTTCGACGTGACGTTCCTGGTGGCCGAGCCGACCCGCAAGGGGGTCTCCGTCTACCGCCAGTACAAGGAGTACGCGCGGGACTTCGGGGTCACGCTGAAGGTCGTCGGCAACAAGGTGCAGAGCACCGACGACATCGAGTTCCTCCAGGACGAGGTCGGCGAGGACCTGCTCGTCACCTTCGGGCACTCCGACTGGGTGCGGGCGATGGAGAAGGGCCGGCCGGCGGCCTTCGAGCTGCTGGAGGCGAGCAACCGGCTCGGCCTGGAGTCCCTCCGCAGCGCCGCCGACGAGTCGTACGCGTACCGCGACTGGCGGCGGTACACCGAGCAGATGGTGCACTTCCACCTGCGCAACGCGGAGAGCTGGGGCAATGCCAAGACGGGGGTCGACCTGGCTGCCCAGGTCGACCCCGATTTCGTGTTGCGCGAGAGCCCCCTGCACGAGGGCTCCGTCAGTCCTCGTCCGAACCGGCTTCAGCCGTCTCCTCAGCCTGCGTGACCTCGGCGGGGGCGGCCGGCGCGGCCGGCGGCCCCGCCGTCAGCAGCTTGTGCCAGCCCTCCTTCGGCACCTCGCCGACATCGAGGGTGCGCAGCCACTCCAGGGCCTTCGGGTCCTGGGCGTCCAGCCAGTCCGCCAGCTCGCGGAACGGCACGCACCGGACTTCCTTCTTGGTGCAGACCTTCTCGATGACCTCCTCGACGGCACGCATGTAGGTGCCGCCGTTCCAGGACTCGAAGTGGTTGCCGATGATCAGCGGCGCGCGGTTGCCGTTGTAGGCCCGGTCGAAGGCCTGCAGGAGGCCGTCGCGCATCTGCTCGCCCCAGTACTCGTGCTGCGAGGGGTCGCCCTGGGTGGTGGTCCCGGACTGGTTGACCATGTAGTTGTAGTCCATGCTCAGGGTGTCGAAGGCGCGGCCCGGCATGGGGACCAGCTGGAGCGGCAGGTCCCAGAGTCCGTCGGTCTTCTTCGGCCAGATCTGCTTGCTGATGCCGCTGGAGTCGTAGCGGAAGCCCATGTCCTTGGCCGCGAGCATGAAGTTCTTCTGGCCTTCGAGGCACGGGGTGCGGGCGCCGATGAGCTCCTTGTCGTAGTCGAAGGGGAGCGGCTCCATGTCCTTCAGGCCCGCGTTCGTCTTCCAGTTCTTCACGAAGGACTTGGCCTGGTTGATCTCGCTCTTCCACTCCTCGACGGACCAGGTGCCGACGCCGCCGTCGGGGCCGCAGAAGTGGCCGTTGAAGTGGGTGCCGATCTCGTTGCCCTCCAGCCAGGCGGCGCGGACCTGGGTGGCGGTGTCCTTGATGCCCTGGAGGTCGCCGAAGCCGATGTCGGAGCGGCCCGGCTCGTGCTGCGGCGCGGTATAGAGGGAACGCTTCTCCTCCGGCAGCAGGTAGACGCCGCTGAGGAAGTAGGTCATCCGGGCGTTGTGCTTCTTGCCCACCTCGCGGAAGTGCGAGAAGAGCTTCTGGCTGTCCTCGCCGGCCCCGTCCCACGAGAACACGACGAACTGCGGCGGCTTTTCGCCGGGCTCCAGCCTCTGCGGCGTCTGTACGTTCGGCTGCGGACCGGTGTACGCGGTCGAGCCGTCGCCGATGGGCCGGCTGGGCCTGTCGGGGGCCGGCGCCCCGGGGGCGTTGGCGCCCTTCCTGGCTCCCGGGGCCCCGGGGAGGGGCTCGGCGGGCTCGGAAGTACTGCACCCGGCGACGCCCATCACCAGCGCCGTGGCGACCAGACCACCGGCGATCTTCTTCGTGGCGGCGATCATCCGTCCACCTCTCCTCGCAGTTCCCTCGCGGGTCTTCTCCCTCGCGGGCCTTCCGCTCTTCCGCGCGCAACGTCCCATGCGCTCCACCGTGAGGATGGTGTGACAAGCCGTACAAAATGCTTAATCACCCGTCAGGGGTAATTTCTCAGCCGTTTGCCCGCATTTCCTTTCGCAGCCCTTTACCTGCCATTACCTTTCATTTACCGAGTGTTGAGACTCCCGCCGCTTCATCCCTCCGCAGAGGAGACGGGACCTTATGACAGCCACCTCCCCGACCTGTTCCACCCCCACCAGCCCCACGACCCTCACTGCCACCAGGGCCCTCACCGCCCTGAGAGGCCCCAGAACCCCGCGGTCCCCCCAGGCGTCCGACGGCCTGTCGGCGGACCTCTCCGCCTCCCTGACCGTCTTCCTGATCGCCCTGCCGTTCTCCCTCGGCATCGCCCTGGCCACCGGCGCCCCCCTCCAGGCGGGCCTGGTCGCGGCGGCCGTCGGCGGGATCGTGGCCGGGCGGCTGGGCGGGGCCCCGCTCCAGGTGAGCGGCCCCGCCGCCGGACTCACCGTCGTCACCGCCGAGTTGGTCCAGCGCTACGGATGGCGCACCACCTGCGCGATCACCGTGCTCGCCGGCTGCTGCCAGGTCGGGCTCGCCGCGCTTCGCACCGCCCGGTCCGCGCTCATGGTGAGCCCCGCCATCGTGCACGGCATGCTCGCGGGGGTCGGCGTGACGATCGCGCTGGCCCAGCTGCACATCGTGCTCGGCGGCACCCCGCAGAGCTCGGCCGTCGCCAATGTCCTGGGGCTCCCGGCCCAGTTGGCCGTGCTGCATCCGGCGGCGCTCGGCGTCAGTGCGCTGACGCTGGCGGTCCTGCTCGGCTGGCCGCGGCTGCCCGGACGGGTGGGCGCCGCCCTGAGGAAGGTGCCGGCCGCGCTCGCCGCCGTCGCCGTGGCCACGGCCTTCGCCGCGGTGGCCGGGCTCAGTCTGCCCCGGGTGCACCTGCCGTCCTGGCGCAGCCACGCCCTGCCCGGGCTGCCCGAGGGGCCGGTGCTGGGCCTCCTGGCCGCCGTGCTGACCGTCACCCTGGTCGGCAGCGTGGAATCCCTGCTTTCGGCGGTCGCCACGGACAAGCTGATCGCCTCCGAGCGGCGTACGGGCAACCGCCCGCGCCGCGCCGACCTGGACCGGGAGCTGCGCGGCCAGGGGGCGGCGAACATCATCTCGGGGGCGCTGGGCGGACTGCCCGTCGCGGGCGGGGCCATGCGCAGCGTGGCGAACGTCAAGGCCGGGGCCGTGGGCCGGCGGTCGGTCATGCTGCACGGGCTCTGGATCCTGCTCGCGGCCGTGCTGCTCGCCCCGGCCCTGGAACTGGTCCCGCTGGCGGCGCTGGCCGCGTTGGTGATGGCGGTGGGGGTGCGGATGGTGAGCGCCACGCACCTGCGCACCGTCACCCGGCACCGCGAGATCCTGGTCTACGCGACGACGATCGCGGCGGTGGTGCTCGGCGGTGTGCTGGAGGGAGTGGCCGTCGGCATCGCGGTCGCCGTGGGGGTCGCGCTGCACCGGCTCGCCCGGACCAGGATCACGGTGGAGGAGCAGGACGGAGTCCACCGGGTGCGGGCCCGCGGCCAGTTGACCTTCCTCGCGGTCCCCCGGCTGAGCCGTGTACTCAGCCACATCCCGCACGACGCGCGCGTGGTGGTCGAGCTGGACGGCTCGTTCATGGACCACGCGGCGTACGAGACGCTCCACGACTGGCGGGACTCCCACCTGGCGCACGGCGGCCGGCTGGAGATCACCGGCCGCTCCGCCGACCGGGCCGGGCTAGGGCCGCAGCGGCTCGACGGGTCCGGGGCCCAGCGCGCGGACCACCACTGCTGCCGCCCCTGGACCCCGTGGAAGAACCACTGCGACCACCGGTCCGCCGCCGGGGACCCCGGCAGCGCGGAAGACCGTACGGCCGCGGCCTCGGCCGCGGCCCCCGACGCCGGGGCGCAGACGCCCGCGCCCCGCCGCCGCGGCGCCGGCCAACTGGCCAGTGGGATCAGCGCCTTCCAGCGGGACACGGCGCCGCACGTGCGGGACGAGCTCGCGCGGCTCGCCCGCGAGGGGCAGCGGCCCTCGCAGCTGTTCCTGACCTGCGCGGACTCCCGCCTGGTCACCAGCATGATCACGGCCAGCGGACCCGGCGACCTGTTCACCGTCCGCAATGTCGGCAATCTGGTCCCGCTGCCCGGAGCCGAGGCCTCCGACGACTCGGTCGCGGCGGCCATCGAGTACGCCGTGGACGTGCTCCAGGTGGACAGCATCACGGTGTGCGGGCACTCCGGATGCGGTGCCATGCAGGCGCTGCTCAACTCCGCTCCCGGCGCACCCATGACCCCCCTGCGCCGGTGGCTGCGGCACGGTCTGCCGAGCCTGGAGCGGATGTCCAGTCCCCACCACGCCTGGGCGCGGATCGCAGGCCGCCTCCCGGCGGACGCGGTGGAGCAGCTGTGCCTGACCAATGTGGTGCAGCAGCTGGAGCACCTGCGCGCCCACGAGTCGGTGGCCCGCCGGCTCGCCGAGGGCACCCTCGAACTGCACGGGATGTACTTCCACGTGGGCGAGGCGCAGGCGTACCTGCTGTCCGCAGGAGAGGACTTCTTCGACTGCCGCGTTTTTGACAGTGTCGGCGGGCACGCCTGAGTGGCGCCCGCCTGAACCGATACCCTCCCGTATCCGTGCAATCGGTTGGCCCCTTCCCGCACCCTGCAGCGGGAGGGGGCCACTCACGCGTGGGCCCCGGGTGCACTACAGGTCTAAACCAATTCTCGGCCAACCCTTGTCACCCGGGCCCTGGACTGATGAGCTATGCCCGGGGACACAACGGACACCCTGGGAAAGGGAGATGTCGTGAGCAATGAAAGCCTGGCCAATCTGCTCAAGGAGGAGCGGCGGTTCGCACCGCCTGCCGATCTGGCCGCCGCCGCCAATGTGACGCAGGCGGCGTACAGCGAGGCCGAGGCGGACCGGCTTGGCTTCTGGGCCACCCAGGCCCGGCGCCTGACCTGGGCCACCGAGCCGACCGAGACGCTCGACTGGACCAACCCGCCCTTCGCGAAGTGGTTCGCGGACGGCAAGCTGAACGTCGCCTACAACTGCGTGGACCGGCACGTGGAGGCCGGGAACGGCGACCGAGTCGCCCTCCACTTCGAGGGCGAGCCCGGCGACAGCCGCGCGATCACCTACGCCGAGCTCAAGGACGAGGTCTCCAAGGCCGCCAATGCTCTGACCGAGCTCGGTGTGCAGGCCGGCGACCGGGTCGCGGTCTACCTGCCGATGATCCCCGAGGCGGTCGTCGCGATGCTCGCCTGCGCCCGCGTGGGCGCCGCGCACTCCGTGGTCTTCGGCGGCTTCTCCGCCGACGCCGTGGCCTCGCGCATCCAGGACGCCGACGCCAAGCTGGTGATCACCGCCGACGGCGGCTACCGCCGCGGCAAGCCCTCGGCCCTCAAGCCCGCCATCGACGAGGCCGTGGCCAAGTGCCCGCAGGTCGAGCACGTCCTCGTGGTGCGCCGCACCGGCCAGGAGACCGCCTTCACCGAGGGCCGCGACGTCTGGTGGCACGAGGTGGTGGACCGCCAGCCGGCCGAGCACACCCCGCAGGCCTTCGACGCCGAGCACCCGCTGTTCATCCTCTACACCTCGGGGACCACGGGTAAGCCCAAGGGCATCCTGCACACCTCCGGCGGCTACCTCACGCAGGCCTCGTACACCCACCACGCCGTCTTCGACCTCAAGCCGGAGAGCGACGTCTACTGGTGCACCGCCGACATCGGCTGGGTGACCGGACACTCCTACATCGTCTACGGACCGCTCTCCAACGGCGCCACGCAGGTGATGTACGAGGGCACCCCGGACACCCCGCACCAGGGCCGGTTCTGGGAGATCGTGCAGAAGTACGGCGTCACCATCCTCTACACGGCGCCCACGGCCATCCGCACGTTCATGAAGTGGGGCGACGACATCCCCGCCAAGTTCGACCTGTCGAGCCTGCGCGTCCTGGGCTCGGTCGGCGAGCCGATCAACCCCGAGGCCTGGATCTGGTACCGCAAGCACATCGGCGGCGACCGCTGCCCGATCGTGGACACCTGGTGGCAGACCGAGACCGGCGCGATGATGATCTCGCCGCTGCCCGGCGTCACCGAGGCCAAGCCGGGCTCGGCGCAGCGGGCGCTGCCCGGGATCGGCGCGACGGTCGTCGACGACGAGGGCCGCGAGGTCCCCGACGGCGGGGGCGGCTACCTCGTCCTCACCGAGCCGTGGCCGGCGATGCTGCGCACCATCTGGGGTGACGACCAGCGCTTCGTGGACACCTACTGGTCGCGCTTCGAGGGCAAGTACTTCGCGGGCGACGGCGCCAAGAAGGACGAGGACGGCGACATCTGGCTGCTGGGCCGGGTCGACGACGTGATGCTCGTGTCGGGCCACAACATCTCGACCACCGAGGTCGAGTCGGCCCTCGTCTCGCACCCCTCCGTCGCCGAGGCGGCCGTCGTCGGCGCCAAGGACGAGACCACCGGACAGGCCATCGTGGCCTTCGTCATCCTGCGCGGGAGCGCATCGGAGAGCGAAGGCCTGGTCGCCGAGCTGCGCGACCACGTGGGCGCCACGCTCGGCCCGATCGCCAAGCCGAAGCGGATCGTGCCCGTCCAGGAGCTGCCGAAGACCCGCTCGGGCAAGATCATGCGGCGTCTGCTGCGTGACGTGGCGGAGGACCGCGCGGTGGGCGACGTCACCACGCTCGCCGACTCCTCGGTCATGGACCTGATCCAGAGCAAGCTCCCGGCCGCCCCCAGCGAGGACTGAGAGCAGCAGCACCGGGCACAAGGGGCATCCGACGCGAGCCGCGCCGGATGCCCCTTTCGCGCCTAAAGTGACGATCACCGGATACGTCCCGCGCCCATCCGGGGCCGCTGTAAGGTATGAGAATCGTAAAAACGTGACCCAGGGTGCGCCGGGAAGTCTGGTCGGCAACTGCTTCGCCATGCCGTCCAACCACCCGGAGGTGTCCTCTCGTGGCCGCGCCCCACCGCACCGACAACACGGCCCGCAAGCTCCTCGGCAGGCTCTCCCTGCCCGAGCGCCGGTTCGTGGCCGACGCCCTGCGCGCCGAGACGGTCGGCGGCGTCCTGCTCCTCGCGGCCGCCATCGCGGCGCTCCTGTGGGCGAACATCCCCGCGCTGAGCGACAGCTACGCGCGCATCCGCTCCTTCCACCTGGGCCCCGCCTCCCTCGGCCTGGACCTCTCGGTCCAGCACTGGGCGGCCGACGGCCTGCTCGCCGTCTTCTTCTTCGTCGCCGGTATCGAACTCAAACGCGAGCTCGTCGCGGGCGATCTGCGCGACGCCAAGGCGGCCGCCCTGCCCGTGATCGCCGCCGTCTGCGGCATGGCCGTGCCTGCGCTGGTCTACGTCCTGGTCAACAGCACGGCAGGCGGCTCCCTGGGCGGCTGGGCCGTCCCGACCGCCACCGACATCGCCTTCGCACTCGCCGTCCTCGCGGTGATCGGCACCTCGCTGCCGTCCGCCCTGCGCGCCTTCCTGCTGACCCTCGCCGTCGTCGACGACCTCTTCGCGATCATGATCATCGCGATCTTCTTCACGCACGAGATCGACTTCCTGGCGCTCGGCGGGGCGGCCGTCGGGCTGGTCCTGTTCTGGTTCCTGCTGCGCCGCGGCGTGCGCGGCTGGTACGTCCACGTGCCGCTCGCCCTGGTGATCTGGGGCCTGATGTACAACAGCGGCGTCCACGCCACCATCGCCGGCGTCGCCATGGGCCTGATGCTGCGCTGCACCCGCAGGGAGGACGAGCAGCACTCCCCCGGCGAGCACATCGAACACCTGGTCCGGCCCCTCTCGGCCGGTCTGGCCGTCCCGCTCTTCGCGCTGTTCTCCGCCGGGGTCTCCCTCTCCGACGAAGCCCTCGCACAGGTCTTCACCCGGCCCGAGACCCTCGGCGTCGTCCTCGGCCTGGTCGTCGGCAAGACGGTGGGCATCTTCGGCGGCACCTGGCTGGCCGCCCGCTTCACCCGGGCCGAGCTGAGCGAGGACCTGGCCTGGCCGGACGTACTCGCCGTCGCCTCGCTCGCCGGCATCGGCTTCACCGTGTCGCTGCTGATCGGCGAGCTCGCGTTCACGGGCGACGCGGTCCTCACCGACGAGGTCAAGGCGGCCGTCCTCATGGGCTCGCTCATCGCCGCCGTCGTCTCGGGCGTCATGCTCAAGCTCCGCAACCGCACCTACCGGGCGCTGACGGAGGCCGAGGAGCGCGACGAGGACCGCGACGGCATCCCCGACATCTACGAGCAGGACAACCCCGAATACCACCTGCGGATGGCGAAGATCTACGAGGAGAAGGCGGCGGAGCACCGCCGCCGGGCCGAGGCGGCGGCTGCAGCGGTGCTCGAATCGACGGCCGAATCGGCGGCCGGGTCCAGCAACGGGGCCGACCGTCCGGCATGATCTGAGTGAAGCAGTGACCGACGGGGGACGGTCGGCGACCATACCGCCGACGGACGACAGAGGGAGAGAGCGATGACCGCAGTGGACCAAGGGGTGCAGGGAGCCGAGCGCACACTCGGCCAGCTGGTCGCCTCGGCCACCGCCGAGATGTCCGCCCTGGTGCACGACGAGATCGCCCTCGCCAAGGCGGAGATCCGCCAGGACGTCAAGCGGGCGGGCATGGGCGGCGCGGCGATCTCCGTCGCCGGCGTGTTCGTCCTCTTCTCCCTGCCGGTGCTGAGCTTCGCCGCGGCCTACGGGATCCACAACCTCGGGCTCGGCCTCGCCTGGTCCTTCCTCATCGTGGGCGGAGCGTTCCTGCTGCTCGCCGGCATCTTCAGCCTGCTGGCCGTCTCGAAGTTCAAGAAGGTCAAGCCGCCGGAGAAGTCCATCGCCTCCGTCAAGCGGACCGCCGCGGTCGTCGGCACCGTCAAGCCGCACCCGCGATCGGTCAGTGACCAGGCGGTGGGTGTGGCACGCTCGTCCTCATGACAGCGCCCTCACCGGATTCCAGCACTCCGCCCACCGCCGCCTCGGCGGTCAGGATCGACGTGCCCGGCGGGAGGGCGGTGGTGCACCGCGACGTCGCGGCCAACGGAGCCAGGTTCCACGTCGCCGAACTGGGCGACGGGCCGCTGGTGCTCCTGCTGCACGGTTTCCCGCAGTTCTGGTGGACGTGGCGCCACCAGCTCGTCGCGCTCGCCGACGCCGGGTACCGGGCCGTCGCCATGGACCTGCGCGGCGTGGGCGGCAGCGACCGCACCCCGCGCGGTTACGACCCCGCCAACCTGGCGCTCGACATCACGGGGGTCGTACGGTCCCTCGGCGAGCCGGACGCCGCCCTCGTGGGACACGACCTGGGCGGGTACCTCGCCTGGACGGCGGCGGTGATGCGGCCGAAGCTGGTGCGCCGGCTGGTGGTCTCCTCGATGCCGCACCCGCGGCGCTGGCGCTCGGCGATGCTGTCGGACTTCGGGCAGACCCGGGCGAGTTCCCACATCTGGGGTTTCCAGCGGCCGTTCATCCCCGAGCGGCAGCTCGTCGCCGACGACGGGGCGCTCGTGGCCGAACTGATCCGCGAGTGGTCGGGACCGCGGCCGCAGGAGGAGGGGGAGCAGGACGCCCTCGCGGTCTACCGGCGGGCGATGTGCATCCCGTCCACCGCGCACTGCTCGATCGAGCCGTACCGCTGGATGATGCGGTCGATGGCACGGCCGGACGGGCTCCAGTTCAACCGCCGTATGAAGCGGCCGGTTCGGGTGCCGACGCTGCATCTGCACGGCTCGCTCGACCCCGTGATGCGCACGCGCAGCGCGGCCGGTTCGGGTGAGTACGTCGAAGCCCCGTACCGCTGGCGGCTGTTCGACGGGCTCGGGCACTTCCCGCACGAGGAGGACCCCGTGGCCTTCTCGACCGAGCTGATCAGCTGGCTCAAGGACCCCGAGCCGGACCGCTGACCATCTGACGGTCTTTCGTACGACAGGCTTACGGTCGTTCAATTGCCCGGCGCATAGGCCAATTGGCGGCCCGCGACGGGGTTACGGACCTTGGGGTCCGGGCAGAGCTCGTTGTATGGGCTGGACGCACGACTACGGTGACACCGCACGCGAACGCCGCCCGGCAGCGACGCCGGGCACGCACGGGAGGACGGGCCGGGACGGCCACGACCCCCGACTCGGGATTCCTCGCATCCTGCGCCGCAGGGCCCGCTGGGTGTCGGCACGGCTGCGCCATCCACGCAGTTAGAGCCGTCCACGCGGTGCGGGAGCCGCGGCCGTAGGGCATACACGGGCACTGCGGTTCAGAGGGCGCAGCCCTGGCTGTCCACCCGCCGGTCGGAGAGCTTCCCGATCCGGACGTCGTCGCGGACCTCGTCCGCCGTCAGCGCGTAACCGGTGTTGGGGTCGTCGAGCGACTTCGCGAAGACGACCCCGTACACCTTGCCGTCGGGCGTCAGCAGCGGGCCGCCGGAGTTGCCCTGGCGGACCGTCGCGTACAGCGAGTAGACGTCGCGCCGGACGGTGCCGCGGTGGTAGATGTCAGGGCCGTTGGCGTTGATCCGGCCGCGCACGCGCGCCGCGCGGACGTCGTACGCGCCGTTCTCCGGGAAGCCGGCGACGATCGCGTCGCTGCTGCTCGCCGCGTCCTTGTCGGTGAACTCCAGCGCGGGCGCCTTCAGCTTGGGCACGTCCAGGACCGCGATGTCCCGCTCCCAGTCGTAGAGCACGACCTTGCCGTCGTAGAGCTTGCCCTCGCCGCCGATCTGCACGGTGGGCTCGCCCACGCCGCCGACCACATGGGCGTTGGTCATCACCTTGCCGGGCGCGAACACGAAACCGGTGCCTTCCAGCACCTTGCTGCAACTCGGCGCGGTACCGACGACCTTCACGATCGAGCGCTTGGCCGCCTCGGCGACGGGGCTGCGGGTGAGCGCCGGGTCGGGCGCCCGCACCTCCGTGATGGGCTCGTTGGAGAACGGGCTGAAGACCTGCGGGAAGCCGTTGCGCGCGAGGGTGGAGCTGAAGTCCGAGAACCAGGTGTCGGCCTGGGCGGGCAGCACCCGCGACACGCCCAGCAGCACCTTGGAGTTGCGGACCTCCTTGCCCAGCGTGGGCAGCGACGTCCCGGCGAGTGCCGAACCGATCAGCCACGCCACCAGAAGCATCGCGACGACGTTGACCAGGGCGCCGCCGGTCGCGTCGAGCGCGCGCGCCGGGGACCACGTGATCTGGCGCCGGAGGCGGTTGCCGAGGTGGGTGGTGAAGGCCTGCCCGATCGAGGCGAAGACGATGATCACGACGACGGCGATCACGACGAGCGTGGTGGACACCTGGGTGCCGTTGTCCGTCACCCGGTCCCAGACCAGCGGGAGCAGCGACACGGCGACGAGGCCACCGCCGAGGAAGCCGATCACCGACAGGATGCCGACGACGAACCCCTGGCGGTAACCGACGATCGCGAACCACACGGCAGCGACCAGCAACAGGATGTCCAGCACGTTCACATGGGCCACCGTCTCATGCGCGCCAGTCGAGCGGGACCTGCCGGGACCGGTCCCAGGGCAGCTCCCAGCCGGCGAAGTGCAGCAGCCGGTCGATCACTCCGGCGGTAAAACCCCAGACCAGGGCCGATTCCACGGTGAATGCGGGGCCCAGGTGGCCGCTCGGGTGGACGGCCATCACGCGGTGCGCCGGGTCCGTGAGATCGGCCACGGGGACCGTGAAGACGCGGGCGGTCTCGGCCGGATCCACCGCGCCCACCGGGCTGGGCTCGCGCCACCAGCCCAGGACCGGCGTCACGACGAACTCGCTGACCGGGATGTAGAGGCGCGGCAGGACGCCGAAGAGCTGCACCCCGGCGGGATCGAGGCCGGTCTCCTCCTCGGCCTCCCGCAGGGCGGCGCGCAGCGGCCCCGTGGTGTGCGGATCGCCGTCCTCCGGGTCGAGCGCGCCGCCGGGGAAGGAGGGCTGCCCCGGATGCGAGCGCAGGCTCCCGGCGCGCTCCATGAGCAGCAGCTCGGGGCCGCGGGGGCCCTCCCCGAACAGGATGAGCACGGCCGACTGGCGGCCCCGGCCGTCCTCGGGCGGCAGGAAGCGGCTGAGCTGGGTGGGCCGGACCGTACGGACGGCTTCGACGACCGGGTCGAGCCACCCCGGGAGGCCCTGCGTACCGAGGACGAGCCCGGCGCCGCCCTGGGCGCGCGGCTCCCCGGCCCCGGCTGCGTAGGGGCCCCCGGGAAGGCCGCGGTCCGCGGCGGGCCGGCCGGTGCGCGGCGCGGCGCCCTGCGGGCCGGAGCGCTGCGCGGCGCCCTGCGTCGGCGGGGCGGCCGCCTGGGCCACGCTGCTCTCGTCCCGCGCTCCGCGCGTCATAGGCACCCCTGCTCCCTGTCGTCCCCGGTTCCGGTCCGGCCCTGTGCTCCGCCACCGCTCCTACCCCGGGACAACGCCGCCCCGGGCCGGATTCGTTCCTCTGCGTCCTCTTGCGTCCGTCGGCCCCGCGCACGCGGCTCCCGCGTCCTGCGCGCGGCCCCGGTCCTGTGCGCGCCTTCCCGCTCAGGTCGCCTCCGGATCCCCCGCGCCCAGCGGCGGGGCCGGCAGGCCCGGGTAGTCCGGCGGCGGGCTCAGCCGCTGGCCGGGCCGGCCGCCCTTCTCGTACTTGAGCAGCTTCTTCGCCTTCTCCGGGTCCGTCTCGCCCTCCCCGTACGCCGGGCAGAGCGGGGCGATGGGGCAGGCGCCGCAGGCGGGCTTGCGGGCATGGCAGATGCGGCGGCCGTGGAAGATCACCCGGTGCGAGAGCATCGTCCACTCGCTCTTCGGGAAGATCGCGCAGATCTCCGCCTCGATCTTCTCCGGCTCCGTCTGCCCGGTCCACTTCCAGCGGCGGACCAGACGGGCGAAATGCGTGTCGACGGTGATCCCCGGGACACCGAACGCATTGCCGAGCACCACGTTCGCCGTCTTGCGGCCCACTCCGGGCAGCTTCACCAGATCGGCGAGCCGTCCCGGCACCTCACCGCCGAAGTCGTCCCTCAGGGCCTGGGAGAGGCCGAGGAGGGCCTTCGCCTTGGCCCGGAAGAACCCGGTCGGCCGGATGAGCTCCTCCAGCTCCTCGGGCGCGGCCGCGGCCATGTCCTCCGGCGTGGGGTACGCGGCGAACAGGGCGGGGGTCGTCTGGTTCACGCGCAGGTCGGTGGTCTGGGCCGACAGGACGGTGGCGACCAGCAGCTCGAAGGGATTCCGGAAGTCCAGCTCGGGATGGGCGTACGGATAGAGCTCGGCCAGTTCCCGATTGATCCGTCGGGCCCGGCGCACCATGCCCAGACGGGATTCCGTTTTCTTGGCCGAAGCTTTGCCCTGGGGGCTCGGCGGGGCCTTCTGGGGGGCTTGTTCGCCCACAGCTGAATTCGGGGCGTCCGTCACTCGTGCGGACCCCTTGGCCTGTGCTCTCACCGGCTTGTTGGACACCCGGCCAGCCTAAGGCCGGGCGCCGACACCCGTCCGGACCTCCGGTAACACCACTCCGATTGGTCCCACACCGCACAGCACGGCCGTCCGTCCGGCATCCTTGTGATTGATCGCACTGTTTGAGCCGTCCGGCAAAATGGGGAGCACGGTCCCCTGAGCTGGTCGACATAGGAGAGAGACTCGTGGACGACGTTCTGCGGCGCGCCCCGCTCTTCGCGGCGCTCGATGACGAGCAGGCCGCGGAGCTCCGCGCCTCCATGGGCGAGGTGACCCTCGCACGCGGCGACGCCCTGTTCCACGAGGGCGACCCCGGCGACCGGCTGTATGTCGTGACCGAGGGCAAGGTGAAGCTGCACCGCACCTCCCCCGACGGCCGCGAGAACATGCTGGCCGTCCTCGGCCCCGGCGAGCTGATCGGTGAGCTGTCGCTCTTCGACCCCGGCCCGCGCACGGCCACCGCCACGGCCCTGACCGAGGTCAAGCTGCTCGGTCTCGGCCACGGCGACCTGCAGCCGTGGCTCAACGCCCGGCCCGAGGTCGCCACCGCGCTGCTGCGCGCCGTGGCCCGCCGCCTGCGCAAGACCAACGACCAGATGTCCGACCTGGTCTTCTCCGACGTGCCGGGCCGCGTGGCCCGCGCGCTCCTCGACCTGTCGCGCCGGTTCGGCGTGCAGTCGGAGGAGGGCATCCACGTCGTCCACGACCTCACGCAGGAGGAGCTGGCCCAGCTGGTCGGCGCCTCGCGCGAGACCGTGAACAAGGCCCTGGCCGACTTCGCGGGCCGCGGCTGGCTCCGGCTGGAGGCCCGCGCCGTGATCCTGCTCGACGTCGAACGCCTGGCCAAGCGCTCCCGCTGACCCCGCCCCGCGCACACGTACGCCCGTCGGTGCGGTTCGCCGTCACCCGGCGGGCGGGTGCGGACGTCCCGGTGGTGGGCCGAGGACGAGCGGTCGCCCTGGAACGCGGGGCTCCGCCGGGAATTCCCGTTGGGCCCCGGCCGGGGGCACGGCAGAGTGGGCCCATGCAGCCCGCCCGGCCCCTTCGGCCCGCCCGGCCCCTCCGGCCCGCCCGGCCCCTCCGGCCCGCCCTCCTCGACCCCACCGGCCACCTGGAGCGCGAAGGCTCCCTGGGCTCGGTCCAGCCGGAGTTCGCCGCGGTCGTGGCCGCCGCCCGGGAGCGGGTCGCAGAGGCGTACGGGGCCCGGCTGCACAGTGCGTACCTCTACGGCTCCGTACCCCGCGGCACGGCCCGCCCCGGCCGCTCCGACCTCGACCTCCTGCTCGCCCTGCACCACGCGCCCGCCCACGAGGACCGCGACACCGCCGAGGTGCTGGCCCGCGGGCTCGACGAGGACTTCGCCGTGATCGACGGCGTCGGCATCCTGCTGTACGGCCGGGGCACCCTGCTCAGCGAGCAGGAGCGGTACGACACGGGCTGGTTCCTCGCCTGCCTCTGCACGCCGCTGCTCGGCGCCGACCTGGCCGAGCACCTGCCCCGCTACCGCCCCGACAGCCGGCTCGCCCGCGAGACCAACGGCGACCTGGCCGTCCTGCTCCCCCGGTGGCGCGAGCGCGTACGGGCCGCTGCCACCCCGGCCGAGTACCGGAAGCTGAGCCGCCACCTCTCCCGGCACCTCGTCCGTACCGGTTTCACCCTCGTGATGCCCCGCTGGGGCGGCTGGACCAGCGATCTCGCCGAGTCCGCGGAGATCTTCGGGCGGTACTACCCCGAGCGCGCCGCCCAGATGCGGGCCGCGGCCGCCGTGGCCCTGGACCCGGTCTCCGACCCGGCCGTGCTGCACGCCTACACCGAGGACCTCGGCCCCTGGCTCGCCGCCGAGTACACGGCCAGACACGGCACGAAGCCGCCCCGCACCTGAACCCGGGCCGGCAGGATCCGGCAGGATCCGGCAGGCCTACGCCGAGAGGGCGTCGACCGCCGCCTTCGCCTCGCGCAGGTCCGCCCCCGTCGTCCGGCGGTAGACGCGGATGGCCTCCACCTGACGGCCGTCGCGCACGAGCGCCCGGACCTCGTCCAGGCCGGCCGGCTCGGGCTCCTCGATGCCGAAGTGGTCGAGGACCAGCCCCAGGCGCCGCTCCAGCCGCTCCGCACGCCGTTCCAGGGCCTTCACCCGCATGGTCACCGTCGAGGTGATCCAGGAGGCCGTCGCGATCAGTGCGAGCAGCAGGTACAGCATGGTCATTCGGGGCCCCCCGGGATCAGTCCGTGATCTTGAAGGTACTCCAGCTGCGCCCGTACGGACCATTCCGCGGCCGGCCACAGCGAGCGGTCCACGTCCGCATAGACGTGGGCGACGACCTCCGCGGGGGTGACGTGCCCGTCCTCGACGGCGGTCTCGACCTGGGCGAGGCGGTGCGCGCGGTGGGCGAGGTAGAACTCCACCGCACCCTGCGCGTCGTCGAGCACCGGCCCGTGTCCCGGCAGGACCGTGTGCACGCCGTCGTCCACCGTCAGCGAGCGCAGCCGCCGCAGGGAGTCCAGGTAGTCGCCGAGACGCCCGTCGGGGTGGGCGACGACGGTGGTGCCGCGGCCGAGGATCGTGTCGCCGGTCAGCACGGCCCGGTCGGCCGGCAGGTGGAAGGAGAGCGAGTCGGCGGTGTGCCCGGGCGTCGCCACCACGTGCAGTTCCAGGCCGCCGGTGCGGATCACGTTCCCGGCGGCCAGCCCCTCGTCGCCCAGGCGCAGGGCGGGGTCCAGGGCGCGGACCTTGGTGCCGGTGAGCTCGGCGAACCGGCCGGCCCCGGCGGCGTGGTCGGGGTGGCCGTGCGTGAGCAGGGTCAGCGCGATCCGCTTGCCCGTCTTCTCGGCGGTGGCGATCACGGCGCGCAGGTGGGCCTCGTCCAGCGGGCCGGGGTCGACGACGACGGCGAGTTCGGAGTCGGGCTCGGAGAGGAGCCAGGTGTTGGTCCCGTCCAGGGTCATGGCCGACGGGTTGGGGGCGAGGATATTGAACGCACGCGCGGTGGCGCGCCCGGAAGTGACGATTCCGCGGGGCTGGCCGGGCAGTGCGGCGGCGTCGGTCATGCGGAACCTCCGAGTCCGAGGCGGACGCGCTTGGTGAACTCGTCGTGGCCCGGCCAGCTGAGCACCAGCTCGCCGTCCTCCAGCGCCGCCTGGGCGAGTACGGGCGTCAGGTCCTGCGCCGGGGCCGCGGCGAGGGCCTCGGCGGCCCTCCCGTACGGCTCCAGCGAGCGCAGGGTGGAGATGGTGGGCGGCATCATCAGCAACTCGCCCTTGTCGTAGCCGTCGGCCGCCTCCGCCGGGCGGATCCACACCGTCCGGTCCGCCTCGGTGGAGGCGTTGCGGGTGCGCTGCCCCTCCGGGAGGGCCGCGACGAAGAACCAGGTGTCGTAGCGGCGGGGCTCGAACTCCGGAGTGATCCAGCGGGCCCAGGCGCCGAGCAGGTCGGAGCGGAGCCGCAGGCCGCGGCGGTCGAGGAACTCGGCGAAGGACAGCTCGCGGGCCACCAGGGCCAGGCGGTCGGCCTCCCAGTCGTCCCCGGTGGTGTCCCCGACGACGGTGTCGGCGGTCTCGCCCGCGAGGAGGACGCCGGCCTCCTCGAAGGTCTCGCGTACGGCGCTGCAGACGATGGCCTGGGCGGTACGGGGGTCGGTGCCGAGGCGGGCCGCCCAGGCCTCCTGGTCAGGGCCCGCCCAGCCGACGAGGTGGTCCTCGTCGCGCGGGTCGACGCCGCCGCCGGGGTAGGCGTACGCGCCCCCGGCGAAGGCCATCGAGGTGCGGCGGCGCAGCATGTGCACGGCCGGGCCGTCGGGCGTGTCGCGCAGCAGCATCACGGTGGCGGCGCGCCGGGGTTCCACCGGGGTCAGGGAGCCCTCCGCGAGCGCGCGGATCCGGGCGGGCCATTCGGGCGGGTACCACTGGCCCCCGGCCGGGGTTGCTCCGTGCGACTGCTGCTGTCCCTGCTCACCGTTGGGCATGCGGGGATGCTACGACCATCCGCCCGGGAGTTCGAGAGCCCCTGGCCCTGGCCGGCCCCCGCGCCGCCGCCGTGAGCGTGTGGGAACGCCCCGCCCGCTCCCCTGCGGCGGCCGCCGCACAAGGCGGCGACCGGGCGGGGACGGACGGGGCGGGGCCGCGCGGAGCGGCTCGGCGTACGGGGTCAGGCGTCCGGGGTCAGCTCGACCTGGATTTCGACCTCGACCGGGGCGTCCAGCGGGAGCACCGCCACGCCCACCGCGCTGCGGGCGTGGACGCCCTTGTCGCCCAGGACCGCGCCCAGCAGCTCGCTGGCGCCGTTGAGGACGCCCGGCTGCCCGGTGAAGTCGGAGGCCGAGGCCACGAAGCCGACGACCTTCACGACGCGCGCGATCCGGTCGAGGTCACCGGTGACCGACTTGACGGCGGCCAGCGCGTTCAGCGCACAGGTGGCGGCCAGCTCCTTGGCCTGCTCCGCCGAGACCTCCGCGCCGACCTTGCCGGTGACCGGCAGGCTGCCCTTGACCATCGGGAGCTGGCCCGCGGTGAACACGTACGCGCCCGAGCGCACGGCCGGCTGGTACGCGGCCAGCGGCGGGACGACCTCGGGCAGGGTCAGGCCGAGCTCGGCGAGCTTCGCCTCGACGACGCCGCTCATGCCTTCTCCCGCTTGAGGTAGGCCACGAGCTGCTCGGGGTTGTTCGGGCCGGGCACGACCTGGACGAGCTCCCAGCCGTCCTCGCCCCAGGTGTCCAGGATCTGCTTGGTGGCGTGGACCAGCAGCGGGACCGTCGCATATTCGAACTTCTTGGTCATGGGGGCGAGCGTATCGCCTGCCGCGCAGGGGCACTGCGCGGCCCGGAAGGCGAGTGGTTAGGCTCAGACGCTGTGAGCAGGCTCCAGGTGGTCAGCGGCAAGGGCGGTACCGGGAAGACCACGGTCGCCGCGGCACTCGCGCTCGCCCTCGCGCGCGAGGGCAGACGGACGCTTCTGGTGGAGGTCGAGGGCAGGCAGGGGATCGCCCAGCTCTTCGGGACGGAGGCGCTCCCGTACGAGGAGCGGAAGATCGCCGTCGCCTCGGGCGGCGGGGAGGTCTTCGCCCTCGCCATCGACGCCGAACGGGCGCTGCTGGACTACCTCCAGATGTTCTACAAGCTCGGCTCGGCCGGCCGCGCCCTCAAGAAGCTCGGCGCGATCGACTTCGCGACGACCATCGCGCCCGGCCTGCGGGACGTGCTGCTGACCGGCAAGGCGTGCGAGGCGGTGCGGCGCACGGACAAGGCCGGCCGCCCCGTCTACGACCACGTGGTCATGGACGCGCCGCCGACCGGCCGGATCACCCGCTTCCTGAACGTCAACGACGAGGTGGCGGGCCTCGCCCGGTTCGGGCCGATCCACCACCAGGCGCAGGCCGTCATGAAGGTGCTGAAGTCCCCGCAGACCGCCGTCCACCTGGTGACGCTGCTGGAGGAGATGCCCGTCCAGGAGACCGCCGACGGCATCGAGGAGCTGCGCGCCGCGGAACTGCCCGTGGGGCGGGTGGTCGTGAACATGGTCCGGCCGCACCACCTGGACGAGGAGGCCCTGCGGGCCGCGGCCGGAGAGCACCGCACCGAGGTCGCCAAGGCCCTGTCCCGGGCCGGACTCGGCGGCGCGCGCCGCGGCGGGCCGGCGGAGCGGCTGGTGGACCCGCTGCTCGCGCAGGCCGCCGAGCACGCGAGCCGGGTGGAGCTGGAGCGCGCGCAGCGCACCGTCCTGCGGGAGATGGACGTGCCGACGTACGAACTCCCCCTGCTCGGCGCGGGGATGGATCTGGCCGGCCTGTACGAGCTGGCCGCGGAGCTGCGGAAGCAGGCGGACGAGGTATGAGCGAGGCCACCGGCAACGACACCGGACCGGGCGCCGGACCGGACACCGGACGGGGCACCGGACCGGGCACCGGACGGGGCACCGGACCGGGCACCGACACCGGCACCGGCACCGGCATGGACGCCCCGCCCCTGTTGGCCGTGGACCGGCTGCTGGACGATCCCGCGACCCGGATCATCGTCTGCTGCGGCGCGGGCGGGGTCGGCAAGACCACCACGGCCGCGGCACTGGGCGTACGGGCGGCCGAGCGCGGGCGGAAGGCGGTCGTGCTCACCATCGACCCGGCCCGCCGGCTCGCCCAGTCGATGGGGATCGACTCGCTGGACAACACCCCGCGCAAGGTCGCGGGGGTGTCCGGCGAGGGTGAACTGCACGCGATGATGCTGGACATGAAGCGGACCTTCGACGAGATCGTCGAGGGGCACGCCGAAGGGGAGCGGGCCCAGGCGATCCTGGCCAACCCCTTCTACCAGTCGCTGTCGGCCGGCTTCGCCGGCACGCAGGAGTACATGGCGATGGAGAAGCTGGGCCAGCTGCGGGCCCGCGACGACTGGGACCTCATCGTCGTGGACACCCCGCCGAGCCGGTCCGCGCTGGACTTCCTCGATGCGCCGAAGCGGCTGGGGTCCTTCCTGGACGGGAAGTTCATCCGGGTGCTGATGGCTCCGGCGAAGGTGGGCGGCCGGGCGGGGATGAAGTTCCTGAACGTCGGCATGTCGCTGATGACCGGCACGCTGAGCAAGCTGATGGGGGCTTCGCTGCTGAAGGACGTGCAGACGTTCGTGGCGGCGATGGACACGATGTTCGGCGGGTTCCGCACCCGCGCGGACGCGACGTTCCGGCTGCTGCAGGCTCCGGGTACGGCGTTCCTCGTGGTCGCGGCGCCCGAGCCGGACGCGCTGCGCGAGGCGGCGTACTTCGTGGAGCGGCTGGCCGCGGAGCGGATGCCGCTGGCCGGGCTCGTACTGAACCGGGTCCACGGCAGTGGTGCCGACCAGCTGTCCGCCGAGCGGGCGTTGGCGGCCGCAGAGAATCTTGAAGAAGGCGGCATTGTCGATCAGGAGTCCGGGAAAGCTGGACTTCGTGACCCGGCCGCCGAGGCCGCGCAGACTTCCCAGGACGGCTCCCCCAGCGCCGAAGGCCCGGGAACGGATGCCGACGTGGACGAGATCACGGCGGGGCTGCTGCGTCTGCACGCCGAGCGGATGCAGGTGATCGCGCGCGAACGGCGCACGCGTGACCGCTTCACCTCGCTGCACCCCGAGGTGGCGGTGGCCGAGGTGGCCGCCCTGCCCGGCGATGTGCACGACCTCGCCGGGCTGCGGGCCATCGGAGAGCGACTCGCGGCCGGGGTTCCGGCCGGAGCGTAGGCGTTCGTACGCGGACCTCCGCTCGGCCGCCCGGTTGGACCGGCTCGCGGAGGTGTCCGTACGCGGACCGCGGGTGGGTCTACCCGGCTGCCGCGTACGTCTCGTACGGAACGTCGATCTCCGCATCGACATCCACGGTGAGGATGCCCGTACTGCGCTCGTACTCTGTGCGCGCGGTTTCGAGCAGCCGTCGCCACGAGGTGACGGTGGGACGCCGGCGCAGCAGTGCGCGACGCTCCCGCTCGGTCATTCCGCCCCATACTCCGAACTCGACACGATTGTCGAGCGCGTCGGCCAGGCACTCGGTCCGCACCGGACATCCGGTGCACACCGCCTTGGCCCTGTTCTGTGCCGCTCCTTGAACGAACAGTTCATCCGGATCGGTAGTGCGGCAGGCTGCCTGCGCACTCCAGTCGGTAACCCAGCCCATCACGGCGCCGTCCTCTCCCGAATCGAGGCTCCCCCACGGCGGCAAGCGGCATATTCACCGCTGCCAGTTGAGGACGTTACGGAAGGCGAGCACAGTGCAACACCCCCGACGGGCCCAATCTTGAATGGTCCGAACGGACTATGGGTAAGCGGCAGATCACCCGACGGAGTGATCCGGCGACATGCCCGACCATTCCGGCGATTCGGGTGGAATCGGCAGAGTGCGGACGATGGGCCATCAGAGTGAAGGGCGAGATTCGGACATGTGTCCACCCCATTCGGGAAGGGTGAAAAACAAGCCGAGGGGTTGATGTCGCACCGCACTGCTGTGACAGTTGGGGACAGCTTAGGCCAAGGCATTCGCGTGTGTCCGGTGAATGAGAACGTAGGCTGCCCTCCATGGGAAAGAAGCGCTCGGGCGCCGGGCTCACGGGGCCGCAGCAGGCCGCCAAGTTCCTCGGGGTGTCCGTTCTCGCCGGAGTCGTGCTGGCCGGCATCGCGATCCCGGGCGCAGGTGCCCTGGGGCTCGCCGCAAAGGGGACGGTCGAGGGATTCGACGAGATCCCGGCCAACCTGAAGACACCGCCGCTGAGCCAGCGCACGACGATTCTGGACGCCGAGGGTGGCTTGATCGCCACGGTCTATTCACGTGACCGGCAGGTGGTCCCGCTCACGGCCATCTCCCCGTACATGCAGAAGGCGATCGTCGCGATCGAGGACTCGCGTTTCTACGAGCACGGGGCGGTCGACCTCAAGGGCATCCTGCGCGCGGTCAACCGCAATGCCCAGGAGGGCGGCGCGGCCCAGGGCGCCTCGACGCTCACCCAGCAGTACGTGAAGAACGTCTTCGTCGAGGAGGCCGGCGACGACGAGACGAAGGTGCGCGAGGCCCAGGAGAAGAGCCTCGGGCGCAAGATCCGCGAGCTGAAGTACTCGATCCAGGTCGAGGAGGAGCTCGGGAAGAAGAAGATCCTGGAGAACTACCTCAACATCACGTACTTCGGCCAGCAGGCGTACGGCATCGAATCCGCCTCCCAGCGCTACTTCAGCAAGCCGGCCAAGGACCTGACCCTGGAGGAGTCGGCGCTGCTGGCGGGCGTGGTGCAGTCGCCCACCCGGTTCGACCCGGTGAACGACACCCAGGAGGCGATGAAGCGCCGCAACGTCGTCCTCCAGCGGATGGCCGACATCAAGGACATCTCGCAGGCGGAGGCGGACGAGGCGAAGAAGAAGCCCGTCCAGCTGAAGGTGACCCGGCCCAGGAACGGCTGCATCACCTCGGTCAAGGGCGCGGGCTTCTTCTGCGACTACGTGCGCAACACCTTCCTGACCGACCCGGTGTTCGGCAAGACGCGCGAGGAGCGGGCCAAGGTCTGGAACCAGGGCGGCCTGACCATCCGTACGACGCTGGACCCGCAGTCGCAGGACGCGGTCAACGAGTCGATCAAGGACCACGTCGACCAGGACGACAAGGTCGCGACGGCCGTGACGCTGGTGCAGCCCGGCACCGGCCGGGTGCTCGGCATGGGCCAGTCCAAGCCGTACGGCTTCGGCAAGAACGAGACCCAGATCAACTTCTCCGTGGACAAGCGGATGGGCGGCTCGAACTTCGGCTTCCCGACGGGCTCGACCTTCAAGCCGTTCGTCGCCGCCGCGGCCATCGAGCGCGGCGTCTCGCCGACCAAGACGTACCCGTCGCCGCACGACATGGAGTACCCGAGCCCGGTGCGGACCTGCGGTGACAAGCCGTGGGTCAACACCGCCAAGGAGCGGGTGGAGAACGAGTCGGAGTCCGAGATCGGCCCGTACGGCATGAAGGACGCGATGGCCAAGTCGGTCAACACGTACTTCGTGGAGATGATCGCGGAGACCGGTGTCTGCCCCGTGACGGAGATGACCACCAAGCTCGGGGTGATCCCGGCCGACGGCACCAAGCTGCCCGAGGTCCCGGCCATCGCGCTCGGCACCGAGGGCATGTCCCCGCTGACCATGGCCAACGCGTACGCGGCCTTCGCCAACCGCGGTGTCTACTGCACGCCGATCGCCATCGAGTCGATCACCGACACGCACGGCAAGGCCCTCGGGGTGCCGAAGACCCAGTGCGACCGGGTGATGTCGGAGAAGACGGCCGACACCGTCAACACGCTGCTGCTCGGCGTGGTCGACTCCGGTACGGGTACCGCCGCGGGCCTGACCGACCGGCAGAACGCGGGCAAGACCGGCACCACCGACAACCGCTACAACGCCTGGTTCGTCGGGTACACCCCGAACATGGCGGGCGCGACCTGGGTCGGCTCCGGCGGCGCCAAGCAGGTGGCGATGGAGAACATCACCATCGGCGGCCAGTTCTACGACAAGGTCTACGGCGGCGGGCTGCCCGGCCCGATCTGGAAGCAGGCGGTCACGGGCGCGCTCGCGGGCCGGGAGGCGCCCAACTTCGCCACGGTCGGCATCCCGGACGCAGGGGTACCGGCCGGAGGCGGCCGCCCCACCCCGCCGAACCCCAACCCGAACCCGAACCGGCCGACCAAGCCGGGAAAGCCCGGCCGTGACGGCAAGCCCGGCGGCCAGACGGTCGGCGGAGCCACGGGCGGCGCCACGGGCGGCATCAACCCGTTCCCGGGGATCACCCTGGAGCCGGGCGTGATCGGCGGCCCCGAGACTCCGTAGAAGAACGAGACTCCGTAGAAGAAGAGGAAAGGGGAGGGCCCGGCCGTCAGGCCGGGCCCTCCCCCTTCTTCTGCGGTCCTGGTTCCAGGTCTAGGAGAGGCGCTTCTTCACGGCGGCGGCCACCCGGCCGCCCTCCGCGAGCCCCGCCACCTTCGGGTTCACGATCTTCATGACGGCGCCCATGGCCCGCGGCCCCTCGGCACCCGCCGCCCTGGCCTCCTCGACGGCCTGTCCGACGATCGCGTCGAGCTCCTCGTCGGTGAGCTGCTTGGGCAGGTAGGTGTCCAGGAACTCGCCCTCCGCCGTCTCGCGCGCGGCCTGCTCGGCACGGCCGCCCTGCGCGAAGGCCTCCGCGGCCTCACGGCGCTTCTTCGCCTCCTTGGCGATCACCTTGAGGACTTCCTCGTCGGAGAGCGTGCGCGCTTCCTTGCCCGCGACCTCCTCCTTGGTGATGGCGGCAAGGGTCAGTCGCAGCGTGGACGAGTGCAGCTCGTCGCGCGCCTTGATGGCGGTGGTGAGGTCTTCCTGGAGCTTGGCCTTGAGCGTGGTCATGGACCTGAGTCTGCCAGGTGCGGGGGCGGCGGCGCCCGCTGGTTTTCCGGGTCTGAGACGATGGGGCCATGCGTGCGCGTTACGGAGTACCCCTGAAGGTCACCGCCGGAATCGCGGCGGTGGGGGCCGCTGGTGTGGCCTATGCCGCCGGTTTCGAGGCGCGGTCGTTCCGGCTGCGCAGGATCACGGTGCCGGTGCTGCCCGCCGGGATGCGCCCGCTGCGCATACTGCAGGTCTCCGACATCCACATGGTCGGCGGCCAGCGCAAGAAGCGCGCCTGGCTGCAGTCCCTCGCGGGCCTGCGCCCGGACTTCGTCGTGAACACCGGCGACAACCTCTCCGACACGGAGGGGGTGCCGGAGGTGCTCGACGCCCTCGGCCCGCTGATGTCCTTCCCGGGCGTGTACGTCTTCGGCTCGAACGACTACTACGGACCGCGGCTGCGCAACCCCGGGCGCTACCTGGTGGAGAAGGTCCAGGGCCGGCACGGGCTGAACGGCAACAAGCCGGTCGTCGGCGCCGTGCACAACCCGTGGGAGGACATGCGGGACGCCTTCGACGCGGCCGGCTGGGTCAACCTCACCAACACGCGGGGGCGGCTGAAGCTCGACGGCATGGAGCTGGCCTTCACCGGCCTGGACGACCCGCACATCAAGCGCGACCGCTACGAGCGGGTGGCCGGCGGACCGGAGGCGGACGCCGACTTCTCGATCGCCGTGGTGCACGCCCCGTACCTGCGGGTCCTGGAGGCCTTCACGGCTGACCGCTACCCGCTGATCCTGGCCGGGCACACCCACGGCGGCCAGCTGTGCATCCCCTTCTACGGGGCGCTCGTCACCAACTGCGACCTGGACACGAAGCGGGTGAAGGGCCTCTCGACGCACGAGGCCGCCGGCCACCGCTCCTACCTCCACGTCTCGGCCGGCTGCGGTACGAACCGCTACACCCCGGTCCGCTTCGCCTGCCCCCCGGAGGCCACGCTCCTCACCCTCACCCCGAAGCCGTAGCCCCCCGGCGCGGCCCGGGCCCCGCCCCCGCGAAAACCGGATTTCGTCTCCGGCCGAGGGTCCGCTAAAGTAATCGATGTCGCCAGGACAGCAACCGCTGCAAGGCGGCGATCGGGGTGTAGCGCAGCTTGGCAGCGCGCTTCGTTCGGGACGAAGAGGTCGTGGGTTCAAATCCCGCCACCCCGACAGAGTAAGACCAGGTGAGAGCCGGTGCAGAGCAATCTGCACCGGCTCTCTCTGTGTCTGGGTGACCTCGCGCCGGACGATGGCGGCGAGCCGGTCTCCCAGCCCTGATCTTCGAACTGCCGCCAGAGGGCGATCACGCACCTGGCCGGCAGGGCGATCGTCCGGCGGGACTTCTTGGCTTTTCTTCACCCTCTGAGCCCGGCAGGGCGGTATGAGTTGCACTCGTGCCCGCGCGAGGCGCGGGCCGCCCCTGGGGCCGCGGCGAACTACGGCCCATGAGCCGGGTGTCCTTAAAAGCCGTCCCGGGCACAGACTTGAAAGTTGAGGGAAAATAGCGTCCGCAACGTCCGCCGGAGATCGCTTGCCCGCTCTGACCTGCACTTTTCCTGTGGACGCCAAACGGAACGTGTGGGTCCGCCAGACCCCGCAGCGTTCGGGCCGGCCTCCGCTGCCGAGCGTGCGTCTCCGCAGGTCAAGGTAGGCCACCCTGCTGTCCGACGCGTCGCGTCATCGAGCCGTACCCGACAGAGCCGTCACCGAACGGCGCAGCATAAGTTGCCACCCACATGGGTGAAGATCACACTGGCTAGTGTCCCCAACCGAGGCAATGCGTGAAAGGGGAACCAAATGCGCATGCGAAGAATACTCGCCGCCGTCATCGCCACGGCAGCCCTCTCCGGACTCGGCCTCACAGGCGTCGCCACCGCCACTGCCGCCACCGCACAGAGTGCCCCCTCCTACGTCACTCCTTCTCAGTGCAAGCAGGGCGGCGGAACGCCCGCGATCAATGACGCGGGCAACTACTGCAAGGGCGGTACGTACGACGGGCAGCAGATCGACTGAACCCCCAAGGCGCCTCGCAGCCACGCGCCGCGGGGCGCTCCCGCGACCTGTTGGACAGGGTGGGTTACGTCCGCTTCGGTCAGCGGATGCGGAAGCTGCCGGTGTACACGTCCGTACGGTTCTGCGGTTCGCCGGAGTGGGTCTCGGTGAGGACCGCCCGTACTCCCTTGCCGTCTGCCACCAGGCCTTGGTAGTCGCCGAGGAAGTAGCCCCCGGCGAACGGCGCCTGCAGCCAGTCGAAGACCCGCGAGATCCGTCGTTCGGTCCGGAGCTTCGGGTTTCCGTGCTGCAGCGTGACCAGTTGGTAGGCGGTAGGCAGGGTGGTGGTGTTGCCAGGCTGGAGGAAGCGCAGGTCGTAGTAGGTGAGCGCGACCGTGCCCCGCTCGGTGACCGCGATCGAAGGTGAGAAGGCCGGAACGCCCTCGGGGCTGATCAGCTCCGGGGGCCCCCAGGTGCGTCCGCCGTCGGTGGACCGCACGAGCTGGACGGAGTCGAACTTTCCGCCGGAGAAGTCCGAGCCCTCGTAGGCCATGTACAGCGTGCCCGTCTCGGGGTCAATGGCCGGGCTCGGCAGGGTGGCTGCGGCGCGCAGCAGTTTGGCGGGGTCGTTCGGGTCGACCTCCGGTACGGAGGTGTCACGGGCCACGGTGACCGGGGCGCTCCAGGTCTCTCCGGCGTCGGTCGAGGTGACCACCTCGTAGCGGGCTTCGACGACGGTGCTCAGGTCGTCGGCGTAGGTGATCCGGTCGAAGAAGTCGTACAGGATGCCGGTCTCCCGGTCGGCGACGATCAGATGGCCGATGGTCTGGGTGTTGGGCACGGTGCTGGTGTCGACGAACGGCCGGGCCTTGCTCCAGGTGCGGCCGCCGTCGCGGGTGAGGGAGATGTAGCCGGGACCGTCGAGGGAGCTGGGGCCGGGCGGGTCGTTGTCGAGGCGGTTCCAGACCTGGTAGGCGGTGCCCGTGCGGATCGGGTCGGCGGTGAGTGAGGGCTTGTCGTTGAAGAACGGCTGCTCGTCGACGTGCGTGGTGGTGAGGTTCTGCCAAGTGCGGCCGCCGTCGCGGGACGTGACGGCCAGGAGGGCGCTGCGCGTGCTCTTCGTGAAGTCGACGCCCTCCCCGCCGGCGTAGACCGTGCCGTCCGGTCCGGTGCTCACCCAGGGGTCGGAGGCCCGTTCGTAGTCCGCGCCACCGGGGGCGCACAGGCTGAACGGCAGCGTGCTCCGGTGGAAGGTGTGGCCGTCGGTGGTCCAGCCGGCCGCCAGGCCACGGGCGCCGCCGTCGTTCCAGCGGTCCTGCTGGAACACGGTGACCACGCGCTTGGGGTCGCGCGGATCGACGGACACGTACGGCTCGACCTCGGTGCCCGGGTAGACGATGCTGGCGGGGGACCGCGCTCCGATGGTGCACTTCGCGTACGGGTCGCCGTGGGACACCTTGACCAGTGGTGTGCCGTCGGGGTTCCCGTCTGCTGCGGCGGGAGTCGCGCCGGTGACCGTGACGAGCAGGAGCGCGGCGGTGGCGACGGCGGTCAGGGGCAGGCGGACGCGCATGCGGGATCTCCTCCGGGCCTGTCGGCCGGCGTAGGGGACCGCCGTCATCGGGGCGGCCTGGGGCGCGGAGGCTACTGGAACGCGTGGTGGGGGGACTCCGCTTGGTCCTTTTCGGCGTGGGAGCCGGTGCCCTTGATGGGCCGAACGACGGAGTCGTCCCGGGGTCGTCGAGGAGCACGGCGGAGCCGACCGGCGGGTGAACCGAGCCGGTCGGCTCCTTGGTCGTGCGGTTACGGCGCCGCTGTCACGGCGCCGTCTCGTAGGTCCCCGGAGAGGGGTGTGGGCCGCGTGCCGGCGGGCGAGGCCGAGACGGTCTGGTTGCCCGGCCGTGCACCGACCGGTCAGGTGATCGCCGGCGTGGTTCCGTCAGGCAGCGCGCAGACGTAGCCGGCGTAGGGGCGTGCAACGATCTGTCCGCCGGCGGCCGTGCAGTCGTCTCTGGAGATGTTCGGAGACGAGGCGGCCCCTGCGCTGACGGCGCCCACGGCGCTCATGCCGGCCAGGGTTGCCGCGGCCAGGGCGAGGCCCAGGATTCTTCGCAGGCGCATGACTTCCTCCTCCTCTCAGGCGCCTTCGTTCGGCCTTCGGGAAGGACTGGTCTCAAGACGACGGCGCCCTTTTTCTCAGCATGGGCGCTCCGCATGGGGCCCGCGAGGCGCGGCCGGGCGCCGCGGTCCCCTAACGCGGTTCGTGGGCCGCCGCCCGGCAGGCACCGGTCGCGGCGCCGCCCGCCACTCCGGCCCCGGTCAGCCCGGTCACACAACCCTGCAGGTCCCCGACCACGCCACGGCCGCAGGCCGCTGTGACGGCGCCGGAATCGGTGGCACCGGCCAGTTCGGCCATCTGTGTGCAGGCGGGAATGTCCGCCCGGGCCGCGGGAGCGGCGAGGACCACACCACCGAGGGTGAGGCTCAGGCCGGTGAGGGCACCGGCGATACGGGTCGACGTGCGCATGGGACGCACCTGCCTTCCGGGTCGGCCGCGCGGTCTTGCTCCCGGCGGGCCCCTCACTCCAGCGTCGCATCCCCTCCCCCGCCCGGCCTGTCCTCCGCACACCTACGGGGGTGGGCCTCGTCAGGGGGTGACGAGGCAGAACTCGTTGCCCTCCGGGTCGCGCATGGTCTGGAAGGAGCCCTGGTCGTCGGTGACCGGGGGGCCGACCCGGGTGGCGCCCAGGGGCACCGCCTTGTCGGTGGCCGCCGCGAGGTCGTCGACGGCGAGGTCCAGGTGGAGCCGGTTCTTCCCCGCCCGGCCCTCGGGCACCGGCTGGAAGGCGAGCCGGGCCGGTCCCGGCAGGTCGACGTGCGACCAGCCGCGGGCCCGGTCGACGGGCTCACCGCCCACCAGGGCGGCCCAGAACCGCACCAGGGTCCGAGGCTCCCGGCAGTCGACGACGATCTGCTGCAGACGCACATGCATGCACGCACCCTAAGCCGCCGGAGGATCAGCCCATGTCCCGGGCCAGGGCGGCGAGTTCGGCTCCGGCCAGGGCGAGGAAGGCTGCGCTGCCGGCGCCGGCCTGCACCCCGCGGTCGGCCGCCAGCGTCCGCAGGTGGTCGAGCACCGCCCCGACCGTCGGGAAGGGGCCGACCGGGCGCAGCAGCCAGAGCCGGCCCGGCGGCCGGGGCGGGAGCCCGAGGGCGGCGAGCACCTCCTCGGGCTCCCGGTCGAGCTGGTGGACGTCCGGCTCCGGGAGGGGGGCGCACTCCACTCCGGTGACGTGGCCGTGGCCGTCGAGGCGGGTCTCCACCGCCCAGCGGGTCGAGCGGTCCGGGACCCAGGTGCGGTGCTCGGGGGGCCAGACGTACGGGAGGAACACCCAGAGCAGGTCCTCGGGCGCGGGCTCCCAGCCGAGCACCTCCAGCTCCCGCACCTCGGGCAGCCGGTCCGGCTCCTGCTCGCTGCGCCCGGCACGGCGCCGGGCCAGCGGATGCGGTGCGCCGGCCTCGTCCCAGTCCCAGTGCCACGGCATACGGGCAGGCTATCTCCGCCGCCCGGCGAGAGGGGCCTTTGACGGCCCGGGCTGGAGCCGGACGGCGTCGCGGTGGTCCAGGGGGTTCGCCGCGATGCGGGTCGCGGCGCCGCCCGCCACGTACGAGGCCGCCGCGCAGTCGGGCTTGCGGGCCGCCTGGTCCTCGACCAGGGCGAGGAAGGCCGCGCCGAAGCCGAGCCGGGGGTGCGCCTCCAGCAGGGCGGCGGTGAAGGCCGGGTCGAACTCGGCCACCCGCAGGCCGGACACGTCCGCGCTGGTGCCGACCTGGAGGAGGTGGCTCTCGACGTCGTCGGCCGCCGTGACGTCGTCCCGCATGTGCAGCACGATCACCTCCTCGGCCCGGGCCCGCCGGTGCGCCGGCCAGCCCAGCCCCGCCGTGAGCACGCGGGCCACGTGGCCGCCCGCCTCCTCGAAGGGCAGCGTGTGGCTGTCGAACGGCGCCGTCAGGCCCAGGTCGTGCAGCAGCGCGCTGACGTACAACAGCTCCTCGTCATGGGCGAGCCCCTGCCGGTCCGCGTACTCGGCGGCGAAGGCGTACGAGCGCACCGAGTGGTTCAGCAGCGCCTCGTCCGCGTACTCCGAGGCGATCTCCAGGGCCGCCCGGCCCGCCGCCGTGTCCTGCGTCCAGTTCCCACGTGTCGTCATGGCACCGCAGCCTACGGGCGGTTGAAGTCCACCTCACGGGGAGCCTCCCCCGGCCAGGACAGCCGGGTCGGGGCCGGCGGGGTCTCGGCGAGGACGGTGCCGTGCGAGACGACGTACCGGGGGCGGACCTGGCGGCGGATCGCCTCCTGCGGCGAGCTCGCGGGCAGCAGGACGAAGGAGGCGGGCGCGCCCGGCGTGATGCCGTACTCCGCCTCCGACAGGCCGAGCACCCGCGCCGCCCGGTCGGTCACCATCGAGAAGGCCACCGGGATCTCGTCCGCCCCGGTGAGCTGGGCGGCGTACAGACCGACGAGCGCGGTCTGCAGCGGGTTGGCGGTGCCCAGGGCGTTCCACGGGTCCATCACGTCGTCGTGTCCGAAGGCGACGTTGACCCCCGCGGCCAGCATCTCCTTGACCTGGGTGAGGCCGCGCCGCCGCGGATAGGCGTCGAAGCGGCCCTGGAGGTTGAGGTTGGCGAACGGGTTGGAGACCAGGCTGATTCCAGACCGTGCCAGCAGGCGCTGGAGTTTGAAGCTGTACGCACCGCCGTAGGAGCCCATCGCCGTCGTGTGCGAGGCGGTGGCCCGCTCCCGCAGGCCCGAGCGCAGGGCGAGCGTGGCGAGCACCTCCACGAACCGGGACTGCTCGTCGTCGATCTCGTCGCAGTGCGCGTCCACCCGCAGCCCGTGCTCCTCGGCCACCGCGAAGGCGATGCCCAGCGAGGCGACTCCGTCCTCCCGGGTGTCCTCGAAGTGCGGGATCGCGCCCACCACGTCGGCGCCGCGGGCGACCGCCTCGCGCAGCAGCACCTCTCCGCCGGGGAAGGACACGATGCCCTCCTGCGGGAAGGCCACGATCTGCAGGTGCATGAAGTCGCGCACGCGGTCGCGCACCTCCAGCAGCGCGTCCAGCGCGGTGAGCGCGGGGTCGGTGACGTCGCAGTGCGTCCGCACGTGCAGCACGCCCTGCGCCGCCTGCCAGCGCAGCACCTCCGTCGCCCGCGCGATCACGTCCTCGCGCGTCAGGGTCCGCTTGCGCTCGCTCCAGCAGGCGATGCCCTCCCAGAGCGTCCCGGAGGCGTTCGGACGCGGCTCGCCCGCCGTCAGGGCCGTGTCCAGGTGGATGTGGGGCTCGACGAATGGAGGGGTGAGGAGCCCGCCGTGCGCCTCGATGAGCGTGCCGGTCGCCGGCGGTTCCTTCTGGTCGTCGTACGGGACCACCCGCGCGATCCGGCCGTCTTCGGCGACCTCGACGTCGAAGAGGCCTCCGGCCCCGCCGGCCCCACCGGTGCCGTGGGTTCCACCGGTGCCGTGGGTTCCGTCGATGCCGTGGGTTCCGTCGGTGTGCAGCAGCCGGGCGCCCCGGACGATCATCCGCATGCCGGCCACCCTACGGCCGGGACCGCAGGGTGGGCGGGCGACTCAGCCGCGCTTGGCCTGAGCCTTCTGCTGCATGCCCCGCGTCTTCGCGGAGAGCGTCTGCGCGTCCCGGGCCGCGGCCTTGGCGCGGGCCTCGGCCGCCGTGTTCTTCGCGCGCTCGTGCTCACGCTCGGCGGCCTGGGACGTACCGCTGCGAGCCTTCTTGGCCATGATCGAGCCTCCTCGGGGCGCTCCGGAGGGCGTACGTCCTCCACTGTCCCCCCGTTCACCGGACACGGCATCCGGAACGGGGGGCGGTCCGCAGCGGGTCCGGAGCCGGTCCGGAGCGGACAGCCGGAGCGGTCGCCCCGGCCGGGCGCCGACGCGCGCGGGGGCGGCGCCCCCACGGGGGCGCCGCCCCCGCCGGGGACGCGTCAGCCCGGGACGCGTCAGCCGCGCCCGCCCTTCATGCGCTGCTCGCGCATCTTGTCTTCCTTGAGGGCCATCATCTGGGCCTCGCGGACGTCCTCGACCAGCTGTGCCGGCTTCTGCGGGGTCCGGGACTCCGCAGAGCCGCGGCTCTCCTGCGTCGGCTCCTTGCGCTTCTTCGCCATGATCACTCCTCACGGGAAAACAGCAGGCTGGGTCCCGGCCCACGCTGCCCCCTCCCGCTGCGCAGGACCATCCGACAGCGCCAATCGGGTTACATGGGGGTATGACTGACAACACGGCCGTGCCCGACTGGGAAATGCGCTTCCGCGCCCCGCGCGTCGGGCTGCCCGACTGGGCCGAGGACGCCCCGGACCGCTGCCTCTTCGTCTCGAACGCGACGGGGACGTACGAGCTCTACGCCTGGGACCGCGCCACCGGCACGCAGCGGCAGGCCACCGACCGTCCCAACGGCACCACCGACGGCACCCTCTCCCCCGACGGCGAGTGGATCTGGTGGTTCTCCGACACCGACGGCGACGAGTTCGGCGTGTGGGTGCGCCAGCCGTTCGCGGGCGGCCCCGACGAGCCGGCCACCCCCGGCCTGGACCCCTCCTATCCGGCGGGCCTGGCCCTCGGCCGGGACGGCACGGCCGTCGTCGGCCGGTCCACCGACGAGGAGGGCACGACCATCCACGTCGTGCGCCCGGACGGCTCGCTGCCCTCGGTCGTCTACCGGCACCGCGAATCGGCGGGCGTCGGCGACCTCTCCCGCGACGGAACGCTGATCGCCGTCGAGCACACCGAGCACGGCGACGCCATGCACGCGGCCCTGCGCGTGCTCACCCTCGACGGCAGCACCGTCGCCGAGCTGGACGACTCCCGCGGCGGCACCGAGGAGCTGGGCCTGGAGGTGCTCGGTTTCGCGCCGGTCGCCGGGGACACCCGGCTGCTGATCGGCCACCAGCGGCGCGGCCGCTGGGAGCCCATGGTGTGGGACGTGGCCACCGGCGCCCAGGAGGACCTGGCGATCGACCTGCCCGGCGACGTGGGCGCCGAGTGGTACCCGGACGGCTCCGCGCTGCTCATCGAGCACAGCTTCGAGGCGCGCAGCGAGCTCTGGCGCTACGACCTCGCCGCGCAGGAGCTCGTACGCGTGGACACGCCGCCCGGGACGGTGTCGGGTGCGACGGCCCGGCCCGACGGGACCGTGGAGTACCAGTGGTCCTCGGCGGCCGAGCCCTCGGCCGTACGGTCGACCGCGGGCGGGGTCGTCCTCGAACCCCCGGGCTTGCGGCCGCCCGGCTCGGTGCCGGTGGAGGACGTCTGGGTGGAGGGCCCCGGCGGGCGGATCCACGCGCTCGCGCAGCGGCCCGCGGGCCACGGCGAGGGCCCCTTCCCGACGATCTTCGAGATCCACGGCGGGCCCACCTGGCACGACAGCGACGCCTTCGCCGCGACTCCGGCGGCCTGGCTCGACCACGGTTTCGCGGTCGTCCGGGTCAACTACCGCGGCTCGACCGGATACGGCCGGGAGTGGACGGACGCCCTCAAGCACCGCGTCGGGCTGATCGAGCTGGAGGACATCGCGGCGGTCCGGGAGTGGGCCGTGGCCTCCGGGCTCGCCGACCCGGCCCGGCTGGTGCTCTCGGGCGGCTCCTGGGGCGGCTACCTGGCGCTGCTGGGCCTCGGCACCCAGCCGGACGCCTGGGCCGTGGGCCTGGCCGCCGTACCGGTCGCCGACTACGTGACCGCGTACCACGACGAGATGGAGGCGCTGAAGTCCCTGGACCGCACCCTCTTCGGCGGCACCCCGGAGGAGGTCCCGGAGCGCTTCGAGGCGTCCTCGCCGCTCACCTACGTGGACGCGGTGAAGGCTCCCGTGCACATCGCGGCGGGCGTCAACGACCCGCGCTGCCCCATACGGCAGATCGACAACTACGTCCGGCGGCTGGCGGCCCGCGGCGCGGTGCACGAGGTGTACCGCTACGACGCGGGGCACGGCTCGCTCGTCGTCGAGGAGCGGATCAAGCAGGTCCGGATGGAGCTGGAGTTCGTCCGCAAGCACCTCCCGCAACGCCTCCCCGCCTGACCGGGGAGGCTTCCCCCCGATCGGGAACGCCTCCCGCCCGCCCCGGCCCCGGTGATCCGGTGCACCCCCCGTACCGTGGTGGGGTGCACCGGTTTCTCCTGACCCCGCGCTGGTGGGGGATCAACGTCTTCGTCGCGCTCGCCGTTCCCGTCTGCCTCTTCATGGGCACCTGGCAGCTCGGCCGCTTCGAGGACCGCGTCGCCACCCACCGGGAGGCGGCCTCGGAGCGTCCCGACCGGGCGGCCGAGCCGCTGGATTCGCTGCTCCCGGTGGACAAGACGACCTCCGGGCGGCTCGCCTCCGCCTCCGGCGAGTACGCCGAACAGTTCCTGGTACCGGACCGGCAGCTCGGGGGGAAGTCCGGCTTCTACGTCCTGACCCTGCTGAAGACCGACTCCGGCAAGGCCGTCCCGGTGGTCCGGGGCTGGCTGCCGGGCCGGGCGGACCCGGCGAAGGCGCCCGCCGCGCCGACGGGACGGGTCGAGGTCGCCGGCGCCCTCCAGGCCTCGGAGAGCGCCACCACCAAGGGGGTGCACGCCGAGGGCGGCCTGCCGGCCGGGCAGCTCGGGGTCATCGGGGCGGCCTCGCTGGTCAACCTGGTGCCGTACGGGCTGTACGACGCCTGGCTGACGGTGCAGAGCCCGGCGGACGGACTGACGCCCGTGCCCGCCCAGGCGCCCGGCAACACCGGGCTCGACCTGAAGGCCTTCCAGAACCTCGGCTACACCGGCGAGTGGTTCGTCTTCGTCGGCTTCCTGCTGTTCATGTGGTTCCGGCTGTACCGCCGGGAGCTGGAGACCTTGCGCGACGCCGAGGCCGGGCTGCTGCCCGGGCCGCGGCCGCAGCCCGCGCAGCCGCCTACGGCGCCGGCTTCGGCCCCTCCAGCGCAATGACGCCCGTCCGGTAGACCGTGCCCCCGCAGGCCGCCGGGATGGTGGTCTGCGTGACCGGCGCACCGGGCAGCGCCGTGCTCGGGGTGTGGGACACCGCAACGCCGGTGGGCTCCGGGGCCGTGCCGCCCTGCGGCTCACCCGACCCGGTGGCCGCTTGGCCGGCTGCCCGGCCGGAAACCTGCGAGGAACCCCCCGACGGGGGCTCACCCGACGGGGACGGGGTGGCCGCCGGGCAGGACTGCCCCGAGGGCACCCAGGCGAAGCGGACCTCGTAGGCCGTGTACGGCTGGAGGAGCAGCTGCGGCGTCTCCGCCGACGGGTCGGGGAGCCCCGCCGCCGGGTCCCCCGCGGTGTGGCCGACCACCGTGACCCCGGAGGTCTTCCCGGGCGCCGAGGCCGTCACCGAAGCCGCGGTCACGGTGTCCGGGCCGAGGACCGCGCAGCCCCGCGTGGAGACGTTGGTGACCTTGAAGCTGCCGTACACCGTGCCGTCGGGCTCCGGTGCGCCCGCGCTGCCCTGTACCCCGAGCTGCTCCCCGCTGCATCCCGGCACGACCGGCACCGCCACCGGGGGCAGCGTGCCGGTGCCCAGGCCCGCGGAGGCACCGGCCGAGGGAGCGGCCGACGCCCCGTCCACCGGGGGTCCGCCCGTGCGGGAGTCCGGCCGGTCGCCGGCGCCGCCGCCGGCCGGGCCGCTCCCGGCGCTCGGGCCGCCGGCCTGCGGCGGTGCGCCCGCGCCGTTCTGGTGCGGGTGGGAGCCGGAGCCGCCCACGGCCGCGCCGGGCTCCTCGTGGCCGGCCATCGCCGAGTGCTCGCCGGGGTCGCCCTCGGCGCCCGCCGGGTGCAGGTGCAGGGCCGCCGGGACCGCCGCCCCGGCCAGCAGGACGCCCACGGCCGCGCCGACCAGGGCCCGCCGCTTGCGGGTCCTGCGCACGGGCACGGCGTACCGCAGCCGCTCCAGCGCGCCCTCGGCGGGCTCCAGGCCCTCGACGGCCCCGCGCAGCAGGCTGCGCAGCGCCTGCTCCTCGCCGTCCCCGCCCGGCGGGATGTTTTCGTCCGTCATGACTGCGCAGCCTCCATCGCCACCCGCAGCGCGGCAATGCCCCGCGATCCGTACGCCTTCACCGAGCCGAGCGAGACGCCGAGCGTCTCGGCGACCTGGGCCTCGGTCATGTCCGCGAAGTACCGCAGCACCAGCACCTCGCGCTGGCGCCGCTGCAGTCCGCGCATCGCCTTGATGAGATCGTCCCGTTCCAGCTGGTCGTAGGCGCCTTCCTCGGCGCTGGCCATGTCCGGCATCGGCTTCGACAGCAGCTTGAGGCCGAGGATGCGCCGGCGCAGGGCCGAGCGCGAGAGGTTGACGACGGTCTGGCGCAGGTACGCCAGGGTCTTCTCGCGGTCGCGGACCCGGTTGCGGGCCGAGTGCACCCGGATGAACGCCTCCTGGACCACGTCCTCGCAGGAGGCGGTGTCGTCGAGGAGCAGCGCGGCCAGGCCGAGCAGCGAGCGGTAGTGGGCCTGGTAGGTCTCGGTGAGGTGGTCGACCGTGGTGCCGGCGACCACGGCCGGCGCGGACGCCGCGGCGGCGGCCTCCGGCTCCGCGCCGTCACGCTGCGCGGGCACGCGGCCGCCCCGGGTCGGCAGGGCGGTCGGTACGGCCGGCTGCACGGGCGGCACCACCGGCGGAAGGGGAACGATCACCGGGCGGCCGCCGGACACCGGGATACGCCGACGCGGCGCAGCGGGCGTGCTGCGGGCCGGTACGACGGCGAAGTCGAGAAGTGCCTCTGCCACGCCAGTTGGACACGCGTCCCCCCACCAGGGTTGTACGCGCGAGGCAGCCCCACCAGCAGAATCCCTCTTGCCCTCATGCGTACCCGCTTCTCCTGATTGCCCCGCCCGTCCAGGCGGCAGTCAGGCCATCACCTTGATCAAGGGATCAGCACTGATCCTACAAAGTGACATACGCGAATTCACCAGCGATCAGTTCCGCGGTCTGGAGGGCGTTCAGAGCGGCCCCGTGCCGCAGGTTGTCGGCGCACACGAAGAACTCCAGGGAGTGCGGATCGTCCAGCGAGGCCCGCATCCGCCCGACCCAGGCCGGATCCGTGTCCGCCGCGTCCACGGGGGTGGGGAACTCGCCCGCCGCCGGGTCGTCCGCGAGGACCACGCCGGGCGCGGCCTCCAGGATCTCCCGCGCGCGGCCGGCGTCCACCTCGGACTCGAAGCGGGCCCGTACGGTCAGCGAATGCCCGGTCAGCACCGGCACCCGTACGCAGGTCACCGCCACCGAAAGCGCCTCCAGCTCCAGGATCCGGCGCGTCTGGGACCGTACGGCCAGCTCCTGCGAGGACCAGCCGTCCTCGCGCAGCTCCCCGGACCACGGCACCACGTTCAGGGCGAGCGGGGCCGCGAAGGGGCCGGTGTCCTCGCCCACGGCCCGCCGCACGTCCCCGGTGTGCTCTCCCAGCGCGGTGCCCGCGACCAGCGCGAGCTGGCGGCGCAGGGCCTCCGTTCCCGAGCGGCCGCCGGCGCTGGCGGCCTCGTACGAGGAGACGGTCAGGTCGACCAGCGCGTACGCGGCGTGCAGCGCGCCCAGGGCCGCGATCATCGCGGCGGTCACGCAGTCGGGGCCGGCGACGATGCCGCGCGGCCGCACCCGGGCCGCCTTCCCGTTGACCTCGGGCACCACCAGCGGCACCTCGGGGTCCTCCCGGAAGGCCTCGGACCGGTCGACGACGACGGCCCCGCGGGCCGTCACGGCGGGGGCCCACCGCGCCGACACCTCGGCCGGGGTCAGGAAGAGCGCCACGTCGCCGCCGCCGAGGCCGTCGAAGGCGTCCTCGGTGAGGGCGAGCACCTCGACCTCTTCGCCGCGCACCGACAGCCTGCGGCCGGCCGAGCGCGCGGAGGCGATCAGGCGTATGCCGCCCCAGACGTCCGCGCGCTGGGACAGCATCTGGAGCAGGATCGAACCGACTGCTCCGGTCGCCCCGACCACGGCGAGCGCCGGAGCCGGGGTCGACCGGGTCGCGGTCATCGTCCGGTGCCTCCGTAGACGACGGCTTCGTCGCTGTCGGAGTCCAGTCCGAAGGCCGTGTGCACGGCGCGGACGGCCTCGTTGACGTCGTCCTGGCGGGTCACCACCGAGATGCGGATCTCGGAGGTCGAGATCAGCTCGATGTTGACGCCCGCGTCGGACAGCGCCTGGAAGAAGGAGGCGGTGACGCCCGGGTTCGTCTTCATGCCGGCGCCGACCAGGGAGATCTTGCCGATCTGGTCGTCGTAGCGCAGGGAGTCGAAGCCGATGGCGCCCTTCGCCTTCTCCAGGGCGTCGATGGCCTTGTGGCCCTCGGCCTTGGGGAGCGTGAAGGAGATGTCCGTGAGCCCGGTGGAGGCCGCGGACACGTTCTGCACGATCATGTCGATGTTGATCTCGGCATCCGCGATGGCGCGGAAGATCGCCGCGGCCTCGCCCGGCTTGTCCGGGACGCCGACGACCGTGATCTTGGCTTCGGAGACGTCGTGGGCGACTCCGGAGATGATGGCGTGCTCCACCTGCTCGTCCCCTTGCGACTCGGGCTTTTCGTTGCTGACCCAGGTGCCCGGCAGTCCCGAGAAGGACGAGCGGACGTGGATCGGGATGTTGTATCGGCGCGCGTATTCGACGCAGCGGTGCAGCAGCACCTTGGAGCCGGAGGCGGCGAGTTCGAGCATGTCCTCCGAGGAGATCCAGTCGATCTTCCGCGCCTTCTTCACGACGCGGGGGTCCGCGGTGAAGACGCCGTCCACGTCGGTGTAGATCTCGCACACCTCGGCGTCGAGCGCGGCGGCCAGCGCCACGGCCGTCGTGTCGGAACCACCGCGCCCGAGGGTGGTGATGTCCTTGCTGTCCGCGGACACGCCCTGGAAGCCGGCGACGATGGCGATGTTGCCCTCGTCCAGTGCGGTACGGATCCGGCCCGGCGTGACATCGATGATGCGCGCTTTGTTGTGGACCGAGTCGGTGATGACGCCTGCCTGGCTGCCGGTGAACGACTGGGCCTCGTGGCCCAGGTTTTTGATCGCCATGGCCAGCAGGGCCATGGAGATACGCTCTCCGGCGGTCAGCAGCATGTCGAATTCGCGCCCGGCAGGCATCGGGGATACCTGCTCGGCGAGATCGATCAGCTCGTCCGTCGTGTCGCCCATCGCGGAAACCACGACGACCACCTGGTGGCCGTTCTTCTTGGCGTCCACGATCCGCTTGGCGACGCGCTTGATGCCTTCGGCATCGGCTACGGAGGAGCCTCCGTACTTCTGCACGACAAGGCCCACGTGCGCTCCTCGCTCAGTCCGTCTCATTGCTGGTGCAGTCTAACGAGCGGCCGCGATCCGACCGTTCCGTACCGCATGATGAGACGTTCGGATCAGCGCCGGAGTTCCCTATTTCCCCGGCAGACCCAGCCGTGCGCCGATTTCCTCGGCCATCACCCGTCCGGCCTGCTCGGCGAGGTCCTCCTCGGCCAGGTCCTCGTCGGTGTCCAGGCCGTCCAGGGCCTCCAGCGGCTGGTCCAGCCGGACGTGGGCGACCAGGGACTGGAGGGCGCGCAGGGTGGCCGAAGCGGTGGGCCCCCAGTTGGTGAAGTACGAGAACTGCCACCACCACAGCGCCTCGGTGGTCCGGCCGGCCCGGTAGTGCGCCAGGCCGTGCCGCAGGTCCGCCACCACGTCGGCGAGGTCGTCGGAGATCCGGTGCGCGACCGGCGTCTTGCGCGGCTCGTAGGGGTCGAAGACCTCGGAATACACGTCGACCGGGTCCAGCATGTACGCGAACCGCTCGCGCAGCTCGTCCACGTCCGGCTCAGGGCCGAGGTCGGGCTCGTAGCGCTCGTCGGGCAGGACGTCCTGGTACGCGCCCAGCCGCCCGCCCGCCAGCAGGAGCTGGGAGACCTCCAGGAGGAGGAAGGGCACCGCGCTGTCCGGGTCCTCGCCCTTGGCCACCTCGGTGACCGCGACGATGAAGGACTCGATCTGGTCCGAGATCTGGACGGCGAAATCGTCGGGATCCTGGCTCAGGGCGTGCAGCGTTGCGTCAGACATCGAGAAGTCGCCTTCCTTCAAAGGCCCGCCCGAGCGTGACCTCGTCCGCGTACTCCAGATCTCCCCCGACGGGGAGCCCGCTGGCCAGGCGGGTGACCTTCAGGCCCATGGGCTTGATCATGCGGGCGAGGTACGTGGCGGTCGCCTCCCCCTCCAGGTTCGGGTCGGTGGCGAGGATCAGCTCGGTCACCTCACCGTCGGCGAGCCGCGCCAGCAGCTCTCGGATGCGCAGGTCGTCCGGGCCGACGCCCTCGATCGGGCTGATCGCACCGCCCAGGACGTGGTACCTGCCGCGGAACTCGCGGGTCCGCTCGATCGCGACGACGTCCTTCGGCTCCTCGACGACGCAGATGACGGCGTGATCGCGGCGCGGGTCGCGGCAGATGCCGCACCGCTCCTCCTGCGCGACGTTCCCGCACACGGCACAGAACCGGACCTTGTCCTTGACCTCCAGCAGGGCGTGCGCCAGCCGCCGGACGTCGGCGGGCTCCGCCTGCAGGACGTGGAAGGCGATCCGCTGCGCGCTCTTGGGCCCGACGCCGGGCAGCCTGCCCAGTTCGTCGATCAGGTCCTGGACCACGCCTTCGTACAACGGACTGCCTTCTTTCGGTGTTCAGTGCGGGGGTGTCGGGTCGGGGTGCCGGGAGCGGTCGGGGCCGTCTCCCGGTCGTCGGGCCGGGCTAGAACGGCAGGCCGGGGATACCGCTCCCGCCGCCGAGCCCCTGCGCCAGCGGCCCCAGCTTCTCCTGCTGGAGCGCCTGGGCGTTCTCCGTGGCCGCCTGGACCGCCGCGACGACCAGGTCGGCGAGGGTCTCGGTGTCCTCGGGGTCCACGGCCTTCGGGTCGATCACCAGCGCGCGCAGCTCGCCGGCACCGGTGACCGTCGCCTGGACCAGGCCGCCGCCGGCCTGGCCCTGGACCTCGGCACGCGCCAGCTCCTCCTGGGCCGCCGCGAGATCCTGCTGCATCTTCTGGGCCTGCTGGAGCAGCTGCTGCATGTTGGGCTGACCACCACCGGGAATCACAGGTCACTCACTCCGTACATCGGGACGCTCGGTCAATCCGAGCCTACGTGCTCCCCGGGCGCAGCGCCCTACGCCGAGAGGACCAACTCTTTCGAGTGAGAGAACGGAGATGCGCGTACCTGATGGAGACCTCCTTGCGGGCGGAAATCCGGGGAATCCCTGCCCATGGGCCGCCATTCGAAGGTAGGAAGAGCATGCGCATCATTGCGCACACGCGCACCACCACACGTCAGCGCAGGCAGAGGGAGTGCCGGGTGAGCCAGCCGGAGATGCAGCCCGAGGGGCCACCTCGGGACCCCCGGGATCCCCGGGGGTCCCGGGAGGAGGGCAGCGGACCCATGGCGGCGGGCGATCTGACCGGTGGACCGTTTCCCCTCGGCGACTGGGGCGAGCCCGCCGAGCGGCTCGACGAGCTCTACCGGCGGGTCGAGGCCGATGCGCTGCGCACCGCGGAGTGGTACCTGTCGGACCGGGCCTGGAAGCGCCGGGGCGCGCGGATCCTGCGGGTGGGCGCGGCGGTGGGGGTGATCGTGGGCGCCTCGATGCCGCTGCTGGAGGTGACGGGCTCGGCCCGGGGAGCGGCCTCGTACGGGTACCTCTCGCTGCTGCTGGGCGCGGCCTGTCTGGCTTGCGACCGGTTCTTCGGGATGACCTCGGGCTGGATGCGGGACGTGGCGACGGCCCAGGCGGTGCAGCGGCGGCTCCAGACGCTCCAGTTCGACTGGGCCTCGGAGAACGTGCGCGAGGTGCTCGGGCCGACGGAGGGCACGGCGAGCGAGGCGGCGGAGCGGTGCCTGACGGTGCTGCGGCGGTTCTCCGAGGACGTGACGGAGCTCGTGCGGTCCGAGACGGCGGAGTGGATGGTGGAGTTCGGCTCGGGTCCGGCGCCGCTGGTGATGCAGTCCGTGTCGGGTGCCTCCTCCCGCCCGGAAGCGGGCTTTCCGCCGGCTCGTTTCCCGCTTCCGCCGGGCACCCGCCCCAACATGCCCCGCCAGCGGCCCCCGGAGCAGCCGCGCTGATCCTCCGGCCCGGGCCGTCTCGCCGGCCCGGGTCCGGCCCGCTCGACCGGGCCCGGGCTGGTGGGCTCAGCTGAAAATGATCATGGAGCCCTGGGCGAGGCTCCGGGTGGCGGCCGCGTGCAGGCCCAGCCAGACGTGCCGCTCACGCGCGAACGGACTGGAGTCGTACGGAATCGGCCCCGCCGGCTCCTCCAGCGACGTCGGCCGCCCCGGCGGCGCTGGGGCGGCCGGGGGATTGGCCGGGTCGATCCCGATCGCGGGCGCCACGAAGCCCAGCTCCCGCAGCAGGCCCTGGGCCGAGCCCAGCGGACCGCCCCCGGCCAGCAGCTCCTCGTTGGCCAGGGGAGCCGCGAAGTCCACCGGTACGTAGGCACCGGCGTGGTCGTAGTGCCACACCAGGTGCGACTGCTGGGCCGTGGCCTCGAACATCTCCAGCAGCTGCTCGTAGTCCCCGCCCAGCTCGTCCACCGGCGTCACCGGCAGTCCGCAGACCTGGAGCAGGTACGCCCGGCGCAGGAAGTGCAGGGCGTCGTAGTCGAAGCCGGCGACCGGGGCCACGTCCCCGCTCAGGCCCGGCATGTACGCGAAGACGGGCACGGACGGCAGTCCGGCCTCGCCCAGCGCCTTGTCGTACGCGGCGATCTCCTCCGCGAAGGGGTTGTCGGGGCTGTGGCACAGCACATCGACAAGGGGGACGAGCCACAGGTCACAGGCCACGCGGCCTCCGATCAGTCGTTGCCGCCGATCGTGCCAGCGTAGTGCGCCGAACACCCTCAGCGAAGGGCTGCGCAGAACCTGGCCCGCGAAGCCCGGCCCCCCGGCCTGTCTTCCGGATCACCTGGCGGCCGGCGCGCCCTGGCCCACCCGCCAGACCCACACGTCCCGGACCTGCTCGGGCTCGGACCCCAGCAGCCGGGTCAGCAGCTCCCGCAGCTCCGCGTCCCGGTCCTGGACCGGCAGCACCACCGCGCCGGCCTTCCAGTACGCCAGGTCCTGGCGGGCCTGCTCGCGCCACTGCTCGGTGACCTCCGGCGGCTGCGCCCCGTAGCGGACGTCCCGCAGCAGGTTCGACAGGTGCCGCGGCGTCGCCCCGTAGATCCCGATCCGCTCGGGCCCCCAGGGGCCGTTGAAGTAGCCGCCGGCCAGCCGGAAGCCGAAGTCCGCCTCGACCTGCCAGTGCAGTGCGTCCGCCTGGCCCGGGTCCGGCAGCGGAACCGGGACCAGCGCCTCCCCTTCGTGCAGGTACGGCTTCCACGCCCCCGAGGTGATGAATTCCGGCACCGGCGTCCGCTCGCGCACCGTCAGCGGCAGGGGCAGCACCGGGACCAGCGCCGCCGCCGCCCCCAGCAGCCCGAGGGTGCGCAGTTCGCGCGCCCGCATCCGGACGATCCGGTCGAGCGCCAGCGCCAGCAGCACGCCCAGCACCGGCGCGCACACCATCGCCACGCGCCCCTCGATCACCGACTCGAACAGCGGCAGCTCGACCATCAGCCGCCAGGGACCCGGCAGCACCACGTCCGTCCGCGGCACCGGCACCCGCGGCCCCAGTGACAGCAGCAGCGCCGCGCAGCCGGTGATCGCCAGCGCCCGGACGACCGGGCGCCGCCACAGCCACACGCACACGGCCGCACCGAAGGCCAGCAGCGGCCAGCCGTAGAAGGCGTTCTGCTCGGTGGTGTTCAGGGCCAGCCGGCCCGCCGTTTCGGGGTCGCCGAAGAGGGAGCGGGCGGCGTACGCGATCAGGGCCCGCGGGCTGTTCCCCGCGTTGTCCCCGTGCAGCACCGAGTGGTAGCTCTGCGGGCCGAGGAACTGCCAGTACAGCGGGAAGGCCAGCAGCGGCAGGCACACGGCGAGGGCGACGGCCAGCCCGCGGCCCAGCGGACGCGCGGCGGCGAGGGCGCGCCGGCGGTCGACCAGCAGGCAGGCGAGGCAGAAGACCAGCATCCCCAGCGCGGCGATGAGCAGCGGCTCCTCACCGAGGAAGATCTGGTACGCGGCGAACAGGCCGAGCACGATCCCGTCGCGCACCGGGGCGCGGCCCTCGCACAGCCGCAGCGCCCGGTCGATGATCAGCGGAATCATGAACAGGACCACGAAGTTCGGGTGGCCGTTGGCGTGCGAGACCATCGGCGGCGCGAAGGCGGCGAGCGCCCCGCCCGCCGCGGCGGCCCAGCGGCTGTGCACGAGGCGGCGGCGGATCAGCCAGTACCAGGTCCAGGCGCTGGCGGCCATGCCGAGCGTGAGGACCAGCGCGAAGGTGACCGTCTCGCCGAAGAGCAGGGTGACCGGGATGAGCGGGACGGTCAGGCCGAGCATGGTGGCGTTGGCCATCAGGTTCACGCCGTCGGGCATGCCCTGGGCCCGGGTGAAGAGCGGATTGCGTAGGTGGGTGATGTTGTCGGTGGTGACGCCGACGAACCACTCCCACTGGTTCTGGTCCTGGAGCGCGTCGTTCAGGTAGCGGCCGTCGAGGTCCGCCCACAGGCCGTGGAAGACGTAGAGGGAGAGGGCGAGGAAGGCGAGGACGACGGCCAGGCCGCCCGCGTTGCGGCGCAGCAGGCCGGTGGCCGCGCGGCCGGGACCCGGGTCGGCTTCGGCGGCGGTCGTGGTGGTCGTGGTGGTGGTGGTGGCAGTGGTGGTGGGCCGGGCCGGCCTGGCGGGTCCGGGGATCGCCGTGCGGCCGCCGTCGAAGCGGTCCCCGCCGCTCACGTCGCTGACGCCGCTGACGTCAGTCGCGCCGCTGATGCCACTCGTGTCGCTGATGCCGCTCACGTCGCTCACGTCGCTCATGCGCCCGCCGTCCGCAGCCCGGCGGCCCAGTCCAGGCCGTGCTGGTTGTAGGCGTGCACGAGGCGGCGTACCTCGTCGGCGTCCGCGCGCGTCACCGCCTCGACCAGCTCACTGTGGCCGGACCACAGCCCGGCGTGCGGATCGGCTGCCGCCTTCAGGTGCGGTACGGCGAAGACCCAGCACTGCACGCGCAGCCGGTGCAGGAACTCCGAGATGTACATGTTGCCGACCAGCCCGCTCAGCTCCCTCCAGAAGCGCAGGTCGTAGCCGATCAGCACTTCGAGCGAACCGCTCTGAGCGGCCCGACACGCCTCCTCGGCCCGACGGCGCACCGACACCAGCCTTTCGCCGGAGCCGGGTGCGATGCCGCGCTCGACGAGCTGCCGGAAGATCCCGTCCACGACGAGCGTACGGGCCTCGATCATCCCCCGGTAGTCGTCGACGGAGTACACGCGCACGCGAAAGCCCCGGTGCTGCACCAGCTCCAGCAGTCCCTGGGCCGAGAGGTCCACGAGCGCCTCGCGCACGGGCGTCGCGGAGACCTCGTACTGCTCGGCGATCTGCTTGACGGTGAACTCGGTGCCCGGCGGCAGGCGTCCCGCGAGCACCTCGTCGCGCAGCGCGTCGGCGATCTGCTGGCGAAGCGTGTTGCGGGTGACAGCGCCGCTGCCTGGCATAGGGGTCCGTCTCCTCCGTAGAACTTCGGACACCATAGGCCAGGCAGGGCGGCTGAAACCGATCGTGTGAGAGCCGTTATACGGCGGATGCCGGCCCTTGTCCGGACGGGGTCCGTGGTCCGGACGGGGGCCGGCTCCGGGCTCTCACACGCGGGTGGTGTGCCGGTCCGCGACGGTCAGCGCCTCGTCCAGCAGGGCCAGGCCCTCCTTCGCCTCGGCCTCGGTGATGGTGCAGGGCGGGACCACGTGCGTCCGGTTCATGTTGACGAACGGCCACAGGCCCGAGGCCTTGCAGGCCGCCGCGAACTCGGCCATCGGCGCGTTGTCCGCACCGGCCGCGTTGTACGGGACGAGCGGCTCGCGCGTCTCCTTGTCCCGTACGAGCTCCACGGCCCAGAAGGTGCCCAGGCCACGGACCTCGCCGACCGAGGGGTGCCGTTCGGCGATCTCGGCGAGCGCGGGGCCGATCACGTTCTGTCCGAGGTGGGCGGCGTGCTCGACGATGCCCTCTTCCTCCATGGCGTTGATGGTGGCCACGGCGGCGGCGCAGGCCAGGGGGTGGCCGGAGTACGTCAGACCGCCGGGGTAGGGCCGGGTGGCGAAGGTGTCGGCGATCGCGGCGGAGATGGCGACGCCGCCGAGCGGGACGTAGCCGCTGTTCACGCCCTTGGCGAAGGTGAGCAGGTCGGGCGTGACGTCCCAGTGTTCGGCGGCGAACCAGCGGCCGGTGCGTCCGAAGCCGGACATGACCTCGTCGAGGATGAAGACGATGCCGTGGCGGTCGCAGAGCTCGCGGACGCCGGCGAGGTAGCCGGGCGGCGGCGTCATGATGCCCGCGGTGCCGGGCACGCTCTCCAGGATGATCGCGGCGATGGTCGCCGGACCCTCGAAGGCGATGGTGTCGGCGAGGTGCGCGAGCGCGCGCTCGCATTCCTCGGCTTCGGTGGTGGCGTGGAAGGGCGAGCGGTAGAGGTAGGGGCCCCAGAAGTGCACGACGCCCGCGGCGGCGGTGTCGGAGGGCCAGCGGCGCGGGTCGCCGGTCAGGTTGATCGCGGCGGCGGTGGCCCCGTGGTAGGAGCGGTAGGCCGAGAGCACCTTGGCGCGGCCCGTGTGCAGACGGGCCATCCGTACGGCGTTCTCGACGGCCTCGGCGCCGCCGTTGGTGAAGAAGACCTTGTCCAGATCGCCCGGCGTGCGCTCGGCGATGAGGCGTGCGGCCTCGGAGCGGACGTCGACGGCGAAGCCGGGGGCGAGGGTGCAGAGCCGGGCGGCCTGCTCCTGTACGGCGGCGACGACCTTGGGGTGCTGGTGGCCGATGTTGGTGTTGACCAGCTGGGAGGAGAAGTCGAGGTAGCGCTTGCCGTCGTAGTCCCAGAAGTACGAGCCCTCGGCCCCGGCGACGGCGAGCGGGTCGATCAGGGCCTGGGCGGACCAGGAGTGGAAGACGTGGGCGCGGTCGGCGGCCTTGACGGCCGCGCCGCTGGCGCCGGTGGCGCCGGAGGCGACGTGAGGGGTCATGCGGCCACGCTAAAAGTGCGCAGGTGAGGAGGGATATCGGCGGATTGTATGGGGGTGGGGGCCGGGCCTCGGCAGTCTGTCGCCGAGGGCTGTCACCATTGACAGCACGCTGACGTAATGACAGTCTGCTGTCATATCGGGGTGCGCGGAGGGCTGCGAGAGCTCCGCTGGTCGGAGAGCTCCGGCGGACGGGAGGCCAGGACGATGAAGACGACGGATACGACGGCGACGGCGACGGCGACGACGGCGACAGCGAGCGCGGCGGGCGCGGCCAAGGGGGCGGCCGCGGAGACGGCGGCAGCCGCGGCTGCGGGCCCGGGGACGAGCGCCAGGACGACGGTCCACCTGGCGGTCTACGACACGTACGCGGACTGGGAGACCGGCCACACCACCGCCCACCTCACCCAGCGCGGCTACGCGGTCCGCACGGTCGGCCCCGCCGCCGACCGGCCGGTCACCACCATGGGCGGCGTCCGCATCCAGCCCGACCTGGCCCTCGCGGACCTGGCCCCGCAGGACTCGGCACTGCTGATCCTCACGGGCGCCTCACTGTGGGACGCGGGCGACGAGCTGGCCCCCTTCGCGGCCAAGGCCCGGGAGTTCCTGGCGGCCGGGGTCCCGGTCGCGGCGATCTGCGGAGCGACGGCCGGGCTGGCCCGGACGGGGCTGCTGGACGGGTACGCCCACACCAGCGCCGCCTCCTTCTACCTGGCACAGCAGCCCGGCTACGGCGGGGCCGAGCGGTACGTCGAGGCCGACGCCGTGACGGACGGCGACCTGATCACGGCGGGTCCGACGGAACCGGTGGCCTTCGCCCGGGAGGTCTTCGCCCGGCTGGGGGTCTACGAGCCGGAGGTGCTGGACGCCTGGTACCGCCTGTTCCACGACTCCGACCCGAGCGCCTACCCGGTCCTGATGGCCGCTTCGGAGCGGGGCGATGCCTGAACCGCGCGGCGCGGCGGCCCTCTCCACCCGGGCCCGGCAGGACCTGCTGAGCCGTACCGCGCTCGGGATCTTCGGTTTGAACGGCCGCTTCCTCGCCCTCTCGGAGGAGCTGGCCCGGCCGGCCGGGCTGACCGCGGCGTGGTGGCAGGTGCTGGGCGCGGTGCTCCGGGAGCCGCTGCCGGTGGCCGGCATCGGCCGGGTCATGGGCATCACGCGGCAGAGCGTCCAGCGCATCGCGGACCTGCTGGTGGCCAAGGGCCTGGCGGAGTACGTACCGAACCCGGCCCACCGCCGCGCGAAGCTGCTGCGCCCGACGGAGGAGGGCCGTGCGGCCGTCGCGCGCATCGGCCCGTCCCACGCGGCCCTGGCGGACCGGCTGGCGGAGGCGCTGGGCGAGGAGGCCTTCGCGGAAACGGTCCGCACCCTGGACCGTCTGGCCCAGGTACTGGACACCCTGACGGGGATTCCCGAGAGGGATCCGGAGGGGAATCAGGACGGGGCGTGAGCCGGGGCGGAGGGGGGACGAGCCGGCACCCGGTGGCGCACGCACCGCATTGTGTCGAAGTCAATAAGCCTGCAAGCAAAGCTTGTTGCGTCTGACGGACCCGTCGCAGACTGCGGCCCATGGAGCCGTTGAAGGTAGTGGCACAACTCTGGGAGCGGATAGACGCCCGTGACTGGGCCGGCGTGGCCCGGCTCATCGCCGAGGACGCGGTCATCGAATGGCCCGTCAGCGGCGAACGGATCATCGGCCGCGCCAATTTCATCGCGTGAACAGCGACGAGGCCTTCTCCGACGAGAGATCCGTCAGCCTGCTGCGCATCCTCGCCGACGGCGACCTCGTCGTCACCGAGGTGGAGATTCCTCAGGACCACGTCGTCTACCGCGCCGTCTCCCTCTGGACCGTACGGGACGGCGAGATCGTCGGGGCCCGGGAGTACTGGACCAGCCCCGGGCAGGATCCGGCACCCCGCTGGTGGGCGGGCTACGTCGAACCCCTCGCGGCGGACTGAGGGCGGGTGCTGCGGGCGGGTGCTGCGGGCGGGTGTTGCGGGCGAGGTCCTCGTCGACCGCCCGGGGGACCCCCTCCATGGAATGAACTCCCCTGCTGACGGCTCCCTCTCAGGTATGCCCTGTCATACCTGAGAGCCATACGGAAAGGCGGCTCCGCAGCACGACGCCGACGGGGCACCTCAATTCCTAACTTCGAGACCAGAGAAGGCGCGACGAGCGCCGGCTCCTGTGGACCGAGCGAAGGAAGAGAGACCGCGATGAGCCGCCCTGAAGGATTCGGCGAGGCAGAGGTACAGGACGCCGCGCGCCGCCCCCGCGGCCCCCGACGTGCCCTGGGCCGTCTGCGCCGCACCCTGCTGGCCGGCCTCGTCGCCGCGGCCGTCGTGGTCCCGGTCTCCGCTGCCGCCTCCCCCGACGTCCCCGCCCCCGCGCCTGCGGCGGTCTCGGAGTCGGCCCCCGCCCCGGTCCTGTACGCCGCCCACCTGGCCGATCTCGCGGAGGCGGCCCGCATGGCGCAGGACGCGGGCCGTACGGGCCGCGCCGCGAAGCTCCGGGCCATGGAGGCCGGCGGGACGGCCCGGTTCCTCGCCTTCGACGGCCGGGGCCGGGGCCGGGCGGTCGAGGTGTTCGGCGATGTGGACGGCGCCGACCGGGTCACGGTCCTGGTGCCCGGTTCCGATACGACCCTGGACACCTACCAGAGGTTCCGTGCCGGGGCTCTCGCCCTGCAGCAGCGCCTCCAGGCCGAGCATCCGCGCTCCGCCGTGGTCGCCTGGCTCGGGTACGACACCCCCGGCACGGTCAGCACCACGGTCCTGACCACCGACCGGGCGGACCGTGGCGCCGGTGAACTGGGCCCGTTCCTGGCCCGCTTGGCCCAGCGCACCGCACCGGAGGCGCGGCTCTCCCTGCTGTGCCACTCCTATGGCTCGGTGGTCTGCGCCCGCACCCCGACCGGCCCGAAGGTCACCGACATGGTCCTGTTCGGCAGTCCTGGGACGGGCTCCGGATCCGCCGCCGATCTGCCGACCGGGGCGCGGGTCTGGGCCGGGCGGGGTGGCGCCGACTGGGTGGGCCACGTGCCCCATGTCCGGCTCGGCGGGATCGGTTTCGGCACCGATCCGGTCGACCCGGCCTTCGGGGCGCGGGTGTTCGCCGCCGGGCCCGGCGGCCACAGCGACTACCTGAAGCCGGGCACCGCGTCGCTCGACAGCCTGGCCCGCATCGTCCTCGGCACCGCCGACACCACTGCCGCCGCCACCGCTCTCCCGGAGGTGCCCCGTGCGTAAGCTCCGCGCCCGCTGGTCCGTGCTCGCGGACCGGGTCGACGCCGCGACCCCGGCCGACCGTGACCGCACGGTGGACGCCCTGCGCGCCTTCGCCATCCTCGGGGTGGTGCTGGGCCACTGGCTGGTCACCGCCCTGACCACCGCCAACGGCGGTCTGAGCACCACCAGTCCGCTGGCGCACATGCCCTGGCTGGCGCCGGTCTCCTGGGTGTTCCAGACGCTGTCCGTGTTCTTCCTGGTGGGGGGCCATGTCGCCGCCCGCGGCCATGCCTCGGCCCGGGAGCGCGGCGTGTCGTACGGGGCGTGGGTGGGGCAGCGGCTGGCCCGGCTGTTCCGGCCGGTCACGGCCGTGCTCGCCCTGTGGGCCGTCGCGGCGGGCGGGATGCTGCTCGGCGGGGCGGAAATCGGCACCGTCCGGACGCTGCTGCGGCTCGTCCTGTCCCCGCTGTGGTTCCTCCTCGTGTTCACCGCGCTCACCGCCGCGACCCCGCTCGTGGCCCGGCTCCACCCGGTGTGGCCGCTGGCCGTGGTGGCCGCCGTGGACCTCGGGCGGTTCGGGCTCGGGGCGCCCGAGTGGACCGGCTGGATCAATGTGGCCGCCGGCTGGCTCGTCCCCTTCACCCTCGGCGCCGCATGGTCGCGGGGTGCCTTCGCCCGGCGTGCCCCGGCCGTGGTTCTGCTGGGCGGGGGTGTGGCCGCCACCGCCGCGCTGGTGGTCTGGGGCGGGTATCCGGCGTCGATGGTCGGTGTTCCCGGGGCCGCGGTGTCGAATCTGAACCCGCCGACGCTGGCGGCCGGGATGTTCGGCCTCGCCCAGTGCGGGCTGGCCCTGCTGCTGCGCGAGCCGCTGGCCGCGGTGATGCGCCGGCCCCGCGCCTGGGCGAAGGTGGCGCTGGTCAACCTGTCCGCGATGACGGTCTTTTTGTGGCACCAGACGGCGATGATGGCCGTCACCGCCCTCGGTCTGCTGGCCCCCGCCGACCTGCCCGGCCTGCACACCGTGCCCGATTCCCCTCGGTGGATAGCCGCCCGGCTGCTCTGGCTGCCGCTCTTTGCCGCCGTACTGGCGGTCTGCTGGGCCGCGTTCCGTACGTACGAGCAGGCGCGTCGGCGGCCGGAGCAGAAGACGCCGACCCGGCCGGCCGCGACGACCGGCGCCCCTCCCCGGCCCCGGGCGGCCTCCGACCTGGCGGTCCACCATGCCTAGGGTGGACGGCGTGACCGTGACCGAGCAGAGAGCACGCCCCGCCGGGCCCGCAGCGGGGGCCGCCCGACGCCCGCTCGTCCGGGAGCTGTTGACCCTCCGGCGGGACCCGCTGCCCAGGATGTCCCGGCCGCGGTGGCTGGCCCGGCTGCCGCACGTGGCGGTGGGGTACCTCGCGGTGCTGTTCGGGGTGCTCACGACCGTGCAGCTCACGGACGTCTACCACGTCACGGGCAATACGATCGCCGCCTCCCTCCTGACCGGTGCGGCCGTTCTGCTCGGGCTGTTCCGCCCGATCGCCGCCTGGTGGCTCGCCCTGGCCGCGGCCGGACTGGCCGCCTGGCAGATCCACGACCACATCGGCCAGGGCCAGACCTGGCCCTGGATGCCGGGCGGCCTCTTCGCCTTCGCGACGGTGCTGCTGCTGGTGGCCCTGCGGGTGCCGCCCCGGGTGACCGTCGCCGTGGTGGGCCTTTCCATCGTCCTGAGCGGTCTGGTCGACGCCCTCTCCCCTCCCGACGGCGCAACGAGCAGCTCCCCGGCGGCCGCCCTCCTCTTCGGCTTCGCCGGCCTCCTCGGCTATGCGCTGCGCGCCACCCGGCTGGCCCGCACGAAGCTCGTCGAGCAGGAGACCCTCACCGAGGAGGAGCGGGCCCAGCGCACCCTGCTGGAGGAGCGCAGCCGGATCGCCCGCGAGCTGCACGACGTCGTCGCCCACCACATGTCGGTGATCTCCATCCAGGCGCAGGTCGCCCCGCACCTGGTGGAGAACCCCTCCGAGGAACTCAAGGAGAACCTGGCCGGCATCCGGGAGAACGCCCTGGAGGCCCTCACCGAACTGCGCCGGGTGCTGGGCGTACTGCGCTCCGAGCACCCCGGGGATCCCGCCGGCCCCCACCATCCGCAGCCCACCCTCGCCGAGCTCGACGGTCTCGTGGAGAACGTCCGCAGCGCCGGGCTCGACGTCACCACCGAGATCGCGGGGATCCGCCGGCCGCTCACCCCGGGCGTCGAGCTCACCGCGTACCGGATCGTCCAGGAGGCGCTGAGCAACTGCCTGCGCCACGCGCCCGGTTCCCGGGTGGAGGTCGGGATCGCGTACGGGCCGCGCGAGCTGCACCTGTGCGTGGCCAACACCGCGCCGACCCGGCCCGCCCCGCCCTCGCCCGGAGCGGGGCACGGGCTGCTGGGGATGCGTGAGCGGGCGGGCATGCTGGGGGGCGAGCTGGCCGCCGGCCCGTGCCCCGGCGGCGGGTACGAGGTGAGCGCCGTGCTCCCGATGGATCCCGAGCCGAAGACGAGAACCGAAGAGGACGCATGAGCACTCCGGCCGACCCGATCAGGGTGATGATCGCCGACGACCAGATGATGGTCCGGCAGGGCTTCACCGTCCTCCTCAACGCCCAGCCCGACATCGAGGTCGTCGGCCAGGCCGTGGACGGCGCCGACGCGGTGAAGAGAGCCGCCGAACTGCGCCCCGACGTGGTCCTGATGGACATCCGCATGCCCGGGATGGGCGGCATCGAGGCCACCTCCGTCCTCACGGGCGCGCCCGGCGCCACCGTCAAGGTGCTGGTGCTCACGACGTTCGACCTCGACGAGTACGTGTACGAGGCGCTGCGGGCCGGGGCCTCCGGGTTCCTGCTCAAGGACGCATCGGCGGACCAGCTCGCGGAAGCGGTCCGGGTGGTGGCCGCCGGGGAGGCACTGCTGTCACCGAACATCACCAAGCGGCTGATCACCGAGTTCTCCCGGATGGGCGCGCCGCGGGCACCGTCGAAGGCGCGGATCGCCGAACTGACCGAGCGGGAGACGGAGGTGCTGTCGCTGATCGCCCAGGGCCTGTCCAATGCGGAGATCGCCGGGCACCTGGTCGTGGCCGAGCAGACGGTGAAGACCCATGTGGGCCGGATCCTGGTGAAGCTGGGCCTGCGGGACCGCACGCAGGCGGCGGTGTTCGCGTACGAGACGGGCCTGGTCCGTCCGGCGGGGTACTGAGGGCCGCGGGTAGTACCTGAGAGGGAGGGCGGGAAATCCCCTTCAGCGGCGACGCGGTCGAGGGAGGGGGCGGCCTACGGTGTGGATATGACCGAGACCCCCGGGGCGACCCCCCGCACACCCGAGTTCCGGCTCGCTTCGGGCCTGTTCGAGAGCCTGCGCCAGGATCTGATCACGGACGCTTTCACCTACCGGCCGCTGCCGCCGATCCGGACGGACGGGCCGCTGACGCGGAGGCTGCCGAAGCGGATACGGCCGCGCGCGGCGTATCTGCCGCATGCGGTCGTCGCTCTGGCCGCGGTGATCGTGATACCGACCGCGGCCGTCTCCGACGTCTATGTGTGGCCGCCCGCCGCCCTGGTGCTCGGGCTGATCGCGGCCACCCCGGTGCTGATGACCCTGGTGCGTCCCGTGGGGGCGTTCTGGGCGGCGCTGGCGGCCACGACGGTGCTGGCGCTGGCCGGCCCCCGCGACGCCACCTGGCCGTGGCTGCCGGGCGCTTTCGTCTCTTATCTCGCCACGGTGACCATCGTGGCCCTGCGGACCCGTCCCCGGGCGGCCGGCTGGATGTGGCTGATCACTCTGGCGTACGGGTTCCTGGTGCCCGTGGTCGTCGGGGGCGAGCAGTCCGCCGGTGTCGGGCCGATGGCTTTCGTCCTGGCGGTGGCCCTGCTGGTGGTCACGGTCCGCAACACCCGCAAGGAGGCCGCTCAGGAGGTCAGCGCCCAGCAGGAGGTGACGGCCGTCGAGCGGGACCGCCGCACCCTGCTGGAGGAGCGGACGACGATCGCCCGGGAGCTGCACGACGTGGTGGCCCACCACATGTCGGTGGTGGCGATCCAGGCGGAGGCCGCGCCCTACCGGGTGAAGAACCCGCCCGCGGAGCTGGAGGCCGCCTTCGCCACCATCCGGGAGAACGCGGTGGCGGCCCTGACGGAGCTGCGCCGGGTGCTGGGCGTGGTGCGGTCCGCGGACGACGAGGCGCCGGACGCCCCACAGCCGACGCTGGCCTCGCTGGACGGGCTGCTGGCCAATGTGCGGGAGGCCGGTCTGCGTGTGGAGAAGACGGTGACGGGCGCGGTGCGGGAACTGCCGCAGGGGGTGGAGCTGTCGGCGTACCGGATCATCCAGGAGGCCCTGAGCAACACCCTGCGCCATGCGCCGGGGGCGCCGGCCGGGGTGGAGGTGTCGTACGTCCTGGGCGGCCTGGGGATACGGATCGTCAATGAGACGGCGACCGGGGACGTGCGCCCGTCCCAGGGCGCCGGGCACGGGATCACGGGGATGCGCGAGCGGGTGGCCATGCTGGAAGGGGAGATGACGGCCGGGGAGACGGCGGCCGGCGGGTATGAGGTGGCGGTGTTCATACCGGTGCGGGGCCGGCAGGACGCGGCTGCGGAGAGCGTGCGGGAGCCGGCATGACGATCAGGGTGTTGATCGTCGACGACCAGATGATGGTCCGCGAGGGGTTCTCCGTCCTGCTGAACGCGATGGACGGCATCGAGGTGGTCGGGGAGGCGGTGGACGGCCGTGAGGCCGTCGCCCGGGTGGCGGAGCTCCGGCCGGACGTGGTGCTGATGGACATCCGGATGCCCGTGATGAACGGCCTGGAGGCGACCCGGGAGATCGTCGCCGCGGCTGCGCTTCCCGGTGCGGCGGACACCAAGGTGCTGGTCCTGACGACCTTCGACCTCGACGAGTACGTGTACCAGGCGCTGCGGGCGGGGGCGTCCGGCTTCCTGCTCAAGGACGCCTCGGCCCGCCAACTGGCCGACGGGGTCCGGGTGGTGGCCTCCGGAGAGGCGCTGCTGGCCCCCACGGTCACCAAGCGGCTGATCCTGGAGTTCTCGAAGCTGTCGGCCGCCCCGAGGCTCGTGGACGCGGGGGGCATATCGGAGTTGACGGAGCGGGAGACGGAGGTGCTGGTGCTGATCGCGCAGGGGCTGTCCAATGCGGAGATAGCGGACCGGCTCATCGTCGCGGAGTCCACGATCAAGACGCATGTGAGCCGCATCCTGGTGAAACTGGGCCTGCGGGACCGCACGCAGGCGGCGGTCTTCGCCTACGAGACCCGGCTGGTGACCCCGGCATAGGAGGGAAGAAGGGACCACCGGCGGACCACCGGGGGCGACCGGCGGGATCTAGAGTGCGGGGATGGGCTTTGATCCGTGGGATGCCGCGTTCGTCGCCGACCCCTACCCCGCCTACCGGGAGTTGCGGGAGCAGGGCCGGGCCATCTGGTCCGAGGCCACCGGGCAGTGGCTGGTGCCGCACTACGCGGACGTGAGTGCACTGCTGCGGGACCGGCGGCTCGGGCGGACCTATCTGCACCGCTTCTCGCACGAGGAGTTCGGGCGGGAAGCCCCGCCGGCGGAGCACGAGCCGTTCCACGTGCTCAACGGCAACGGCCTGCTGGACCTGGAGGACCCGGCGCACGGGCGGGTGCGGCGGCTGGTGTCGAAGGCGTTCACCCCGCGCACGGTGGAGCGGCTCGCGCCCGAAGTGGAGCGCCTCGCCGGGGAGCTGGTGGGCCGGCTCCTCGCGGACGGCGGCGGGGACCTGCTCACCGCCGTGGCGGAGCCGCTGCCGGTGGCGGTGATCGCGGAGCTGCTGGGTGTTCCGGAGGCGGACCGGGGGCTGCTGCGGCCGTGGTCGGCGGACATCTGCGGGATGTTCGAGCTGCGGCCCGGCGAGGAGACGGCGCGGCGGGCGGTCCGGGCGAGCGTGGAGTTCAGCGCCTACCTGCGGGAGCTGATCGCCGACCGCCGCAAGGAGCCGGGCGAGGATCTGATCTCCGCACTGATCGCCGCCCACGACGAGGGGGGCAGGCTCAGCGAACAGGAGATGATCTCCACCTGCGTGCTGCTGCTGAACGCCGGGCACGAAGCCACCGTGAACACGACCGTGAACGGCTGGTGGGCGCTCTTCCGCCACCCGGAGCAGCTGGACGGCCTCCGCGCCCGTCCCGAAAAGTTGTCCACAGCTGTGGATGAACTCATGCGTTTCGACACGCCGCTCCAGATGTTCGAGCGCTGGGTCCTCGACGACATCGAGATCGGGGACACGGCCATCCCCCGCGGAGCCGAGGTCGCGCTGCTCTTCGGCTCCGCGAACCGCGATCCCGCACGGTTCCAGGACCCCGACCGGCTGGACCTCGTACGGGCGGACAATCCCCACCTCAGCTTCGGCGCCGGGATCCACTACTGCCTGGGGGCGCCGCTGGCCCGGCGCGAGCTGACGGCCTCCTTCGGGGCGCTCCTCGCCCCCGGGGTCCCGCCCCTGCGACTCGTCCGTGAGCCGCAGTGGCAGGACGGCTACGTCATCCGCGGTCTGCGCGAGCTCCTGGTGGAGTTCTAGTCCCTGCCGGGTCGGGGGATCCTCCTCCCTACGCCTGGGCGCTCAGGTCCCGCCGGCGGAGGGCGGTCAGGCCCGCGACCAGGAGGACCGCCGCCAGCAGGGTCAGGATCGTCGGCGGCGCCCAGGCCAGGGCCTGTGCGCCCGGCAGTCTGGGCAGGTGGGCGAAGGGCGAGAGGTTCAGTACGGCCTGCGGCAGGTGCAGCGCCGGGCCGATCCAGCCGAGGGCCAGCGCCGCCCCCGCCACCGCCCAGGCGGCCACGGCGTACCGGGGGGCGGTCCCGTACAGCAGGACCGCCAGGGCTCCGATCACCCAGACCGCCGGGAGTTGGACGAGCGTGGCGCCGATGGCCGCGCCCGTGTCCTGCCCGTGGCCCGCGCCCAGGCCGAGCCCGCCCAGCAGCAGGATCAGCGCCGAGCCGCCGAAGGCCACGGCCAGGTGCCCGGCGGCCCAGCGCAGCCGGCCCACCGCGTGCGCGAGCAGCGGTTCGGCGCGCTGCCCGGCCTCCTCGCCGCGCAGCCGCAGCACCGCCGAGACGATGTGGAGGGCCGCGACCATGCCGAGCATCCCGGCCATGGCGGCGAGGAACGCGTCGCTGAGACCGCTCTGCCCGCCCATCCGCTCGATGATCTCGCGGGTCCGCGGGTTGTCGCCGACGAGCTGTGCGGCGCCGTCCGTCATCGCGCCGAACACCGCTCCGGCCGCGAGGAACCCCAGGCTCCAGCCGATCAGGCTGCCCCGCTGGAGCCTCCAGGCCAGCGCGCCCGCGCTGCCGAGCCGGCCCCGCGCCGGCCCCGGCCGGGCCGGCAGGAAGCTCATGCCCAGGTCGCGGCGGCCGGCCAGCAGGTACGCGGCCGCCACCTGCACCGCCACGGCCGCGGCGAACAGGCCGAGCACCCACCAGCGTTCGGCCGCGAAGGCCCGTACGTGCTCCAGCCAGCCCAGGGGCGACAGCCAGGTCAGCACGCTCCCGCCGGAGGCGCTCCCCGCGTCGCCGGCGGCACGCAGCACGAAGGCCGCGCCGACCAGCGCGCCCGTGAGCCCCTTGGCGAGCCGCGCGCTCTCGGTGAGCTGCGCTGCGACGGCGGCCAGGGCGGCGAACAGCAGGCCGGTGGCGCCGATGCCGAGCCCGAGGGCCGCCGCACCGCCCGCGCCGCGCCCGGCGAGTCCGGCCGTCACCAGCAGGGCGGTCCCGCCGTTGGCGGCCAGCGCCGTGAGCAGTGCGGCCGTCAGCGGCGCACGCCGTCCCACCGCACCGGCACCGATCAGCTCCTGACGGCCCGTCTCCTCCTCCTCGCGCGTGTGCCGGACCACGACGACCAGGCTCATGACCGCGGCCAGCAGCCCGGCGAAGACCCCGCCCCGCCATGCCGTCAGCGCACCGGTCGAGTCCCCGAACACCGGCCCGTACAGGGCACGGAGCGAGCCGTTGGTGCTCATCGTGGCCAGCAGCCGGGCCCGTTCGACGGCCGTCCCGTAGGTCGATTCCAGTGCGGCGGGCAGGCTGAGCACCATCAGCGCCACGACCGTGATCCAGACCGGCAGCACGACGCGGTCGCGGCGCAGGGCGAGGCGCAGCAGCGTGCCGGTGCCGGCGAGTTGGCCCCTCATCGGGATGCGCCCGTCGTGCCGGGCGTGGCGCCGTCGCCGCCGCGGCCGTGGTCGCCGCGGCCGTCGCCGCCTTCATCCGCGTAGTGCCGCAGGAAGAGCTCCTCCAGGGTGGGCGGCGCCGAGGTCAGCGCGCGCACCCCGGACCCGGCCAGCGAGCGCAGTACGGCGTCCAGCTTGTCCGTGTCGGCCTGGAGCCGCACCTTGCGCCCCTGCACCCGGAGGTCGTGCACCCCAGGCAGCTGCGCGAGGCCGTTCGGCGGGCCGGCGAGCTCGGCGCTGATCGTCGTGCGCGTCAGGTGCCGGAGCTCGGCCAGGGTGCCGGTCTCCACCGTGCGGCCCTTGCGGACGATGCTGACCCGGTCGCAGAGGGCCTCGACCTCGCTGAGGATGTGGGAGCTGAGCAGGACCGTGCGCCCGGCGGCGCGCGCCTCGGCCACGCAGCGCCGGAAGACCTCCTCCATCAGCGGGTCGAGGCCGGAGGTGGGCTCGTCGAGGATGAGCAGCTCGGCGTCGGAGGCGAAGGCGGCCACCAGGGCGACCTTCTGCCGGTTGCCCTTGGAGTAGGTACGCCCCTTCTTGGTCGGGTCGAGGTCGAACCGCTCGATCAGCTCGGCGCGGCGGTCGGGGTCGAGGCCGCCGCGCAGCCGCCCGTAGAGGTCGATGACCTCGCCGCCGGAGAGGTTGCGCCACAGGGTGACGTCGCCGGGGACGTAGGCGACGCGGCGGTGCAGCCGTACGGCGTCGGCCCAGGGGTCGCCGCCGAGCAGCAGCGCGGTCCCGGTGTCGGCGCGGAGCAGGCCGAGCAGGACGCGGATGGTGGTGGACTTGCCGGCCCCGTTGGGACCGAGGAAGCCGTGCACCTCGCCGGTGGCGACACAGAGGTCGAGCCCGTCCAGTGCGCGGGTGCGGCCGAACGCCTTGTGGAGTCCGGCGACGCTGATTGCCTTCGTCATTTTTCTGAACGTACGCGACTTTCACAAATTTGTGAAGCTCGGGAATCACGTAAAGTCTCAGACGTGGCGGAGACATTGGACGTACGGGACGAGGAAGCGGTCTCCCGCTTCGTGGAGCGGTTTGCCGGTCAGCTGACCGATGCGGGCATGCAGCGGATGGCGGCGCGCGTCTTCGCCCGGCTGCTGGCGAGCGACGACGGGGCGATGACCTCGGCCGAGCTCGGCGAGGCGTTGCAGATCAGCCCGGCGGCGGTGTCGGGGGCCGTGTCGTACCTGGCGCAGGTCAACATGGTGAGCCGGGAGCGGGAGCCGGGCTCCCGGCGGGACCGGTACGTCCTCCACGACGAGCTCTGGTACGAGACCTTCACCCGGCGGGACCAGGTTCTCGGCCTGTGGGAGAAGACGCTGCGCGAGGGCGCGGCCGGCCTCGGCGCCCACACCCCGGCGGGAGCGCGGGTCGCGGAGACGGCGGCCTTCTTCGAGTTCATGCAGAGGGAACTGCTGGGCCTGATGGACCGCTGGCGCGCCCACCGCGCCACACTGGACCTCTCCTGAGCCCGGCCGTGGACAGCGCCTGCGCCGCCCGCCCGCTCAGCGCGGCAGCGGGAGGGTGAGGCTCCACGCCGCCCGGCGCAGGGTCCAGGTGCGCCGGCGCACCGGGCCCGCCACCACCGCGTCCGCGCGGTAGCGGAAGTCCGCGCCCGACACCGTCACCGACTCCGCCCGCGCCCTGACGGCCGAGCCGCCCGCGCGGACGACCACCTCCACCAGGGCCTCGCCGGAGCCGCCCGCCGGCCGCGGGACCAGCGAGACGCCCTCCACCAGCCGGTCCACGTCCGCGAGCACCACCCCGTCCGCCTCCACCCGCAGCCGCTGGCCCCCGGCGGGCACCGGCACCAGCGTCCGCACCAGCGAGCGGTACGTGCTCCACACCGACGGCCGCCCCGAAGCCCGCAGCCCCGACCCGGCCGGCGGGATGCGGATGCCGCCGAGCACCACCCCGTCGCTGTCGTCCACCAGCAGGTCGCAGGCCCGGACGCACCCGTCCAGCACCGAGCGGGCCGCCGAGACCGCCGACAGGGGCACACCCAGCGAACCGGCCAGCCCCAGCGACCCCGCCTGCCCCACCGGCACCAGCGACACGGCCCCCTCGCCCAGCCCCCGCTCCCGGTGCAGCAGGCCCACGGCCCGCACCAGCGCCCGGTCGTCTCCCACGATCACCGGCCTGCGATGGCCCCGACGGGCGAGCGCCCGCGCAAACTCCTCAGGCGAATCCGGGAGGCAGATTTTCGCCGCCGCCCCCGCCGACAGGACATCTTTCGCGATCCGCACGGACTCACCGTCAAGACGGCGGGCGACCGGGTCGACGAGCACGAGCAGGCCGCCGACCGGCGCGCCCGCATGGCTCATGGTGGGCTCTGGAGCCGACACCTCGGTCCTTCCTCGGGTAGCATCTTTGTGCAAGAGGCCCTTGCGCTATTGCGCCAGGGCCTTCGTCTATTCCGGGGTACCGGTCCGACGGCTCAGCCTGCGGTGTACATCGTCGTACGCCCCCTGACCTTGGACATGCCCCATCCGGAAGAGGTGTACGCCTGTGCCCGCTCTTGTGCTGCTCGGAGCTCAGTGGGGTGACGAGGGCAAGGGAAAGGCCACCGACCTGCTCGGTGGATCCGTTGACTATGTGGTGCGCTACCAGGGCGGCAACAACGCCGGCCACACGGTCGTCGTCGGCGACCAGAAGTACGCACTGCACCTTCTCCCTTCCGGCATCCTCTCCCCCGGATGCACCCCGGTCATCGGCAACGGCGTCGTCGTCGACCCGGCCGTCCTGCTCTCCGAGCTGCGCGGCCTGAACGAGCGCGGCATCGACACCTCCAAGCTGCTCATCAGCGGCAACGCGCACCTGATCACGCCGTACAACGTCACCCTCGACAAGGTCGGCGAGCGCTTCCTCGGCAAGCGCAAGATCGGTACGACCGGCCGCGGCATCGGTCCGACCTACGCGGACAAGATCAACCGCATCGGCATTCGCGTCCAGGACCTCTACGACGAGTCGATCCTCCAGCAGAAGGTCGAGGCGGCGCTGGAGGGCAAGAACCAGCTCCTCGCGAAGCTCTACAACCGGCGCGCGATCGACGCCGCCGCGATCGTGGAGGAGATGCTCCAGTACGCGGAGCAGATCAAGCCCTACGTCGCCGACACCACCCTGATCCTCAACAACGCGCTGGACGAGGACAAGGTCGTGCTCTTCGAGGGCGGCCAGGGCACCCTCCTGGACGTCGACCACGGCACGTACCCCTTCGTCACCTCCTCGAACCCGACCGCGGGCGGCGCCTGCACCGGTACGGGCGTCGGCCCGACGAAGATCAGCCGCGTCATCGGCATCCTCAAGGCGTACACGACCCGCGTCGGCGCCGGCCCGTTCCCGACCGAGCTGTTCGACCAGGACGGCGAGGACCTGCGCCGCATCGGCGGCGAGCGCGGTGTGACCACCGGCCGCGACCGCCGCTGCGGCTGGTTCGACGCGCCGATCGCGCGCTACGCCACCCGGGTGAACGGCCTGACGGACTTCTTCCTCACCAAGCTGGACGTGCTGACCGGCTGGGAGGAGATCCCGGTCTGCGTCGCGTACGAGATCGACGGCAAGCGCGTCGAGGAGCTCCCGTACTCGCAGACGGACTTCCACCACGCGAAGCCGATCTACGAGAACCTCCCCGGCTGGTCCGAGGACATCACCAAGGCCAAGACCTTCTCGGACCTGCCGAAGAACGCCCAGGCGTACGTGAAGGCCCTGGAGGAGATGTCGGGCGCCCCGATCTCCGCGATCGGCGTCGGCCCCGGCCGCACCGAGACGATCGAGATCAACTCGTTCCTCTAGCAGAACCCCCGGAGGGGCGGTGCGCAGCCTGCGCACCGCCCCTCCGGCGTCATCAGATGCCGAGCAGGGCGTCGATCGCGCCCTTGATGCGCTCCGTCGACACCCCGCGGTTCACCGTGAGGTGCTCGAAGAGGCTCGGCGCGAACGGCGCCAGCAGCAGGTGCGCCATGACCGCCGCGTCCGCCTGGGGACGGGTCTGCCGTACCAGCATCGTGACGTGCGTGTGCATGGTCAGGTACGCCCCGCTGTCGTACCGGGCGCCCGGCGCCGCCGCTTCGGCGGCGGCCATCACCGCGCGGTGCTCGACCAGCCGCTCCGCCTGCGTGTGCAGGAACGCCCGCAGCCGCTCCTCCGGCGGCGCCTCGGGCCCCAGCGGCGGCGGCCCGCTCAGGAAGGCCTGCTGGAAGCGCTTCTCGTCGTCGTCGAGCAGCGCGTACAGCAGCTGGCTGACATCACCGAACCGCCGGTAGACCGTCCCGACGCCCATCCCCGCGGCGTGCGCGACGGCGTTCATGCTGACGGCCTCCGGCCCCTGCTCGGCGACCAGCTGCGCCGCCGCGTCCAGGATCTTGCGCCGGTTGCGCGCGGCGTCCGCCCGCTCGGGCGGGGCCTGCCCCGCGACGGGGAGTTCGATGCGGCTCATGGACCGAGGTTACCGGACCCCCTTGCAAACCGGATTCCTATCCGCTTAATATCCGGATAGCAATCCACTTACCGAAGGAATGCCATGAGCGCCAAGGTCGCAGTCATCTACTACTCGTCCACCGGCAACGTCCACGCCCTCGCGAGCGCGGTCGCCGAGGGCGCCGAGAAGGCCGGGGCGGAGGTCCGCCTGCGTCGGGTGCCCGAGCTCGCGCCCGACGCCGCCATCGACTCCAACCCCGCGTGGCGCGAGCACGTCGAGGCCGCCAAGGAGATCGAGGTGGCCACGCTCGACGACCTCAGCTGGGCCAACGCCTACGCCATCGGCTCCCCGACCCGCTACGGCAACATCGCGGGCCAGCTGAAGCAGTTCCTCGACACCACCGGCGGCCTCTGGCAGCAGGGCGCCCTCGCCGACAAGCCGGCCACCGGCTTCACCAGCGCGCACAACGCCCACGGCGGCAACGAGTCCACGCTGCTCGCCCTCTACAACACCTTCCACCACTGGGGCTCGGTCATCGTCGCCCCCGGCTTCACCAACCCGGCCGTCTTCAGCGCCGGCGGCAACCCCTACGGCACCTCGCACCCCGGCAGCAGCGGCAAGGTGACGGAGGAGACCCTGGCCGCCGCCCGCTACCAGGGCGAGCGCCTCGCCACGTTCGCCGCCCGCCTCGCGGCCACGACCGACCTCGTCTGACCCCGGGCCGCCCGTCCCGCGGCACACCCACGGGACGGGCCCCCGCGGCTCAGCCGAACTGGCCGGGCTGGTAGTCGCCCGCGGGCTGCTGGATCATGACGTTCATCCGGTTGAAGGCGTTGATGAGGGCGATCAGCGACACCAGAGCGGCAAGCTGCTCCTCGTCGTAGTACTTGGCGGCGTTCGCCCACGCCTCATCGCTCACCCCGCCGGCCGCATCCCCGATCCGGGTCCCCTGCTCCGCCAGCTCCAGCGCCGCCCGCTCGGCGTCGGTGAAGACCGTGGCCTCCCGCCACGCCGCCACCAGGTGCAGCCGCACCGAGGTCTCACCGGCCGCGGCGGCGTCCTTGGTGTGCATATCAAGACAGAAGCCACAGCCGTTGATCTGGCTGGCACGGATCTTCACGAGCTCCTGGGTCGCGAGCGGCAGAGTCGAGTCCCCCAGCGCCTTGCCTGCCGAAACGAAGTGCTTCAGCACCTTGCCGGCGGTGGGGCTGCCGAAGACGTTCAAACGGGCATCCATGGTGTGCTCCTCTGGTCGATGGCTACACACACATGACCGACCAGCCCCGCGGAATGTGACAGCCCCCAACGTGACCTGCGTCACTCCGTGACAGGCGGCCGCAGACGCCCGACCAGGGCAGCAAGTGCAACCGGATGCGCGGGCAGCGAGCACCAGCGGCCAGGGAGGAGCGGACAGCAGGCACGGACGGGCTGTCGCCCTGCCCGCCCCCGCCCCTCCCCCGGGGGCCCGGACAGTCTGTGGCGTTCCGGGGCGGTGGCCGGGGTCAAGGGTGGAGCGAAGCGACATCGCGCAGCGACGCGACCGCAGGGAGCGCCCTTGAGGCCGGCCGCCGCGCCGGAATGACACTCGGACTGACCGGGCCCCCGGGGGACGGGAGCCCCTCTCTGATGCCGTGAGCGCGTCTACGGCTCAGCGCCGCGCCGCCCAGCCGGCGAATTCGGCCCAGGCGGTGGGGGCCACCGCGAAGGCGGGCCCGAGGTTCTTGGAGTCCCGCACGTGCACGGCGTGCGCACACGAAGCCACCTCGACGCAGGCGCCCCCCGCGTCGCTGCTGTAGCTGGACTTTCGCCACTCGTACGCCACCTCGACGCAGTTGCCACCGCCGTCATCGCTGTAGCTCGACTTGAACCACTGAAGGGTGTTGGTCATTACGGATCTCCCGCCAACCGCTCAATGAGGTCCAGCGACTCACGCGGACCCAGGGCCTGTGCGCGGATCTTCGCATAGCGCTGGGAGTAGGTGCTTACCTTCGTCGGATCGCTGATAAGCAAACTCTCGTCCTGAGCCTCCATGTAGACGAGGCGCTCATGCTTCGGGGTTTCGACCAGATGCATACCTCCACGCACACCCGCATGCTCGCCGAACAGACCGCAATCGAGCGGCAGCACCTGCACGGTCACGTTGCGGCGCCGGGCCAGCTGAGCCAGGTGGCGACACTGCTCCCTCATAAGGGCCTTACTCCCGATGACCCTGTGGAGTGCGGACTCGTCCACGATGAATTCGATGAGCGCGACGGGGTCCCGATCGAAAAGTACCGTACGTGCGATCCGTGCCTCAACCAGTTCATTGACCCGCCCATCCGAGAGGACGGGGAAACCACCGGCGATCAGTGCACGTGCATAGGCCTCGGTTTGGAAAATCCCGTAGATCACCTGCGGTTCAAATGAGCACAAGGTCAGCGCATTCTGTTCGAGCAGGATGAAATCCTGGAACTGCAGCGGGTACCTGTCCAGCCGCACCAGCTCCCGCGCCACCTCGAAGACTCCCATCCCAGCGCCGATCACAGCCTCCATCTTGGCCAGCATCTCGTCACTGGCCGGCTGGGCGCAGGTCTCGACCGCGCTGACGGCTGCCGCTGAGTACCCCAGCATCGCCCCCAGTTCCTTCTGTGTCAGGTTCTCCCGTTCCCTGAACGCCCTTGCCAGGTGAGACACCAGACGGGTCACCCCACCCGCCGTCTCTTTGTTGGCTGCCTTGGCCATGGAGGAACCACCCCGCTCAACCGGACTCAACCAGACTCAACCAGCGCAGCCTGAGTTACTACCGATTCGGCAGTAGAGCCCACGCTCTGGAAACGCTAGACGCGAGCCGTCACCCTTGAGGCATGAACACAGAAAGTCACACCATCACCGCACCCAACTCCCCCACCCCCACCTGGATTCCAGCCACCGGCATCGGAATGCGCAAGGCAGGAGTGCTATTTGACGCCGTACGCGTAGACGGTGACATGGGACGGAACCTCGCCGACCTCCTCGTCACGCTCACAGCCGGTGACCCCGGGCCGATCATCACCCAGGCCAACGGCCGGCGGCCGGTCTACTTCCTCGTCCCGGTGGGCAGCGCCGCCTACCGCGTCTGGCCCGCCGGGTTCACCCGGCTCAGCTCCGGGCCGCGGCGCACCACCTACATCCCCGTCCCGGCGCGGGACGGCTCCTGGCCCCTGGCCTGGCGGTGCCCGCCGACCTCCCAGGACCGGTTCGTGCACGCACTGCTGCTCTACCGGGCCGCCGGGCTCTACCAGGCCAGCTGCGAGATCTCCTCGGCCACCACCGCGCACGCGTCCGCCGCCGGGTCGATCAGCGGGAAGTGACCGACGCCGTCGAGCAGGGTCAGGCCCACCGTCTCCCCGGCCTTCGCCGCCGCGGCCACGTACGACTCCGCGACCTTCGCCGGGACCACGATGTCCTCCCGCCCGTGCACCACCGCCGTCGCGATGCCGGTCGGCAGCAGGGCCGCCGGGTCCGCGTACGGCACCCGCTGCGCCCAGTGCTGCTGGCCGCCCAGCAGCTGCGCGGACGCGCCGCCGCACACGCCGAGCTCCTCCGCCACCTCGAAGTCCGAGATGGGGGCCAGCGCCACCACGCCGCGCAGCAGCGGCGGGGAAGGCAGCCTCCAGCCGGCCGGGGCGTCCGCGGGGAGGACGTGCCGGGCGGCCGCCCACAGCGCGAGCTGACCTCCCGCCGAGTGGCCGGTGAGGACGGTACGGCGTACGTCGGCCTGCGGCAGGGCTGCCGAGGCGAGCTCCGGGAGGGCGTCCATCGCCGCGGCGACGTCGTCGAAGGTTTCCGGCCACCGCCCGGCCACCGGCCCCTCGGCGCCTGCACCCTCCCCACCCGCACCATCGGCACGCTGTTGAGGTACGGAACTCCCCCGCCGGTACTCGATGTTGGCCACCGCGAAACCACGCCGCGCCAGGAAGTCCACCAGCGGCGTCACGTGCTGCCGGTCGTACGGGGCGCGCCATGCGCCCCCGTGCAGGACCGCGATCAGCGGGGCCGAGCCGGACGCCGGCTCCGTCCGCGGCGCGTAGAAGTCGATCACCTGGTCCGGGTGGTCCCCGTACGCCGCGGTCGCGTCCGGGGCGACCGGCGGGTGGGCGAAGGCCGAGGCGGCCTCGGCGGCGTCCCGTTCGACTGCGGGGTCCGTCATCGGCTCAACCTCTCGGTAACGCGTGGGACTGGTGTTCCGGCAGAGCGGGACCGTATCAGGCTGGAACAGCACGTTCCGTGAGAGGGCCGGGCCGTGGCCGGAAAGAGCGGGGGCGGACGGAGCCACAGCCCCGCCCGCCCCGGTGAGGTGACGTTTCACCCCTCCGTCACCCGAAAACGTGACCCAGCGTCCGGGCCGCCCGCTCCGCGTCGGCGAAACCGACGTACAGCGGCGTGAAGCCGAACCGGAGGACGTCCGGGGCCCGGAAGTCCCCGATCACCCCGCGGGCGATCAGCTCGTCCATCACCTCACGGGCGTTCTCCGTGCGCAGCGAGACCTGGCTGCCGCGCCGCTCGTGCTCGGCCGGCGTGACCGACTCGACCCGGCCGGCCGGCACGTACGCCGCCACGCACTCCAGGAAGAAGTCCGTCAGGGCGAGCGACTTGGCCCGTACGTCCTCCACCGCCACCCCGTCCCAGGCGTCGAGGGCCGCCTCCAGGGCCAGCATGGACAGGATGTCCGGGGTGCCGACCCGGCCGCGGACGGCGCCCTGCGCCGGGGTGTAGTCCGAGGTCATCGCGAAGGGGTCCGCGTGGCCGTTCCACCCGGGGAGGGGGGAGTCGAAGGCGGCCTGGTGGCGTTCGGCGATGTAGAGGTAGGCCGGTGAACCCGGTCCGCCGTTCAGGTACTTGTACGTGCAGCCGACTGCGAGGTCCACGCCGTGCGCGTCCAGCCCCACGGGCAGGGCACCACCGGAGTGGCACAGGTCCCAGACGATCAGGGCGCCGGCCGCGTGGGCCGCCGCCGTCAGGCCGGGGAGGTCGTGGAGGCGGCCGGTGCGGTAGTCGACGTGGTTGAGGAGGACGACGGCGGTGTCCGGGCCGATCGCCTCCGCGGCCTGTGAAGGGTCGACCGGGGTGACGGTCAGGCCGGTCATCCGGGCGGCGGAGGCGGCGATGTAGCCGTCCGTCGGGAAGGTGGACGCGTCGACGAGCAGCTGCGTCCGGCCGGGCCGGGCCAGGCGGGCGGCGCCGACGAGGGCCTTGAAGAGGTTGACGCTGGTCGAGTCGCCGACGACCACCTGGCCGGGGGCCGCGCCGACCAGCGGGGCTATCTTGTCGCCGATCCGCTCGGGGGCGGTCCACCAGGTGCCGGTGCTCCAGGAGCGGATGAGCTCGCCGCCCCACTCGTGGGCGACGACCTCGGCCACGCGCTGGGCGACGCCCTGCGGGAGGGCGCCGAGGGAGTTGCCGTCCAGGTAGACGACCCCGTCGGGGAGGGAAAAGCGATCACGCAGCTTGGCGAGGCCGTCGGCGGCGTCCAGCTCTGCGGCACGCGCCTCCAGCTCTGCGGCACGCGCCTCCAGTTCAGCGGCGCGGGCCTCCAGGCCGGCCGTCCCCGCCATCCCGGCCGTCCCCGCCGTCCCGGCCGTCCCGGCCGTCCCGGTCATCGTCGTCTCAGACATGGCTGCGCGCCGTCCACAGCTCCGGGAAGACGTTCTTCGTCGCGCGCTTCTCCAGCCAGGTCACCCCGGCCGAACCGCCCGTGCCCGTCTTCGCGCCCATCGCCCGGCGCGTGGCGACCAGGTGGTCGTTGCGCCAGCGCCACACGAGCTCCGCGACGTCCGTGAGGACCTCGCCGAGGCGGTGCAGGTCGTGCTCCGCGTCCGGGTCCGCGTACAGCGCGGTCCAGGCGGCCTCCACCTCGGGCGAGGGCTCGTAACGCTGGGAGAGGTCCCGGTCCAGGACCGACGCCGGGATCGGCAGGCCGCGGCGGGCCAGCAGGCGCAGCACCTCGTCGTACAGGCTCGGCTCGTGCAGGGCCTTCTCCAGCTCCGCGTGGACGCGCGGGGCGCCGCGGTGCGGGACCAGCATGGAGGCCGACTTGTCGCCCAGCAGGAACTCCATGCGGCGGTACATCGCCGACTGGAATCCGGAACCCTCTCCGAGGGCGGAGCGGTACGAGTTGAACTGGGCGGGGGTGAGCTGGGCCAGGGGGCGCCAGGAGGCGTTGAGGGCTTCCAGTTCACGGAGGGATCGTTTCAGCGCGTCCATCGCAACCGGGATGCGGTCCTCGCGCAGGGCCTGCGCGGCCGTCTCCCATTCGTGGACGATGACCGTGAACCACAGCTCCATGACCTGGGTCGTCACCAGGAAGACCATCTCGCCCGGGTCGTCCGAGCGCAGGTGCTGGAGGTGGGTGAGGACGTCCGCCTGGACGTAGTCCTCGTACGGGGTCGTGCCGTCGAAGTCGAGGTTCGGGGTGTCCGAACCGGCTCCGGAGGCATCAAGGGTGTTCGACATCGCTGTCTCCTCGACACGTGCTTCCGGGTAGCGGTCCGCTCCTTCCGATGGGTGAGTGGAGCCCCGGTCCCCTGCCCGCATCATAGGACCGCTTCCCGTTCCGCCTCCAATGGGAGGTGACGGGCATCACATGCCTTTTCGGCCACGCGGGCAGCTCCCGGGCAGGCCGGGGCCCGTGCAGGGCCCCGGCCGTACGGGCCGGCTTCCGGTTCAGGCGCTGCTCAGGCACCACGCGGGCGCCGGCGGAATGCGCGCTCAGGCGCCGAGGGCGTCCGCCGCCGTCGCCGAGGAATCGCGCAGGAAGGTCGAGCAGCGCTCGTACTCCTCCTTCTCGCCGATGGCCTCGGCGGCGCGGGACAGCGCGTACAGGGCACGCAGGAAACCGCGGTTGGGCTCGTGCTCCCACGGCACCGGGCCGTGGCCCTTCCAGCCGGCGCGGCGCAGGGCGTCGAGGCCGCGGTGGTAGCCCGTGCGGGCGTACGCGTACGACTCGATCGTGCGGCCGGCTGCGAACGCCTCGTCGGCGAGGGTCGCCCAGGCGAGTGAGGAGGTGGGGTGCGCGGCGGCCACCTCGGCGGCGGGCGTGCCCGCGGCGAGGGCCGCGCGGCCCGGCTCGTCGGGGAGGTGGGTGGGGGCGGGGCCCCCGAGCAGGTTCTCGTGAATGGACATGGATCAAGTCTGGGGCATCCGGGCGACGGCCCGCAGGCGGCCCGGCCCGGTAGCCCGGCCCCTCTCCCCGTCGGGCGGTCCCCCGCCGGGGTGGTGGTCCCACCACCGGTACGGCCGCGGTGGGCGGGGGGTGGTGGTCGCCCCACCACCGGTCGGCCCAGCCGTGTGCCCGGCGCACCTCCCCCGGAAGGGGGCCTCGGGCGGACGGTAGGAGGGCCATCGACGAAGGGGGAGTCGTGAACGCCACCACCATCACCAGCCCGCACCGGAGCGTCCGACCGCGAGGGGACCGTGCTGCCGGTGCCGCGGAGGCCGCCGAGGAGCTGTGCGCGGCGGTGTTCACCTCCCTGCGGCGCAGGGACCAGCGGGAACGCGGGCGGCAGTACGTCCGCGGGCTGCTCGCCGCCCAGGGCCGCAAGTCGATCCGCAACATCGCGCAGCAGACGGGGCCGGGCGGCGCGGCCCTGGAGCAGAGCCTGCACCACTTCATCGCCGCCTCCACCTGGGACTGGCGCCCGATCCGGGCGGCGCTGTCGCAGTACCTGGGGCAGTCCGCCCCGCTCAACGCCTGGGTCGCGCAGCCGATGGCGATCCCCAAGGGCGGGGAGCACTCGGTGGGGGCCGGGCACCGCTTCGACCCGCACCGCGGTCAGATGTTCCGCGGCCAGCAGGCGTTCGGGATGTGGTTCACCTCGGCCGGGGTGGTCACGCCGGTGGGGTGGCGGCTGTTCGGCCTGGGCGAGGAGGAGTCGTACGAGGGCTGCGCGGTCACGGGCGTGCTGGACACGGTGCGGGCGTCGGGGATGCCGACGCGGCCGGTGGTGCTGGACATCCGTGACATCGCGACGCGGGCGACGCTGAACCGCTTCGCGGAGGCCCGGGTGCCGGTGGTCGGGCGGATCAGCCCGGAGACCCGGCTGCTGGTGACGGACCCTCGGCTGCCGGGCTTCGGCGCGGGGACCCTGCCGGCCCGGGACATCCTGCAGAACGTGCGGGGGCTGCGGATGCCGGTGGAATGGGCCGACCCGGAGCTGCCGGGCGGACGGCGCACGTCGCTGGTGGCCGCGGTGCGGGTCATGGTGCCGGACCCGGCTCCGGGGCGCCGGCGCGAGGTGCTGCTGTTCGGCGAGTGGGAGGCGGCTCGGCGGCTGCCGACGCAGCTGTGGGTCACGGACATGGTGCGGACGGAGCCGGGCGCGCTGGTGCGGATGACGAAGACGGCGCACCGGGTGTCCGCGGCGGCGGGGGCGAGCGTGCAGGAGGTGGGCCTGCGGGACTTCTCCGGGCGCTCCCTGCCCGGATGGCACCGGCACGTCACGCTGGCCTCGGTGGCCCATGCGGCGCGCTGCCTGGGAGCCGCCCCCGCCCCGGCTCCTGCGGCCGCACCGGCGGCACCGGCCACACCGCTCGCACCGGCAGCGCCCACGACCGGGCGCCGGGTGGTCCGCCGCCCCGCGACCGCGGCCCGGGCCCGCGCGACGGCGCTGACGCCGGCTCGCTGAGCCCCGCGCCGAGCCAGGGCGCCCGGCCGGCGCACACCCCCGGAAACACGGGTCCGGACACGACGAAGGGCCCGGTACGCCGTCTCGGGACGGGGTACCGGGCCCTTCGCTACTCGGCCTGTGGCAGGCGGCACGGCCTGACCAGGCGGCAGGGCCTGATCAGGCGGCGGGGCCTTACTTCAGCTTCGTGCCCGTGGAGCGCAGGTTCGCGCACGCCTCGGTCACACGCTGGGCCATGCTCGCCTCGGCCAGCTTGCCCCAGGTGCGCGGGTCGTAGGTGGACTTCTTGCCGACCTCGCCGTCGACCTTCAGGACACCGTCGTAGTTGCGGAACATGTGGTCCGCGACCGGGCGGGTGAAGGCGTACTGGGTGTCGGTGTCGAGGTTCATCTTCACGACGCCGTTCTCCAGCGCGGTGGCGATCTCCTGCTCGGTGGAGCCGGAGCCGCCGTGGAAGACGAAGTCGAACGGGGAGGGCTTGCCGAACCGCTCGGCGACGCCCGCCTGGAGGTCCTTCAGCAGCTCCGGGCGCAGGACGACATTGCCCGGCTTGTAGACGCCGTGCACGTTGCCGAAGGAGGCGGCCAGCAGGTAGCGGCCCTTCTCGCCCAGGCCGAGGGCCTCGGCGGTGCGGATCGCGTCATCGACGGTGGTGTAGAGCTCGTCGTTGATCTCGTGGCTGACGCCGTCCTCCTCGCCACCGGTCGGGGTGATCTCGACCTCAAGGATGATCTTCGCGGCGGCGGCCTTCGCGAGCAGCTCCTGGCCGATGGCCAGGTTGTCCGCGAGGGTCTCGGCGGAGCCGTCCCACATGTGCGACTGGAAGAGCGGGTTCTGGCCCTTGGCCACGCGCTCGGCGGAGATGTCGAGCAGCGGGCGGACGTAGCCGTCCAGCTTGTCCTTGGGGCAGTGGTCGGTGTGCAGGGCGACGGTGACGTCGTACTTCGCCGCCACGACGTGCGCGAACTCGGCCAGGGCGACCGCGCCGGTGACCATGTCCTTGCTGTACTGGCCACCCAGGAACTCCGCACCACCGGTGGAGATCTGGATGATGCCGTCGCTCTCGGCCTCCGCGAAGCCGCGCAGTGCAGCGTGCAGGGTCTGGGACGAGGTCACGTTGATCGCCGGGTAGGCGAACTTGCCTGCCTTCGCCCGGTCCAGCATCTCGTTGTAGACCTCGGGGGTTGCGATGGGCATCTGTCCGCTCCTTGGATGTGCGGGGAGTGTGCGATTGCTGGCCCTGACCTGGGGGCGACGTTGCCGTCGCGCCTATCTTTCCAGACTCGACGGGACAGTCGACCCGCACCGGGTGGAGCGTTTCACGTGAAACATTCCCCCCGGCCGGGACGGACCGGAAAAGACCAGGTCAGCACCTACGCAGACAGTTCCGGGACCTCCGGCCCCGGCGTCTCGGCCCGTGGACGCGGACCATCCGAGCGGGCCGTGGACACGGCCCGCGGACGCTGCCCGGCCTAGGCCAGCCCGAGGTCTTCCAGCTGGTAGCCGGTGAGGTACGCAAGACCCGCCTCGGCGATGGCGTCCGAGGCACCGCGGTCCACGATCGTGGCGACGGCGACGACCTCGCCGCCGGCCTCGCGGACGGCCTCGACGGCGGTCAGCGGGGAACCGCCGGTGGTGGAGGTGTCCTCGACCACGAGGCAGCGCTTGCCCTTCACGTCGGTGCCCTCGATACGGCGCTGCATGCCGTGCGCCTTCTGCGCCTTGCGCACGACGAAGGCGTCCAGGCGCTCACCGCGCGCGGCGGAGGCGTGCAGCATCGAGGTCGCGACCGGGTCGGCGCCCAGGGTCAGCCCGCCGACGCAGTCGTAGTCGAGATCGGCGGTGAGGTCGAGCATGACCTGCCCGACGAGCGGGGCGGCCTCGCCGTCCAGGGTGATCCGGCGGAGGTCGATGTAGTAGTCGGCCTCCTTGCCGGAGGAGAGGGTCACCTTGCCGTGCACGACGGCCTTGTCCTTGATCTGCTGCAGAAGCGCATCGCGTACGTCAGTCATGGCTCCGAGCTTAATTGCGCTCTACGAGAGCCGGCGCCAGGTCCAGGTCGTGGAGATCTCCAGCGGGTCCACGGGGGTGACCAGCTGCGGGAGGGTGTTCAGGCCGTTGGGCGGGCCGGACTGCGGCTCGACGCAGACGGCCTCGGGCTGCTCGTCGTAGACGACCACCCATTCGGCCCGGCTGGTGACCTTCAGCTCCAGCGCGCCGGGCCAGGTGAGCGTGACGTCGACGCCGTACGGCATGCCGAAGCAGTCGTCCCAGGGGCCGGGAAGGGGATCGATGCGGCGTCCGGTGGGCAGGTGGTCGCTGCCGCGCTCCTCCTGCCAGGCCGGGTCGAACTCGACGCGTACGTCCTCGCCGGTGCCGATGCCCGCGCCCAGGTTGCGGTGGAACCAGGGGTGCCAGCCCGCCTGGGCGGGGAAGGAGTCGCCGTACGTCTCCACCCCCAGGGTGAGGGTGAGCGAGTCGGTGTCCAGCGAGACGAGCTGGGTGACCCGGCCGGGGTACGGCCAGGGATCGGTGAGGTCGTACGTGAACGCCGCGTCGGTGGCGCCGGCCCGGGCCCGGCGCCAGGGCGCGTCCCGGCCGAAGCCGTGGATGGCGTGCGGCGGCTGGTTGATCGGCAGCTGGTGAACGGTGGCCCCGTCGCGGAACTGCCCGTGGGCGGTGCGGCCGCACCACGGGACCATCGGAAAGCACCCGTAGCGCGGGCCTTGGCGCAGCAGCTCCGTCCCGTCGATGCGCAGACTGCTGATCCGGCAGCCGTTCTCCTGGTCGACGGTCACCTCGGCGCCCCCGGCGCTCAGTTGCGTACTCATGCAGCCGAGCCTAGGCGGTGGTGTGCCGAGGGATCAGCGTCGGCGGCGCAGGGCGCGGCCGACGACGACCGCCGAGGCCAGGGCGAGGGCGGCGGCCGGGGCGATCCAGCGCAGGCTCGCTCCGGCGGTTCCCGCGGAGGGGGCCGGGACCGGGGCGTAGCGGCCGCGCGGGGGTGCGTGGTCGACCTCCTCGGCGCTGCGGCCGATCATGGTGCGGCGGGCGTGGGCGGCCTCGGCGGGGGGCTGGGCGGAGCCGCCGAGCTCATCGAGTTCCCCGAAGTCGCTGAGCTCGCCGAAATCGCTCTCCAGGAAGGGGTCCAGGGAGCGCTCCGCGGCCGGATCCAGGGGCGCAGCCGGATCCAGGGAGGGCGGCGGGACCTCGGTGTCGAAGACCGAGGCCGTGACCTCGCCGGTGTCGTCCTCCGCAGCCCCGTCGGCCTCCGGTGCGGCCGCATGGCCCGCAGCCCGCTCGGCCTCCTCGGCCTCCTCGGCCTGCGCGATCACGTCCGTCACCGGCTCCGCCGCCGTGGCCACCGCCGCCAGCTGCTGCGCGGCCCGGTCCAGCAGCCGCTGGGCGGCCGTCACCGTGGCCTCCGGTGCGAAGGCGGCGGCGCGCCCGTCGGCCGCGGCCTCGGCGGTGAACTCCAGCCGGGTCCCGCCGTCCACCGGCGTCAGGCGCAGCCCGAGCGACAGCTTGACCGTGCCGCTGCCCCGGATCTCCGTGCCCTCACCGGTCACCGCGAAGTGGTCGGGCCCGCGTTCGGTGATGCCCAGCGCCCCGCGGTAGGTGACGGTGTGCCCGCCGACCCGCAGTTTCAGCCGGCCCTCCAGGGCGCCGGACGCGGCGTCGGCGTCCTGCTGGAGGCCGGGGACGCAGCGGGCCACCCGGGCGGGGTCGCGCAGCACGGCGCGGAGGTCGTCTGCCGGTACCGGAACGAACACCTGATGCTCCATGCGGTCGAGCCTACCGACGTGAGCCCCTCCCGTACGCGGTCCGGCACCGACCAATCCCGCGAGCCCGCGGCTCAGGAATACCGGGGGGTCCTCAGGAATACCGGGGGTGCGGGAGCGTGGACGGCAGGACTCCGGCCGGCCGAGCCCGCTGTGCGTCGCGCGCCGCGTCCTGGAGGGACTGCGTGGACACCGAGCGCAGGCCGGGCGTGTTGCGGTCCACCCGCAGCTCGGGGGCACGGTCGCGGCCGGCCAGGACGAAGCCCCAGTCCAGGGGCTGCGCCCCGGTCGCCCCGCGGCTGCGGCGGTCCGGGCCCGCGGCGAAGCCGGAGAGGCGTCCGCCCGCGCTGTACGGGGAGGTCCGCAGGCCGGCGGCGCGCAGGGTGGCCTCGACCGTCCAGTACGTGTGCGGGCGGGTGGCCATCGGCCCGGCGTGCACGGCGATCCGCCCGCCGGGGCTCAGGGCCCGCGCGGCGAGCCCGTAGAACTCCTGGGAGTACAGCTTCGTGCTGGGGGTGATGCCCGGGTCGGGCAGGTCGGAGACGATGACGTCGAACCGGTCCCGGGCGGCCGGCCCCCGCAGCCAGCGGAAGGCATCCTGCGTGACGACGCCGAGCCGCGGGTCCTCGTAGGCCCGTCCGTTGAGCGCGGACAGCACGGGGTCGGTGCGGGCGAGCCGGACCACACCGGGGTCGAGCTCGACGACGGTGACGGAGGCGACGTCCGGATAGCGCAGCACCTCGCGGGCGGCGAGCCCGTCGCCGCCGCCGAGGACCAGCACCCGGCGGTGCGGGCCGGTCATCGCGGGGTGCACCAGGGCCTCGTGGAACCGGTACTCGTCGTACCCGCTGACCCGCAGCCGCCCGTCGAGGAACAGGTCCAGCGAGCGCGGGGAACCGCCGGCGGGGCCGGTCAGGACCAGTTCCTGCACACCGGTCTGCCGGGCGACGCGCACCTCCCCCCCGTAGACGGCGCGCCGGGCCTCCCGCTCGAAGTCGGCGGCGAGGGCGGTCGTGCAGGCGAGGACGGCGAGCACGGTGAGGTTCGAGGCGATGAGCACCCAGCGCCCGCGCCGGCTCAGGTCGCGGCGGAACAGCCACAGCACGAGACCGCCGCCGACGACGGCGTTGACGGTGCCGGTCAGCATGGCGCCGGTGAGCTGGCCGAGCACCGGCAGCAGCAGGAAGGGGAAGGCCAGTCCGCCGACCAGGGCGCCCACGTAGTCGGCGGCGAACAGGTCGGCGACCGCGCCGCCCGCGTCCTGGCGGCGGATCCGCTGGATGAGCACCATCAGCAGCGGGATCTCCGCGCCGATGAGCACGCCGATCACGAAGGAGAAGGCGACGAGCGCCGGCCGGGACTCCCCCAGCCAGGCGAAGCTCGCGTACAGCGCCATCGCCGACAGCCCGCCGACGAGCGCGAGACCCGCCTCGATGGCGGCGAACCCGAAGGCGGGCCGGGTCCGCAGCTGTTTGGCGAGGAGGGATCCGACGCCCATGGCGAAAACCATGACGGACAGCACGACGGACGCCTGCGTGACGGAATCGCCGATGAGGTACGAGCCGAGGGCGAGCAGCTCCAGTTCGTACACCAGACCGCAGGCGGCGCAGACGAACACGGTGGCCAGGACGAGGAGTCGGCCGGTCCGGGGCCGTACGGGCAGGGCGGCCGCCGGACGGGTCGCCGCGCCCCGCGGCTCCGGAGCCGGGAGCACCCGGCGCGGGACGGAACGGTCGATCATGCAGCGAACCGTACGTCACCGCCCACTTGCATCCCGTCACCCACATGGGTGCAACCTCCTTGCAGTTTCAGCCAGTTGGCCCAACCGCCGGGTACGGTCCGCACGGTCCGCGCCGTGGAGAGGCCTTGTCCCGCCGCCGTCTAAAGTACGGCGGGCTCCAGGCTCCCGGCAGGCGCACCCATCCGCACACCGACCCTCGTACGAGTGGCCACCAACTGGCCTTCCTGCGGGTACGCGTGCCAGGTGCGCCAGCGCACCTGGCCCTCGTGGCGCTGGGCGAGCATCGCGGTGAAGGCGTGCGGGCTGCCCGGAAAGGTCCCGGCCAGGCCGTTCGGGTGGTCCGCGACCAGGGCGAGCAGTTCCTGCGCCCGCCCCGCGAAGGAGCCCCGCGACAGCTTCTCGACCCGCGCGGCGAACTCGTACTCCCAGTCACCCATCCGCTTCGCCACGCCAAGCGGCAGCGGCGTGCTGCTGCCGGGCATGCAGGCGACCGTCTCCGAGCAGAGCACCGCCCCTTCCTCCAAGAGCACCTGGTGAGAGGCCCCGAGCAGGCGCAACTCCACCTTGGCGCCGCTCAGTTCGAGGTTCAGTACGGCCAGGGCGGGCAGCCGGTCCCGCCCCAGAGCCCAGGCGAGGTCGGCGGCACGCGTGTCGGTGTAGGAGGTCTGGAGGGTCGTGAGCATGAGTCGGCTCCGCAAACGCGCGAGGGAGATGGGCCGGGGCCCGCCAGCGGTGGTCAACGGGTGGGGGGACACCGGCACGGGTCCACAGGAAGTCCAGGAGGGTCCGAGGACTGGTCTACTCAACCGAGGGAATCATGAAAGGCACGGCACTCACAGCGCTTTTACCCAACTTGATTGGGTTTACATCCCCCCGGGGGCTACTCAGTTCACGTGTTCAACACCGTCCGTCCCGCGCGTCGTCATACGGCCGATCGGGGGAGCCCACGGACGTGAGGGCGCCCGACGGCGGCACGCGCCGCCGGGCGCCCTGACGTACGCGGTGCCAGCTGCCCCGTGTCAGCTGGAACCGCAGCCCCCGCCACCGCAGGAGGACGACGATCCACCGCAGGACGAGGAAGAACCACAGGACGAGGACGAACCGCAGGAGGAGGACGAACCGCCGTCCCCCGCCCACCACGAAGAGCCCGAACCGGAGCCGGAACCGGAGCCCGAACCCCCGCCGGACGCCTTCTTCACCAGGAACACGAAACCTGCGATGACCAGCGCGACGAACAGCACAACGAAGACCACCATCGCCCTCACCCTCCCCTCACGGCCCCGGTTCCCCCGAGGTGCCGAACTGCGGTCGTTCGCGGGCCGCGGTCCCGCGTGAGAGGGGGATGCCCCCAGGCCACCCCGGCCAAAGCACACTTGAGCAAGTCCAGAGGTTCCCCGCAGGATGGCCGCCATGAGCGCACCCGCGGGCGGCAGCCGCCCCTTCCTCAACCGCCGGCTCGCGGCCTTCGGCACGACGATCTTCGCGGAGATGTCGGCCCTGGCCGCCCGCACCGGGTCGATCAACCTCGGCTAGGGCTTCCCCGACACCGACGGCCCTGCGGAGATCGCCGAGGCGGCCTCCCGCGCGGTGCTGTCGGGCCTGGGCAACCAGTACCCGCCCGGCCCCGGCGTCCCGGAGCTGCGCACCGCCATCACCCACCACCAGCAGCGCTTCTACGGCCTGGCCTACGACCCGGACACCGAGGTGCTGGTCACCGCGGGCGCCACCGAGGCCATCGCGGCCTCCCTGCTCGCACTGCTCGAACCGGGTGACGAGGTCATCGCCCTGGAGCCGTACTACGACTCGTACGCGGCCTGCATCGCGATGGCCGGGGCCACCCGGGTCCCGGTCACCCTGCGCCCGCACGCCGGAGCGTTCGCCCTCGACCTCGACGAACTGCGCGCCGCGGTCACCCCGCGCACCCGCCTCATCCTGCTGAACACCCCGCACAATCCGACGGGCACGGTGCTGACGGCGGCCGAGCTCGCCGCCGTGGCCGAACTGGCCGTCTCCCGCGACCTCCTCGTCGTCACGGACGAGGTCTACGAACACCTGGTCTTCGAGGGGGCCCACACTCCGCTGGCCTCGCTGCCCGGCATGCGCGAGCGCACGGTCACCATCTCCAGCGCCGGCAAGACCTTCTCGTTCACCGGCTGGAAGGTCGGCTGGATCACCGCCACCCCCGCGCTCGTCTCCGCGGTCCGCTCGGCGAAGCAGTTCCTGACCTACGTCGCGTCGGGCCCCTTCCAGTACGCGATCGCCCAGGCCCTGCACCTGCCCGACAGCTACTTCGAGGCGTTCCGCGCCGATCTGGCCGCCAAGCGCGACATCCTCGCCGACGGCCTCACCGCGGCCGGCTTCGAGGTCTTCCGCCCGCAGGGCACGTACTTCATCACCACCGACATCTCCCCCCTCGGCGAGAAGGACGGCCTCGCCTTCTGCCGCGCCCTGCCCGAGCGCTGCGGTGTCGTCGCCATCCCGAACCAGGTCTTCTACGACGACCGGGCGGCGGGGGCCACCCAGGTGCGGTGGGCCTTCTGCAAGAGGACGGGAGTGCTCCAGGAGGCCGCCGACCGGCTGCGCCGGCTCTGACACCCCGGTCCTCGGGGACCCTCCGGGCGCCTTCCGGGGGTCCTTCGGGCGGCGGACCCGGTCGGCGGCGTCGGACGGCGCGCCGCGGCACGTCCTCGTAGGGTTTCTCCATCATGGCGACGCCGACCGGGAGCACGCTCTTCACCGAAGGTTCAGGAGCGATTCCCGCCGCAGCACGACGGACGGCCTCACGCGTGCCCGAAGCTCTCTCCACCAACGGCTGAAAGACGGGGTTCATGACGGCGACGGGCAGTGCGTCGGCTTCCGTACGTCCGCGCCAGGTGCGCACGGCCGCCGTGCGGGCCCTGCCGGCCCCCGTGGTCGCGCTCGGGGTGTTCGCCGCCGTACGCGGGGCCGGGGCCCTGCTGCTCGCCCTGGGCTCGTGGTGGGCGGGGCGCAGCCCGGTACGGGTACTCGGGTCCTCCTGGGACTCCGTCTGGTACCTCGCCATCGCCTCGCACGGATACGGCCGCACCCAGATGTGGGCGGACGGCGGCTGGGTGCAGAGCGACTGCGCCTTCTTCCCGCTGTACCCGCTGCTGGTGCGGCTGGCCGGCGCCACCCCGTGGGCGGCGCTGCTGGTCGCCTGGACCGCCGCGGCCGTGGCCGCCGTCGGGGTGTACCGGGTCGGGGAGCTGGTGTACGGCCCCCGGGTCGGGGTGCTGCTGGTGGCGGTGTGGGCCGTGGTGCCGCACGCGGTGGTGCTGAGCCTGGCCTATACCGAGCCGCTGCTGTCGGCGCTGGCCGCCTGGGCGCTGTACGCGCTGCTGCGGGGGCGCTGGCTGTGGGCCGCGGCCCTGGCGGTGCTCGCCGGGCTGACCCGCCCGACGGGGATCGCCGTCGCCGCGGCGGTGTCCGTGACGGCGCTGCACGCGCTGTGGGTCCGCAGGTCCCGCGCGCCCGAGGTGTGGGCGGCCGGGCTGCTCGCCCCCGCGGGCTGGGCCGCGTACGTCCTGGCCGTCGGGGTGCGCACCGGGGATCCCGCCGGGTACTTCACCGTCCAGCGGCGCTGGGGCTCGCGCTTCGACTTCGGGGTCGGCGCGCTGGACTCGGTCGGGCGGGTGCTGAGCGGCGGGCAGGTCCCGCTGGCCACCGTCGTGACGGTGGCGGTGCTGGCCGTGGCGGCCCTCATGGCGGTGCTGCTGGTCCTCGACCGGACGCCGCTGCCGCTGCTCGTCCACACCGCGGTCCTGCTGGTGATCACCTTCGGCGGGGCCGGGTTCTTCGAGTCGAAGCCGCGCTTCCTGCTGCCGGCGTTCCCGCTGCTGCTGCCGGTCGCGGCCGCCATGGCGCGAGCCCGGCCGCGCTCCGCGGTCGTGGTGACCGCGGGGCTGGCCGGGCTCTCGTACGGCTACGGGCTGTATCTGCTGCTCGTGGCCCGCGTACCGCTGTGACGGCGTGCGGCGCGCCGGAGGACGACGGTCAGTCGTCGTCGCCGTTCTGGTCGTCGCCGTCGGCGGAGGATTCGATGTCCTTCTCCAGTCCGAGCTGCTCCACGAGCCACTTGTCGAACTCGATGGAGGCGCGGACCCAGCTGACGGTGGAGGAGACGAAGTGCTCCAGGCTGACGCCGGTGCCGATCAGCATCTGCGCCTCGCCGATCAGGCGGACGGAGCCGTCGTCGTGCGTGTGGCTGTAGACCTTGGGCCACAGCGTGCGGCGGTTCCAGTCGTCGATCGACTCCAGGAGCTGCGCCTTGTCTTCGATGGCGTGCGGGCGGTCGTAGAAGGTCCGCACCGAGAAGACCTGCTGCTCGTCCTCGCCGCGGAACATGAAGTACGTCCGGAACTCCTCCCACGGCGCCGCGAGGTCACCCTCGTCGTCGACGACGTACTTGAGCTCCATCTGGTCAAGCAGCTGCTTGACCAGATCCTGGTCGGGGACGACGGGGCCCGCCGGTCCTGTGGCCTGCGGATCGGGCTGCTGCCCTCCGAAGTTCGGAATCGAGGCCGGGTCGATGCTCACCGTGTACTTCCCTTCGTGCGGATACTGCCATCCTCCACCATCGCTCCCACCCCGTGTCCAGCCCTCCACGCCCGATCCGCTCCGGGCGGACAGAGCCGGGCTCAGAGGGCCTTGCCGACCAGGAGGTCGTCGGCCGCCACGTCCACCCGGACGGTGTCCCCGTCCCTGACCTCGCCCGCCAGGATCTCCTTGGCCAGCCGGTCTCCGATGGCCGTCTGGATCAGGCGGCGCAGCGGCCGGGCGCCGTACGCCGGGTCGTTGCCCTTGTCCGCCAGCCAGGCCAGCGCCTCGGGGGTGACGTCCAGGCTCAGGCGGCGGTCCGCCAGGCGCTGGGCGAGACGGCCGATCTGGAGCCGGGCGATGTGCGCGAGCTCGTCGGCGCCGAGGGCCGAGAAGACGACCACGTCGTCCAGGCGGTTGAGGAACTCCGGCTTGAAGGAGGCCCTGACCACCTCCAGGACCCTGGCCTTCTTGTCCTCCGGGGAGGACAGGGGGTCCATGAGGAACTGGCTGCCGAGGTTCGAGGTCAGGATCAGGATGGTGTTGCGGAAGTCCACGGTGCGGCCCTGGCCGTCCGTGAGGCGGCCGTCGTCCAGGACCTGGAGCAGGATGTCGAAGACCTCCGGATGGGCCTTCTCGACCTCGTCCAGGAGCACGACGCTGTACGGGCGGCGGCGGACCGCCTCCGTCAGCTGGCCGCCCTCCTCGTAGCCGACGTAGCCGGGGGGCGCGCCGACGAGACGGGCCACGCTGTGCTTCTCGCCGTACTCCGACATGTCGATGCGCACCATGGCCCGCTCGTCGTCGAAGAGGAAGTCCGCGAGGGCCTTGGCCAGCTCCGTCTTGCCGACCCCCGTGGGGCCGAGGAAGAGGAACGAGCCGGTCGGCCGGTCCGGGTCGGCGATGCCCGCCCGGGTGCGGCGCACGGCGTCCGAGACCGCCCGCACGGCCTCCGTCTGGCCGATCAGGCGGCGGCCCAGCTCCGCCTCCATGCGCAGCAGCTTCTGGGTCTCGCCCTCCAGGAGCCGGCCCGCCGGGATGCCGGTCCAGGCGCCGACCACGTCCGCGATGTCGTCGGGGCCGACCTCGTCCTTGACCATGGTGCCCTTGGAGGCCTCCGCCTCGGCCTCGGTGGCCTCCGCGAGCTCGCGCTCCAGGGTCGGGATCTCCCCGTACAGCAGCTTGGAGGCGGTGTCGAAGTCACCGTCGCGCTGGGCGCGCTCCGCCTGGCCGCGCAGGTCGTCCAGGCGCTCCTTGAGCTCGCCGACGCGGTTGAGGGACTGCTTCTCCTTCTCCCAGCGGGCGGTCAGTCCCCGCAGGTCCTCCTCCTTGTCCGCGAGGTCCTTGCGGATCTTGTCCAGGCGCTCGCGCGAGGCCGGGTCGGACTCGTTCTTCAGCGCCAGCTCCTCCATGCGCAGCCGGTCCACGGCGCGCTGGAGCTCGTCGATCTCCAGCGGGGAGGAGTCGATCTCCATGCGCAGCCGGGACGCGGCCTCGTCGACCAGGTCGATGGCCTTGTCGGGCAGGAAGCGGGAGGTGATGTACCGGTCCGAGAGGGTCGCGGCGGCCACCAGTGCGCTGTCGTTGATCTGGACCTTGTGGTGGGCCTCGTAGCGGCCCTTGAGGCCGCGCAGGATGGCGATGGTGTCCTCGACGGTCGGCTCGGCGACCAGCACCTGCTGGAAGCGCCGCTCCAGCGCCGGGTCCTTCTCGATGCGCTCGCGGTACTCGTCGAGGGTGGTCGCGCCGACCATGCGCAGCTCGCCGCGGGCCAGCATGGGCTTGAGCATGTTGCCGGCGTCCATGGCGGAGTCCCCGCCGGCGCCCGCGCCGACGACGGTGTGGAGCTCGTCGATGAAGGTGATGATCTGGCCGTCGCTGGACTTGATCTCGGCGAGGACGGTCTTGAGGCGTTCCTCGAACTCGCCGCGGTACTTGGCGCCGGCGACCATCGCGCCGAGGTCGAGGGAGACGAGCCGCTTGTTCTTCAGGGACTCGGGGACGTCGCCCTTGACGATGCGCTGGGCGAGTCCCTCGACGACGGCGGTCTTGCCGACGCCGGGCTCGCCGATGAGCACCGGGTTGTTCTTCGTACGGCGCGACAGGACCTGGACCACGCGCCGGATCTCCTGGTCGCGGCCGATGACCGGGTCGAGCTTGCCCTCGCGGGCCGCCGCCGTGAAGTCGGTGCCGAACTTCTCCAGGGCCTTGTACTGGCCCTCCGGGTCGGGGGTGGTCACCCGCCGTCCTCCTCGTGCGTTCTCGAAGGCGTCCAGCAGCTTCTGCGCGGTCGCGCCCTGCCGGGTGAGGACCTCCCCGGCCGCGCCGCCCTTGGCGGCGACGGCGATGAGGAGGTGTTCGGTGGAGAGGTAGTCGTCCCCGAGGCGCCCGGCCTCGGCGTCCGCCTCGGCCAGTACGGCGAGCAGGTCGCGGCTGGGCTGCGGGGGCGCGACCGTGGAGCCGGTGACGCTGGCCAGGCCTGCGAGGATCCGCTCGGCCCCGGCCCGTACGGCCGCCTGGTCCGCGTCGACCGCGACCAGCAGGTCGGTGATGTTCTCGTTGTCCTCGCCGGCGAGGAGGGCCAGCAGCAGGTGTGCGGGGGTCAGGTCGGCGTGGCCGTCCTTGACGGCCCGGCTGGTGGCCGCGTTCAGCGCGTCCCGGCTCCTGTTGGTCAGCTCGGCGTCCACGTGCGGCTTCTCCTCTCCCTCTCCATCTCCATACGGATACTGACAAGCTCAACGTGCGCAAAGTTGAGTCTATTCCACTCAAGGTGGTGAGGGTAGCCGCCGCCCGTGGATACGCTGCGGCGCATGTCCCACGACGTACTCAACCCGACGCCCGAATACCTCGCCTTCTGGCGGGAGCGGCACGTCTGCACGCTGACCACGCCCCGGCCCGACGGCTCCCCGCACGTGGTGCCGGTGGGCGTGACGTACGACCCGGAGGCCGGCCTGGCGCGGGTGATCAGCAACAAGAACAGCAAGAAGGTCCGCAACGTCCTGGCGGCGCAGGCGACGGCACCGGGTTCGGCCCGGGTCGCGGTGTGCCAGATGGAGGGCCGCCGCTGGGCGACGCTGGAGGGCCGCGCGGTGATCCGCACGGACGAGGCCTCGGTGGCCGAGGCGGTGGCGCGCTACGCCGAGCGGTACGGGCGGATGCCCTCGCCCAACCCCGACCGGGTCGTCCTGGAGATCACCCTCGACCGGGCGATGGGACGCGCCTGAGCGCACGCCCCTGCTCATTCGGGCCGTCGACGGTGACGGCCGGCCGAAGAAGTCGCGTCCGACCCCTGGACGCGGACATCACAACGGCGCCACCGTGGTCAGGTCCACGATGGCGCCGTTGTGTGGGGGAAGCACCTGGAGCGATCTGCAACGACGGGGGAATCGCTTCAGGCACTGCGGGGGGTGGCGGTGGTGATATCGGGTTCGAAGAGCTGGTGGTCGCGCTGATCAAGGTTCACGAAGACCATGCCGTAGCGCACCTCGCAGCGGACGGGCTGCGGCGCGCCGCGGGGGCGGCGCAGGCAGCGGTACGCCCGGACGTCCTCGTCCTCCTCGCGCGTGACGACGATCGGCTGGCCGAACAGGGTGACCATCAACGAGTCGCCCGGGTGGGGGATGGCCGTGGCGAGATCGATGAACTGCCAACCGGATCGGTAGGCGGAAGCCATTTCACGTCGGAAACCGCGGTCGTCGGGGGTCATCCCGCGTTCTCCACGACAAGGGCGGAACCGGCATCGGCGGGCGCGGACCGCCATCCGCTGTCCAGCGGTGCCGCACGCCATCCACTGTCCTCCAGCTGCGCCGCCTGCACGTCCGCGGCACCTCCCGCGGCGCCCCCCAAGGTGACTCCGGCAAGTCCCAGACCGGCCAGCGCCGAGAAGATGACGGTGGCAAGCGCCGAGCGAAGCATTCTCTTGTTCATGGTCGGCTTCGTCCTCACTTGATGAAATCCTCTCCCCCGCCTGTCAGACGATGGCTCATTCAGGCACGTTGCTGCCACAGGGACGATGCATCATGTTCTTGCATGTTCAGGACCCTGGGGGGTGGAGATTTGACTACAAACAGAACAAAAGCGACACATCCCCACTCGGTCACCGAGCTGTGCAGTGAGGGGGCGCGGCTCTACACCAGCGCACTGCGCACGGGACGCATTGCACGTGGGGACGTGAAAACGGCACCTTGTCTGCTCGATCTGGCGTTGTTGCAGCCAGACCCTGATGACGTCAACTCGCTCCGTCCGGTTCCCCCGGCGGTCGCCCTCGCACAGCGGCTGCATCCGATCGAACGGGAGATCCGCGACCGGCGCCGCGACTCCCTCGAACTGTCCGAGGCTTTCGAGCCGTTTCTCGCCATCAGCGCGCAGAACCCGGCCAGCACCCACGCCATCACCGTGCTCGAAGGCTTCGACCCCATCAACGCGGCCCTCAACCTGGCCACCGCCGAGTGTCACACGGAAATGCTCACCATCCAGCCCGGCGGCGCCCGCCCGAGCCTGGAACTGACGGAGGCCCTGGAGCGCGACCAGCCGCTGACCGACCGCGGCGTGCGCATCCGCACCCTCTACCAGCACACGGTCCGGCACAGCCGCGGCACGCTCGCCTACGTCGACCACCTCAAGGCCGGCAAGGTCGAAGTGCGCACCCTGGAGGAGCTGTTCGAGCGCCTCATCATCTTCGACCGGACGGTCGCCTTCATCCCGGCCAGCGACGACCGGCAGGTCGCCCTGGAGCTGCGCCACCCGGGACTGGTCGACTACCTCATCAAGGTGTTCGAGCAGCTGTGGCACCGGGCCGTGCCGCTCCAGGAGGAAGTGACGTACCAGCACACCCGCAGCGGCATCTCCGGGGTGCAGCGCACCATCGCCCAACTCCTCGTGGAGGGGCACGTGGACGAGGCCATAGCCCGCCGGCTGGGGATGAACGTACGGACCTGCCGGGCGCACATCGCCAAGCTCGCCAGCCACCTCGGCAGCGGCAGCAGGGCCCAACTGGGCTTCCTGATAGCCCGTTCGGGGATCCTGGAGGACGAGAACGACTGACGCCGAAGCCCCGCCCGGGGACCGGACGGGGCCTTGAGTGTGCGTCAGCGAACGGTCGGGTGCGTCGCCTTGGGCTCAGCCGCCCGCGCTCAGTCGGCCTGGCGCTTCGGCGCGGGCCGCCAGACGACCAGGGCGTTGCCCGGCACCGGCGGCTGGTACTTGACCAGGTCCCGCCGGTACGAGGCGTGCACCTGGGCCTCGCGCTGCTGGAGCACGGCCGCCGCGCCGTCCACCGCCGCCGAGAGCTCGGCCACGCGCTGCTGGAGCGCGGCGACCTGGTTCTCCAGCTCGATGATCCGCTTGATTCCGGCCAGGTTGATGCCCTCGTCCTGGGACAGCGTCTGCACCGTGCGGAGCAGCTCGATGTCACGGGCCGAGTAGCGCCGGCCGCGGCCGGCCGTCCGGTCCGGGGACACCAGGCCCAGGCGGTCGTACTGGCGCAGGGTCTGCGGGTGCAGCCCCGAGAGCTGGGCGGCCACCGAGATCACGTAGACCGGGGTCTCGTCGGTCAGCTCGTACGCCCCGCTGCCGAACCGGGCCTGTCGTCGGCGGCCGTCCATGTCATGCTCCCTTCGCGGACTCGAACAGCACGGCGCGCGGGTCCTCCGACACCGTCGCGTCGCGGTACATCTCCAGCGCCTCGCGGGCCTTGTCCGACAGCTCCGACGGGACCGCGACCTCCACCGTCACCAGCAGGTCCCCGCGGGTGCCGTCCTTGCGGACCGCGCCCTTTCCGCGGGCCCGCATCGTACGGCCGTTGGGGGTGCCGGGCGGCAGCTTCAGGGTCACCGCGGGGCCGTTCAAGGTCGGGACCCTGACGTCGGCGCCCAGCGTCGCTTCCGCAAACGTCACCGGCACGGTCACCGTCAGGTTGTCGCCCTTGCGGCCGAAGACCGGGTGGCTGTCCACGTGGACCACCACGTACAGGTCGCCGGCCGGGCCGCCGCGCTCGCCCGGTCCGCCCTTGCCGCGCAGCCGGATCCGCTGGCCGTCGGAGACGCCCGCCGGGATCCGGACCTGCATGGTGCGGGAGGACTTGGCCCGGCCGCTGCCCTTGCAGACCTCGCAGGGGTTCTCGGCGATCAGGCCGCGGCCCTTGCAGTCCGCGCAGGGGTCGGTCAGGGAGAAGCCGCCGCCGCTGCCCCGGGAGACCTGGCCGGTACCGACGCAGGTCGGGCAGACACGGGGCGTGCCGTTCTTGTCGCCGGTGCCCGAGCAGGCCTTGCAGGGGGCCTGCGAGGACATCCGCAGCGGGACCGTGGCCCCGTCCACCGCCTCCGTGAAGGAGAGGGTGACCTCCGACTCGATGTCCTGGCCGCGGCGCGGCTGGGTACGGGTGCCCGCACCCGCGCCGGCCCGGTTGAACAGTCCGCCGAAGACGTCGCCCAGGCCGCCGCCGAAGCCGCCGCCCGCGCCGCCGCCCGGCTGGGAACCGCCGAACAGGTCGCCCAGGTCGAAGTTGAACGAGCCGCCCCCGCCCGGGCCGGGGCGGAAGCCCCCGTTGCCGAACAGGGTGCGGGCCTCGTCGTACTCCTTGCGCTTCTTGGGGTCGCCGAGGATGTCGTTCGCCTCGGAGATCTCCTTGAAGCGCTCCTCGGCCGCGGCGTCGCCCTTGTTGGCGTCCGGGTGGAACTCGCGTGCGAGCTTCCGGTACGCCTTCTTGATCTCGGCCTCGGTCGCGTCCTTCGGGACACCGAGGACCTTGTAGTAGTCCTTCTCGACGAAGTCCTTCGTGCTCATCCCCGGTGTCCCTCCTCTCGTGCCCCTACTGGTTCAACATCAGCCCTTGTCGGGGGCATCCGTGTCCTTGTCCGACGGCGTGTCGGCCTCGGCCGACTCGGACTTGGGGGCCGCGCCCGGCTGGGGCTCGGCCACCGCGACCCGCGCGGGGCGGATCGTGCGCTCGCCGATTCGGTACCCCGGCTGCAGGATCGCCACGCAGGTCGTCTCGGTGACGTCCGGCGCGTACGAGTGCATCAGGGCCTCGTGGATCGTCGGGTCGAAGGGCTCGCCCTCCTTGCCGAACTGCTGGAGCCCCATCTTGGCGGCGGCGGTCTCCAGCGATTCGGCCACCGACTTGAAGCCGCCGACCAGCTCGCCATGATCCCGCGCCCGGCCGATGTCGTCCAGGGTCGGGAGCAGCTCCGTCAGGAGGGACGCGACCGCGATCTCCTTGACGGCGATCCGGTCCCGCTCCACCCGGCGGCGGTAGTTCTGGTACTCGGCCTGGAGCCGCTGGAGGTCCCCGGTCCGCTCGGCGAGTGCCGTACGGGCCTGGTCCAGCTGCGCCAGCAGCGCAGCATCCTGTGCTCCGGAGTCCCCGGCCGGGGCCGCCGCATCCGCCTTGGCGGAGTCGGCGGCCTTCGGCTCGGCGTCGTCAGCCGTGGCGCCGGTGGGGACTTCGGGCTTCTCCTCAAAACCCGGGGTCTCCTCCGACATCAGGCAGCGCCGCCCTTCGGCTTCTCGTCGTCGACGATCTCGGCGTCGACGACGTCGTCGTCGGCCTTGGCCTGGCCCGCGTCGCCGGCCGCACCCGCAGCGCCCTGGGCGGCCTGCGCGTCGGCGTAGATCGCCTGGCCGAGCTTCTGGCTGACCGCGGCGACCTTCTCGGTCGCGGTGCGGATCTCCGCCGTGTCCTCGCCCTTGAGCTTCTCCTTCAGCTCGGCGACGGCGCCCTCGACCTCGGTCTTGACCTCGGCCGGCACCTTGTCCTCGTTGTCCTTGACGAACTTCTCCGTCTGGTAGACGAGCTGCTCGGCCTGGTTGCGGGTCTCGGCGGCCTCGCGGCGGCGGTGGTCCTCCTCCGCGTACTGCTCGGCCTCCTGGCGCATCCGGTCGACCTCGTCCTTGCCGAGCGAAGAGCCGCCGGTCACGGTCATCTTCTGCTCCTTGCCCGTGCCGAGGTCCTTGGCCGTGACGTGCATGATGCCGTTGGCGTCGATGTCGAAGGAGACCTCGATCTGCGGGACGCCGCGCGGGGCCGGGGGCAGGCCGGTCAGCTCGAACATGCCGAGCTTCTTGTTGTACGCCGCGATCTCGCGCTCGCCCTGGTAGACCTGGATCTGCACGGACGGCTGGTTGTCCTCGGCCGTCGTGAAGATCTCGGACCGCTTGGTCGGGATCGTGGTGTTGCGCTCGATGAGCTTGGTCATGATGCCGCCCTTGGTCTCGATGCCGAGGGACAGCGGGGTCACGTCGAGGAGCAGGACGTCCTTGACCTCACCCTTGAGGACACCGGCCTGGAGGGTGGCGCCGATGGCGACGACCTCGTCCGGGTTGACGCCCTTGTTGGCGTCCTGGCCGCCGGTCAGCTCCTTGACGAGCTCGGCGACGGCCGGCATGCGGGTGGAGCCGCCGACCAGGACCACGTGGTCGATCTCGGACAGCTGGATGCCGGCGTCCTTGATGACGTTGTGGAACGGGGTCTTGCAGCGCTCCAGGAGGTCCGCGGTCAGCTGCTGGAACTGCGAGCGCGTGAGCTTCTCGTCCAGGTGCAGCGGGCCCTCGGCGGAGGCCGTGATGTAGGGCAGGTTGATCGTGGTCTCCGTGGAGGAGGACAGCTCGATCTTCGCCTTCTCGGCGGCCTCGCGCAGACGCTGCAGCGCCATCTTGTCCTTGGAGAGGTCCACGCCGTGGCCGTTGGCGAACTGCTTGACCAGGTAGTCGACGACGCGCTGGTCCCAGTCGTCGCCGCCGAGGTGGTTGTCGCCGTTGGTGGCCTTGACCTCGACGACACCGTCGCCGATCTCCAGCAGCGACACGTCGAAGGTGCCGCCACCGAGGTCGAAGACGAGAATGGTCTGGTCGTCCTTGTCCAGGCCGTAGGCCAGGGCGGCCGCGGTCGGCTCGTTGACGATGCGCAGGACGTTCAGACCCGCGATCTCGCCGGCCTCCTTCGTCGCCTGGCGCTCGGAGTCGTTGAAGTACGCGGGGACGGTGATGACCGCGTCGGTGACCTTCTCACCCAGGTACGCCTCGGCGTCACGCTTCAGCTTCTGCAGGATGAAGGCGCTCATCTGCTGCGGGTTGAAGTCCTTGCCGTCCAGGTTGATCTTCCAGTCGGTGCCCATGTGGCGCTTCACCGAGCGGATGGTGCGGTCCACGTTCGTGACCGCCTGGCGCTTGGCGACCTCGCCGACGAGGACCTCGCCGTTCTTGGCGAAGGCGACGACGGACGGCGTGGTCCTGGCGCCCTCGGCGTTGGTGATGACGGTGGGCTCGCCGCCTTCGAGAACGCTGACGACGGAGTTAGTGGTGCCCAGGTCGATGCCGACCGCACGTGCCATTTTGATTCCTCCAGCTGACTTGAGTGCAACAGACTCAAGGATGCAGTACCGCCGCCGCCGCGTCAACAGACCTGAGTCCATGTGGCTCAACTCTTACGCCACCCTTACGCTCACCCCGGCCGTGAGCAGGCATTCCGGCCGGTCCGCACCCACGGCCGGGCCGTCACCCGGAAGCTCGGCGGACGCGCCAAGGGGGCCGAGCGGGCGACGGCGGGCGGCCCCGCCGCGCGGCGCACCGGATCCCCGCGGGCCGCTTGGCACCGTGCCCCCATGCCCCTGCGCCTGCTCCCGCCGCGCCTGCCGTCCGACCCGGGGACGGGCGGTCCCCCCGCCCGGCCGTCCGCGCGGAGCGCCCTTCCGGACTGCTCGGCGAAGCGGGTGTGCGACCTCCTCGGGGCCCTCGCGCTGCTCCCGGTCGTCCTGGCCCCGCTCCTGCTCGCCGCCGGACTGCTGTACGCGACCCAGGGCGGACGGGTTTTCGTACGGGAGCCGGCCGCCGGACTCGGCGGGCGGCCGTTTCGCACCTGGCGGCTGCGCACCCGGGGCGCGGGGCGGGCCGGGGCGGCCGTGGAGTGGTGCGCCCTGGACCTGATGCCGCAGCTGCTGAACGTACTGCGCGGGGAGATGTCACTGGTCGGGCCGCGCCCGCAGCCGCGTACGGACTGCCCGGACCGGCTCTTCGTACGGCCCGGAATGACCGGCTTGTGGCAGGTGAGCGCGCGCTCCGACCTCCCCTGGGAGGAGATGGCCCTGCTGGACCGGCACTATGTGGAGAGCCACTGGCTTGGGATGGATCTGGCGATCCTCGCCCGGACCCCTCGGGCGGCCTGCCGACACAGGCATGCCTGAGCGACACAGATCACCGCACGCTCACCTACATTGCGCGGCGGAGAATGGGTAATCTCAAGCCTTGACTCAATAAGTTACCGCTTAGTAAGTCCCGCCCGAGGAGCCCTCCCATGCAACTCGCCGCGATCATCGTGTCGCTGGTCCTCACCGTGGTCGGCGTCGCGCTGCTCGCCCGAGCCGTGGCGCAGATCTACCGGTTCGTGAAGCTCGGACAGCCCGTGCCGGCAGGCAGCCGCACGGACCGCCCGAAGGCCCGAACGCTCACCCTCGTCCGGGAGTTCCTCGGCCACAGCAGGATGAACCGCTGGGGCATCGTCGGCTTCGCGCACTGGTTCGTCGCGATCGGCTTCCTGACCCTGCCCCCGACGCTGGTCCAGGCGTACGGGCAGCTCTTCCAGGCCGACTGGACGCTGCCGGTCATCGGCGGCTTCCTGCCCTTCGAGCTCTACATCGAGTTCATCGGCATCATGACGATCCTCGGCATCGCCGTGCTGATCGCCATCCGCCTGCTGTCGCTGCCCTCCCGGGCGGGCCGCAAGTCGCGCTTCGCCGGCTCCAAGGCCTGGCAGGCGTACTTCGTCGAGTACGTGATCCTCACCATCGGCCTCGCGATCCTGACGCTGCGCGGCCTTGAGGGCGCGATCCACCACGTGGACCACTACGAGGCCGCGTACTTCGCCTCGTACCCGCTGGTCCTGGCCTTCAAGGGACTCTCGCTCGGCGCCCTGCAGAACGCCATCTACTTCACCGCGATGATCAAGATCGGCGTCTCGCTGATCTGGATGATCGTCGTCTCCCTCAACACCAACATGGGTGTCGCCTGGCACCGCTTCCTCGGCTTCCCGAACATCTGGTTCAAGCGCAACGCGGACGGCGCGACCGCCCTCGGCGCGCTCCAGCCGATGACCAGCGGCGGCAAGGAGATCGACTTCGAGGAGCCCGGCGAGGACGACGTCTTCGGCGTCTCCCAGGTCGAGCAGTTCTCCTGGAAGGGCATCCTCGACTTCTCCACGTGCACCGAGTGCGGCCGCTGCCAGTCGCAGTGCCCCGCCTGGAACACGGGCAAGCCGCTGTCGCCGAAGCTGCTGATCATGTCGCTGCGCGACCACGCGCACGCCAAGGCCCCGTACCTGCTCGCGGGCGGCGGCAAGACGATGGAGGGCGAGGAGCGCGCCACGGCGGAGCAGCTCGCCGGTGTCCCGGCCGCCGCGCTGGCCGAGGCCGAGCGCCCGCTGATCGGGACCGTCGAGGAGAACGGCGTCATCGACCCGGACGTGCTGTGGTCCTGCACCACCTGCGGTGCGTGCGTGGAGCAGTGCCCGGTCGACATCGAGCACATCGACCACATCGTCGACATGCGGCGCTACCAGGTGATGATCGAGAGCGCGTTCCCGTCGGAGGCGGGCACGATGCTCAAGAACCTGGAGAAGAAGGGCAACCCCTGGGGCCTCGCCAAGAAGCAGCGCGTGGAGTGGACCAAGGAGGTCGACTTCGAGGTCCCGATCGTCGGCAAGGACGCCGAGGACCTGTCCGAGTACGACTACCTCTACTGGGTCGGCTGCGCCGGCGCGCTGGAGGACCGGGCCAAGAAGACCACGAAGGCCTTCGCGGAGCTGCTGAACATCGCGGGCGTGAAGTTCGCGATCATGGGCGGCGACGAGAAGTGCACCGGCGACTCCCCGCGCCGCCTCGGCAACGAGCCGCTGTTCCAGCAGCTCGCGCAGGAGAACGTGGCCATGCTGAACATGGCCTTCGGTGAGGACGACGAGGACCCGTCGACCAGGAAGCCGAAGTCGGCGAAGCGGATCGTCTCCACCTGCCCGCACTGCTTCAACACCATCGCGAACGAGTACCCGCAGCTGGGCGGCGAGTACGAGGTCATCCACCACACGCAGCTGCTCCAGCACCTGATCGACGAGGGCCGGCTGCTGCCGGTGACGCCGGTTGACGGGCTGATCACGTACCACGACCCGTGCTACCTGGGCCGGCACAACAAGGTCTACACGCCGCCGCGCGAGATCATGAGCGCCGTCCCGGGCCTGCGCCAGCAGGAGATGCACCGCCACAAGGAGCGCGGCTTCTGCTGTGGCGCCGGTGGCGCGCGGATGTGGATGGAGGAGCGGATCGGCAAGCGCATCAACAACGAGCGCGTCGACGAGGCCCTCTCCCTCAACCCGGACATCGTGTCGACGGCGTGCCCGTTCTGCCTGGTGATGCTGACGGACTCGGTCAACGGCAAGAAGAACGACGGCCAGGCGAAGGAGTCCGTCCAGGTCGTGGACGTGGCCCAGCTGCTGCTGGAGTCGGTGAAGGCCCCGGAGCCGGACGCGGAGGCGCTTGCCGCCGCGGAGGCCGAGGCCGTGGCCGCAGCGGAGGCCGAGGCTGCCGCTGCCGCCGCGGAGGCCGAGGCCGAGGCCAAGGCCGCCGCCGAAGCGAAGGCCAAGGCGGAGGCGGAGGCTGCCGCGAAGGCGGAGGCGGAGGCTGCCGCCGCCGCCGAGGCCGAGGCTGCCGCCGCCGCGGAGGCCGAGGCTGCCGCTGCTGCCGCTGCTGCCGCCGAGGCCGAGGCTGAGGCAGAGCCTGCGGCCGAGGCCGAGGCCGAGGCCGAGCCCTCGGTCGAGGCTGAGGCCGAGACGGAGCCGGCCGCCGAGGCCGAGCCCGAGGCGAAGCCGGAGACCGCCGGCGACGGCGCCAAGTAGGCAGGCCCGCGTACGACGCAGCAACGGCCGGTCCCCGCTCGGGGACCGGCCGTTCCGCGTCACGGGGTCCAGGGGGCGGACCCGGGGACGCCCCCCGTTCCTCCCCTAGGGGATGTCACAGGTCAGCCGCAAACGGTGCATAATCCGGCCGCCCGTCCACCGGGATCCGGCGGACCAGGTACGTTCGATCACGTGGCTGGATTCAGGATCGGACGCGGCCGGGACAACAACCGCGCTCCCCAACAACCCCCGCGGCAGCAGCCGTACGGTCAGCAGCAACCGCAGCAGGCACCGTACGGCGGGCAGCCCTACCCTCCCCAGCAGCAGTGGCCCCAGCAGGGCGCCACCGCCGGAGGCCACGGCGAGCCCGAGTACTTCGACCCGTACGGCCAGCAGCCGCCGGCCCCGCAGGCGGCGCAGCCCCCGTACGGCCACGGAGGCTCGTACGCGAACGACAACCCGGGGCACACCCAGGTCTTCGCGTACGGCGAGGACCCGTACGGCCAGGGCTCGACCTACCAGGCGGGCGCCGGGGCAGCCGCGCCGGCCGGCCCGAGACTGCCCTGGAAGGAGCTGCTGCGCGGCATCGTGATGCGGCCCGGGCCGACCTTCCTGCAGATGCGCGACCACCCCGTGTGGGGCCCCGCGCTGATCGTGACGTTCCTGTACGGGCTGCTGGCGGTCTTCGGCCTCGACGACGCCCGCAAGGACGTCATCAACGCCACCCTCTCCCAGGCCGTCCCGATCGTCCTCAGCGCCGGTGTGGCCTTCGTCGTCTGCGGTCTGCTGCTGGGAGTCGTCACGCACACCCTGGCCCGCCAGATGGGCGGTGACGGGGCCTGGCAGCCCACCGTGGGCCTGTCGATGCTGGTCATGTCCATCACGGACGCCCCGCGCCTGCTCTTCGCGGTGTTCCTGAGCGGCGACAACATGCTGGTGCAGATCCTGGGCTGGGCGACCTGGGTGGCGGCCGGCGCCCTGTTCACCTCGCTGATCAGCAAGTCGCACGACCTGCCCTGGCCGAAGGCCCTGGGCGCCTCGGCGATCCAGCTGATCGCCCTCCTGTCGATCATCAAGCTGGGCACGATCTAGCCGCCCGCACGACGGACACGGACGAGGGGCCCGCGCCGGTGGCGCGGGC